>CAMHEL010000036.1 GCA_946184125.1 uncultured Prevotellaceae bacterium
AGTTTTGAACACCCTACCCGTTGGGGCGCCATTGCTTTCGAACAAAATCCATCTTTTCAAATGTCGAAAATCAATTTAAAAAAATCAAAAGATTACAATCCATTTCGAAAACCATCTTTCCGAAAGCGACGGTGGCCTGAAAGGCCCGTTGGGCCCGTTGGGGTGCCATTGCGCTGAATATATGTTATTAGGTTTCAAATTTGAGGTTAGTTTTGGGGGAATGGTGTTAGAATTGATGGAAATCACCCCATAAAAGATTTGCGGAATGGCAGTCATTCAGTAGTCATTCTTTCCCGAATCATTAAAAAAGCAAAAAAATATCATACTTTATCAAAATATCATCATGTTTTGTTGTGGAAAACATGTAATTTTGTGCCGTAAAAATGTGAACTTAACCTTTTTTATTTTCAACCTATAATTTTAGCTTATGAAGAGATTATTTACTTTTTTAGCAGCTGCCTTATTGGCAGTTGGAGTCAATGCCCAGGAGAAGGCCCTCTTCACCAATGGAGAGACCTACAATAATGGCGCCACATTGACCACTGAGCACACAAAATTGGTGCTTGGCAACAACCGTACGTCTCAGCCCTACGATGTGAAGCTTGCCTCCGCGAAGGCCTACTGCGCTGATGCTTTCGGCCAGAGCGTGGAAGTGAAGAACGAGGATACGGGCGAAATGGAGATGAAGACCCGCATCGTCTATGTCGTAGGACAAGAGAACCCCAAGGATGGTGAGCTGGATGGCGACAAGAGCTCTGGCTCAGGCTACAAGCCCGAAAGCGGAAACCTTCCCCAGTCGGGAACCTACTACATGCTCACCCCGACGGTTGCCGGCCACGTCTGTGCTTACATCGTGCTCAACGCCGACAAGGCTTTCTTTGTTGCCAAGGCTTCTGATGGCACATGCCTCCCCGTTTCCGAACTCACTCTTAAGGCTGATGGCGACGAGCCTGAAGTTAAGGATCTCAACAGTGACTACAAGTCTGCGGAGAAGGTCAACGGCACCGTGGAGTTTGATGTTGTAGGTGGCGAGACCTACTATGTCTTCTGCACCGGCTCCAAGCTGAGCTTCGGCGGCTATGTGTTCACACCTTCTGGCGACACACCTGTTGACCCTGCCACCGACCTCGTCGAGACCGTCCTCTGGGAAGGCAGCGTTTTGGTCAATGGTTGGGCCGACCAGCCTTACATCCTTTCCGATGGAGGTTCGGAGTTGAAGAACGCCAAAGCCAAGGCTGGCGACATCGTGCGCTTCTATATGAGCACTCCCGACGACAACTGGCAGGTAGAGCTCACCCACGGCCACTGGGATGGCATGATTGTGCGCTGGGCAGCAAAGGACATGGGGCCTGAGGCCGACGGCAGTCCCAGAGAGTATACGATTGTCGACCTCGCCGGCAAGGGCTATGCCGACCTGGTGCTCACCGACGAGATTCTTGCCAAGGCTCTGGTCGGCCAGGGCTGGGGCGGCACGTTCCTCATGAATGGTGATGGCAACATCACACTGAGCAAGGTGTCCATCCTGCAGGAAGAAGGTTCTGTCACTCCCGAGCAGCCCGAGGGCGAGAAAGTGAGCCTGATGGACAACTTCACCTACACCTGGAATGGTGAAGAGAGCATCGTGAGAAACGAGGATGGCTCCATCACCTTCAATTCCGTCACCTGGGGCGGTTTGGCAGGTTGGTTCAAGGTAGACGATAACACCTATGCCGACTGGTCGGAGTACAGCAAGATTGTGTTTGAGTTTGCTGAGCCTACCACCGTCAAGACCCAGATTCTTGTGGGCGGCACCAATGCCAGTGCTTCTGAGAATGCTGGTGTGACCAAGATAGAGTGCCTGTTCGACGGCATCGACATGACCACTGTGGAGCAGTGTGCCCTTCAGACCGACGGTC
The DNA here is from genome assembly GCA_946184125.1 of uncultured Prevotellaceae bacterium. Classification (GTDB taxonomy): domain Bacteria; phylum Bacteroidota; class Bacteroidia; order Bacteroidales; family Bacteroidaceae; genus Prevotella. The sequence goes on from CAMHEL010000036.1 coordinate 1,896, forward strand.
CCGCTTCGCTGAAGATTACCGCCATCTATCTGGTGAAGAAAGCCAGCGACGGTATTGGCGCTGTGAAGGTCGGTAAGGTTCAGGACAACATCCGCTACAACCTTTCTGGTCAGCGCGTTGGCGACTCCTATAAGGGAGTGGTCATCATGAACGGCCGCAAGTTCATCCAGAAGTAATCAGCTTCTACAACCTATCAAAAGAGGGTGGTTTTCCACAGCCACCCTCTTTTCTTGCCAAATCTGAAATACAAGCACTTAACAGTGTCGAATGACACTAACTAACCTAAAAAGCCAATCATTTATGTATTTTTGCAAGTCACAAGTGAGGCATGACCATATATTATATAAGGTGATGCTGCTTCTCTTTGCTTTGCTCCCCTTCCAGGCGTTCGCACAGACGAAGGTCACCGGTACGGTGACCGACGAGACCAACGAGCCCATCATCGGAGCAACGGTGAAAGTCAAAGGCTCGGGCACGGGTGTCGTCACCGACATCGATGGCAACTTCACCATCAACGCCGCGGTGGGGCAGACCCTCGAGGTGTCGTACATCGGCTATACCACACATGCCGTGAAAGTCACCAAAGCAGGCCACATCAATGTCAAACTCTCGGAGGACACACAGACGCTCGAGCAAGTCGTCGTCGTGGGTTACGGAACGATGAAGCGAAGCGACCTCACCGGTTCGGTGGCCTCCATCTCCGAGGAGCAAATCAAGCAGGGTGTCAACACCTCCGTCGAGCAGGCCATGCAGGGCCGCATCGCAGGTGTCATGGTCACCCAAAACTCCGGAACCCCGGGTGGCGGCATCTCCGTTCAGATCCGAGGCATCAACTCGTTCAACGGCAACGAGCCGCTCTATGTCGTCGATGGTATCGCCATGTCGGGACAGACCTCCGACAACGTCAGCGTGCTCAGTTCCATCAACCCCTCCGACATCACCTCTGTCGAAGTGCTCAAAGATGCCTCAGCCACCGCCATCTATGGTTCGAGAGCCTCCAACGGCGTGGTGCTCATCACCACCAAGCGCGGCAATGAGGGAAAGCCCAAACTCACCTACGAAGGCTATGTGGGATGGCAGCAACTGCCCAAGCAGCTCGACGTGATGAACCTCAAGGAGTTCGCCTCGTTCTATAATGTCAGGGCCGAGATTTACGGCTACGGTCGCCGTGAGGAACTGCTCGACCAGAGCCTCCTCACCAACGGCACCAACTGGCAGGACGAGCTTTTCAGCACCGCCTTCATGCACAACCACCAGGTGAACATCAACGGTGGTACGAAAGACATGCACTACTCCATCTCAGGTGGCTACCTCGACCAGGACGGTATCGGTGTGGGCTCCAATTTCCAGCGCGTGTCGTTCCGTGCCAATTTCGACACCAACGTGACCAAATGGCTCCAGGTAGGCGTCAACGCCGCCTATGCCAAGACCGACCAGGTGATCACCTTCGACGAGAACAACGTCATCCAGACCGCCCTCGTGCAGTATCCCGACATGTCGCCCCGCAACCCCGACGGCACCTACGACTTCGGCCTCAACCTGGAGCACAACTATAACTCCAACCCCCTGTTCGAGGCCGAGATGCGCGACAACACCAGAGGCAACAACCAGTTCGACTTCAACGTCTTCGCCAATATCACCCCCATCAAGGGCCTCACCCTGCGCGTGGAGTATGGCGGCAACCGCAGTTTTGGCGAGAGCACCTTCTTCCAGCCCAGCTACCAGACCGCCCAGCAGAGCATCGAGTCGCAGCTCACGAGAGGCAATTCGCGCAACACCTACGAGTCGTTCAAGCAATACGCCACTTACGATTTCGACCCCTTCAAAGGCCACCATCTGCAGATCATGGCCGGCCATGAGTCGCAGGAAGGCGAGTGGTACCAGGCATCGATGGGCCGCAGAGGCTTCCTCTTCGACACCGTGCGCAGCATCGCCGTGGGCGACGCCTCCACTGCCACCAACAGTGAGCAGGGCTCCGACTGGGCCATCGAGTCGTACTACGGACGTCTCAACTACAACTTCCTCGAGCGCTATCTGCTCACTGCCACCCTCAGGGCCGACGGCTCGTCGAACTTCGGCGAGAACAACCGCTGGGGCTATTTCCCCTCGGTGGCACTCGCATGGCGCATCACCCAGGAGAACTTCATGAAAAACATCAGCTGGCTCAGAAACGCCAAGCTCCGACTCGGATGGGGACTCGTAGGTAACCAGCAGTCGGGCAGCTACGCCTACGGCATCGCCATGAAGAGCGTCGCCACGGCATGGGGCACCGGCTTCTTCTCGGGCAACTTCGCCAATCCCGACCTCAAGTGGGAGGAAACCAAAGCCTACAACGTCGGTCTCGACCTCTCGCTCTTCAACAACAGGGTGGAGCTCATCATCGACGCTTACATCAAGAAGACCGACAACCTCCTCATGCAGGCCACACTGCCCTCGTACGTGGTCAACAACACGGGATGGAAAGGCATCTCAGCCCCCTACGTCAATACCGGCGCCATGCAGAACAAAGGTATCGAGTTCACCCTCAATACCGTCAACGTATCGAAAAACGACTTCGAATGGCGCACAGGAGCCACCATCTCGTTCAACAAGAACAAGCTGACGAAGCTCTACACCGACGATGCTTCCATCCCCGGCAGTGTAGGCGGTCAGGTATACACCCTGTCGGAGATTGACGGCCCCGTAGGCCGCTTCTATGGCTACAACGTCATCGGCATGTTCACCAAAGAGGACGACTTCTACCAGAAGAACCAGCTCGGAGAATACATGCTCGACCAGAATGGCGACCGTCTGCCCGTGGCCCGTCCCGCCGACTCCAACGGCGACCTCTATCCCATAGCCCAGCGCGGCATCTGGGTGGGCGACTATAAGTTTGAGGATGTCAACGGCGACGGAAAGATCACCGAGGCCGACCGCAAGTACATCGGCGACCCGAACCCCGACTTCACCTTCGGTCTGAACAACGTCATCCGCTGGAAAGACCTCGAGCTCTCGTTCTTCTTCAACGGAAGTGTGGGCAACGACCTCTTCAACCTTGTCAAGCTCAACCACTCCGACCCCACGGCGTGGGGCAACAAGCTCACCCTGGTGAATGACTACGCACGCATCGGCTTGATTAACGAGGAAGGCTCGCTCAACGACATCTCCAACGTCTATGTCACCAACCCCGAGAGCGCACGCACACAGCGCATCAGCGTCAGCGGTGAGAGCCAGAACGACAACAACCGCATCAGCTCGCGCTTCATCGAGGATGGCTCATACATCAGGCTCAAGACCCTCTCGCTCGCCTACAACCTGCCCAAGAAATGGCTCAACCATCTTGGCCTCGACTGGGTGCAGGTCTATGCCAACGTGCAGAACCTCTTCACCATCTCGGGATACGACGGCTACGACCCGGAGCTCGGCTCCATAGGGCAGAGCGTCGTGCTGCAGGGCATCGACCGCTACCGCTATCCCTCGCCAAGAATTTACAACTTCGGCCTCAAAGTTAATTTCTGATGGATGCAGACAACAGAAGATGGAAATCAAAAATAGCAAGACACAATGAAAAAATTTAGTTTCATCATCATATTCGGCTTCGTGCTCTCGCTTGTCGTGACAAGCTGTGGCGAGGACTTCCTCGACCGCACGCCCAGCAACGGCTACACCGCCGACAACTTCTACTCCACCGACGAGGCCGTCATCAAGGCCATTGAGCCGTTGTACAACTACGCATGGAGCGGCTACAACGAGCGCGCCATCGTGGGCATGGGCTCCTTCCGTGCCAACGACGCCTGGAGCCCCTATCTGCAGGGAGAGTTCGCACGTTTCACCATCACCGGCCTGACCGATGTGCTCGTCAACGCCTGGTCGTCAATCTACATGGTCATCGCCATGTCGAACCAGCTCATCAACGACATGGACAACTATACTGCCTCCACCGTCTCGGAGAACGCCAAGAACCAGGCACGCGGCGAGGCCATGCTCATGCGAGGCACCGCCTACTTCTATCTCCTCAGAGGCTGGGGCGAGGTGGTGCTCTACGAGGACAATGTGGATGCCACCTCACGGCCCGTACGTCCGCTCGCCACCGAGGAGAGCGTGCTGCAGTTCATCGTGCGCGATTTCGAGCGTGCCGCCGAGCTGTTGCCCGAGAAGGGCGTCAACTACCACCCCTCGCGCTATGTGGCCAAGGCCATGCTCGCCAAGGTGCTCCTCGCACAGAGCGGATGGAACAAGGGCCAGCGCGATGAGGCCACCCTCAGGCGCGTCGTCGACCTCTGCGACGAAGTCATCAACTGCGGCCAGTACCGCCTGCTCGACGACTATGAGAACCTCTTCCGCCCGCAGTACAACGACAATGAGGAGACGCTGCTCGCCATGCGCTGGGCAGACCCGCTGCTCGGGGAATACGCCTCGAACAACAACCTCATCTCCGACCTTGCCTGGGCCGATGTCACCGACGTCAACTGCTGGGGCGGCAGCCTCCATGCCTCGGTCGACATGATCAACTACTACAACGAGGAACCCGCCGACTCCTTCCGCCTCCGCGGCACCTTCTTCACCCCCGGCCGTTTCTACAGCTACATCTGGAGTGAGAAGGGCGGCTACACCTACAAGACCAACTGGATACAGTGCAAGAAAGGCGTCGTGGGCACCAAGGCCGACTGCGACGGACACCTCGCCCAGCAGGCATCGCCCCTCAACACCTACATCATGCGCCTGGCCGACGTCTATCTCATCAAGGCCGAGGCACTGCTCGGCAACAACACCTCGACCACCGACCCCGAGGCCCTCAAGGCCTTCAACGCCACACGCCTCAGGGCCAAGTTGCCCGCCAAGACCTCCTTCACCTTCGAGGACCTCATCCGTGAGAGGCGCATCGAGTTCTGTCTCGAATACTGCAACTGGTACGACATGGTCACCTGGTACCGCTGGAAGCCACAGTACATGCTCGACTTCTTCAACCACAAGCAGCACCGTGCCTTCATGCTCAACAGCGGCGACGTGCTGATGAACGAAGACCGTACGCTCAGCTACCGCTGCGTCTTCCCCGGCACCAACAACTGGTACTTCTACGACAGCGAGGGGCACTGCTACTGGAGCGACTGCCTCAGGATGAGCGACGACGACCAGACGGTGGTGAAGAGCGCCAAGCAGGGCTACGTCTACGACCTCGACTCCCTGGCCAACTCACGCGGCGCCGACTACGCGCCCATCGTGCTCAGCGAGGCCAACATCTTCATGCCTTACCCCGAGGCCGACGTCATCCAGAACCCCTATTTCAACCAGCCGCCACAGGCCTACGACTTCGGAAAACAATAATCCCATCAAGAAGACAGTTATGACAAATCACAGATATTTCATCAGCAAGGGGTGGATGGCCGCACTGCTGCTCGCCATACTCACCCTGTCGGTCGCCTCGTGCAAGGATGACGAGGAGGGCATGGGAACACCGGAAATCACCGCCGTCAGGTCGTGCGACCCCGCCAAGGCCGACAGCACCTTCACCAAGGCCGGTCCGGGCTCGCTCATCGCCATCATCGGCCGCAACCTGAGCGATGTGAGAAAGGTGTATATCAACGACCAGGAGGTGTATTTCAATCCTACCATGAACACCGACCACAGCGTCATCGTCAACGTGCCCACCGAGACCAATGGCTTCAAGCTCACCGCCTTCGACAGCACGCTGAAAGATGAGATCAGGGTGGAGACCTCGCACGGAACAGCGGTCTATGCCTTCAAAATCACCGCTCCCTATCCGCAAATCTCGCGCATCCAGGGCCTCTATCCCCGTCAGGCCGGCGACTCACTCTATGTCTATGGCCTCAACCTCGTCGATATCGAGAAAGTCTATTTCACCGACCTCTCCTCCGAGCAGCTCGACACCACCAAGTGGGAGACAGTAGGCGGCAACCATGTGGAGGCCGCTGGTTTCAAGACGCTGTTGAAAGACCATCACCAGAACAGCCGCACGTTGGCTTTCGAGACCACTTCGGAACTGGGCGTCGTCATCCCCAACCTGCCCTATGAGAAGGGTACGCTCGTCATAGAGACCGCTGCCGGCACCACCTACATCGGCTTCTCAAAATATCCCGGACAGCCCATCATCTTCGACATCTCATCGGACATGCCGGTGCCAGGCGAGGAGGTCGTCATCAGCGGACGTGAGTTCGTGCAGGTGGAGAGCATCAAGTTCGGCGATATAACCCTCACTCCCAAGCAGTTCACCGTTGCCGCAAGCGAGGATGCCATCACCTTCACCATGCCAGAGGTGCCCGCCGAGGGCGGCGATGGCGTGCTCACCGTCACAACACCCGGTGGCGTCGGCTCCGTGCTCTTCTGGAACACCAGCGGGCTGTTCGCCAACTTCGACGGCAATGCCACCGACAACGGGTGGGGACCCAATGTCACCTTCGAGCGAGCCAATGGCGACGACCCACCCTACACCGCCGACGGACTCATGGCGCACTTCTTCCTCGAGGAGGAAGGACAGCAGTGGTGGGGCCAGATGATTTACTTCCGCAAGGACTGGGACGGCAACAAGTTCCCCATGCCTTCGTTCGACCTCATCCCCGCCGATGCCTCCACCGATGACGTCTATCTCGCCATGGAGGTGTTCAACAATGAGAGCTCCTTCAACAACGGCACCTTTACCGGCTATCTGCGCTATTTCCTGCAGTACGACAGCGAGGACCCCGTGCCAGAGAATGCCGACAACGGCACTCCCAACCCACCGGAGACCGTCAACCAGTACGACACCTTCAGATGGGCCGACTATTCCAGCGGAACTTTCACCCACGACCAGCCGGTGCTCGCCGACATTGATGGCAACGCACCCATCGGCAAGTGGTACCGCCATGTGGTGCCCCTGAGCAAATTCGGCAAATACAAAGGAAAAGACTACCGCTTCGTTGTCGAAAACGGCATCAACCAGTTCCGTATCCAGTTCATCAACCAGGGAACGGCGAGGGGAGATGTGGATGTGTATATCGACAATGTGCGCATCTTCTACAAAAAGAAGTAGAACCCAACTAAAACGTAGTAAAGATGAAAACAAAAAGCATATTTGGAACCCTGCTGCTCGTCGCCACCATGATGGGTTTCGTGGCCTGCAGCGATGTGGAGAACCCAAATGTCGATACCGGCCTGAGAACGGGTACGGCCTCGAAAATAGAAGTGTATAAGGACTCGCTGTCCGTCTCCGAACTCGCTTTCTCCATTGGCAAGGGGAGCGTGGTGCTGGGTGTCGAGGCCGACGGCAACTGGACGGCTGAACTCTCCGACACCGCATGGTGCAAACTCGCCGTACATGCCGGATATGGCTACACCAACAAACGCTCGTACACCAAAATCGAGGTGAGCAAGAACGAGGGAGCAGAGCGTGCCACAACTCTCACCTTCCGCTCGGGGAACCTCAGCAAGGTGGTCGCCATCAAGCAGAACGGTACGGGTACCGACCCCAACGACCCCTTCATGAGCTCCTTCACCTTCGTCGAGAAAATGGGCATGGGCTACAACCTGGGCAACACCCTTGAGGCCAACCACGACACGGCACTCTCATGGTTCAACCCGACGACCATTGCCGACTGGGAGACCTGCTGGGGACAGCCCCTCACAACGCCCGAAATCATCGGTGCCATCGCCCAGCGCGGCTTCAAGACCATCCGCGTGCCGGTGACGTGGTTCCCCCACATGGATGCCAACGACCAGGTGTCGGCAGAGTGGATGAACCGTGTGCAGGCGGTGGTGGACATGGTGCTCAATGCCGGCTGCTACTGCATCCTCAACATTCACCATGACGCCAGCGAATACGACGCCTCGCGCACCGATGGTGCCCACTGGCTCCTTGCCGACCTGGAGAACTATCCCACCATCAGCGCCCGTTTCAAGACCCTCTGGACACAAATCGCCAACCACTTCAAAGGCTATGACGACCGATTGGTGTTCGAGGCCTTCAACGAAATCCTGAGCCGCAATGGTGAATGGGGCGACCCTGCCGACCCCACCTGCTATGAGGCTATCAACAAGCTCGAGCAAGACTTCGTCGACGTGGTCCGTGCCACGGGCGGCAACAATGCCTACCGCAACCTGCTTGTCAACACCTACGGTGCCGGCAGCTCGCCCGCGAAGCTCAATGGTATGCAGTTGCCCAAGGACATCCATGCCAACCACCTCCTCTGCTCCATCCACAGCTACGACCCCTATTGGTTCTGCAACGATGGCAACAAGGACAACGGCGATGACCAATACTGGCTCTACATCTTCGATGATGACTGCAAGAAGGAGATTGACGACATCTTCTCCCGTGTCGACAAGCGTTTCGGCTCCGACTTCGGCGTGCCCTACTTCTTTGGCGAGTTCGCCGCAGGAGGCACGCATGTGGATATGAAAGAGCGTGTGAAATATGCACAGTACATGGTGCAGAAGTTCAAGCAGTACAACACCACCGGCCTTTGGTGGATGGGACTGATGGACCGACTCACCCTCACATGGTATGAGGACGACATCGTCAAAGCACTGATGAATGAATAAAGAAAAAGGGGTTAAGGCATTTGCCTTAACCCCTTTTTTAGACTTTAGACTTTAGACTCTAGGCTTTAGACTTTAGGCTCTAGACTTTAGACTTTAGACTCTAGGCTCTAGACTTTAGACTCTAGGCTCTAGACTTTAGACCTTAGATTTCAAGCCACCGTGAGGCGGCCGTTAGTCCGCCCTTAGTCAATTGCCCTAAGCCAAAGCCCGAATCCCTCGAATCATACGTCTAAACTCCTAAACTCCTTCAAGAAAACTCCCTCAAGAAAACTAAACTCCCTCAAGGAAACTCCCTCAAGAAAAAGCCTATCTTTTCAGGATGATACCGCCCATGGGCTGGAGGGTGACTTTAGCCTTTCCGTCTTTTCCCACTTTGAGCGTGCGCTTTTCTGAGGTGGGGAGGAGGTATTTGTTGTCGGAATTTTCCGCCGGTTCTACTTTTTTGTCATTTTTTGAGGCTTTCTTGACCTTGATGGGCTGGTCGGTGTAGTAGTCCACTGTCTGTCCTGCCATCATGGGGAGGTTGAGGGTGAGGGTCATGGGCTCCATGGTGCCGTTGAGTCCACCCACATACCAGTTGTCGCCATGGCGCCGGGCGATGATGGCGTAGCGGGTGGGGTAGCCGTCGATGAAGCGTGTCTCGTCCCAGGTGGTGGGCAGGGCACGCAGGAAGTCGAGCTCGAACTGAGGCAGTTCGGTGAGGTTGTTGGGCTGCATGGCCACACAGTTGACCGCCGTCTGTATGACGATACCCGAAGCCATCTCGAAGATGTCGGACGTGCGGCGGTAATTGCGGCTCTTGTTGTCGCGGCTCATGCGGCGGTTCATGATGATGCCCCCCCAGTCGAGCGTGCCCACGGCATTGCGCGAGAAGGGATGCATGGTGAGTTCGAAACCCTCGGTGTCGCAGTGGTGCTGCGAGAAATAGACATTCTCCGAGGCCAGTGCCGCCTCGCTCGCCACATAGTTGGGGTACATGCGCTCCCATCCCCTCGGTATGGTGCAGCCGTGGAAGACCACCTGCAGCCCATAGCGGTTGGCGTCGGCGAGGATGTCCTCGTAGAGTCGCATTGTCTCCTGCTTGTCGCTGCCGAAGAAATCGACTTTGATGCCTGCCGCCCCGATGCTCTTGAGCCATTTCATCTCGCGCTCGCGGGCGTATGAGGTCGACATGCAGTCGCGCGGAGTCTGTGGCGCGTCGTTCCAGAAACCGTTGGAGTTGTACCACAGCATGAGCCTCACACCCTTCGACTGGGCGTAGCGCGATAGCTCTGCCATTCGCTCGCGTCCGATGTTGCGGTCCCACCAGTTGTCGACCAGGCAGAACTCGAAGCCCATGGCAGAAGCCAGGTCGATGAACTGCACCTGGTCGTTGTAGTTGATGGAGTTGTCTTGCCAGATGAGCCAGCTCCAGGTGTAGCGCCCCGGTTGGAACGGCTGGGTGGCCTCGTAGAGCGGTTCCACCACGTCGTAGGGGATGGTCGTCTCGACGATGGGCTTCAGCGAGTTGCCCAAGGTGATGGTGCGCCATGGCGTGCTGCCCGGGATGGGGATGCCTGCCGTCGACGTCCCTATGCCGTTGAACTCCCCTTGTTCGGGGAATGTGACGGTATAGCCCTTCTGTGGGTCGTAGTCGCTCAGCCGCGAGCCGCAGTAGGCGCTCGACACACCCGTCTCGCTCACCAGCGCCCACCCGTCGTTGCCGAGGCGGAAAAGGCAGGGGAAGGTGTAGCCCAGGCCGAATCGCGACTTGTCGGTCATCGGTGCATCGGCACGGTACTCCTCCTCATAGGACGGCTTCGTGCGCTCCCAGCCCGTCATGGGGCCTATCTGTGGGCAGAGGAAAGTGGTGGTGCCATCGGGGAAGCGGAACGAGGTGGCCTCGCGCTGGATGACGGCACACTTCGGATTGTCGGCCTTGGGCCGGTGGAGCGTATAGCGGAAAGCCACATCGTTGTCGGATACGAGGAACGTCACCGTTGTGACGATGTCGCCGCTCTTGAAATCCACCTCCATTTGGTTGGCTTCGTAATGTATTCTGGAGGCTTTGACTTGTGGCATCGTATAGTCCTTGCTCACCTTGTCGTGCCTTGTCTCCAGATGCTGCACCTTGCCGGAAAAGTCGGCGACGTCGGCCACAAAACCCAGGTTCGACTCCAAAATGACCGGGCGTCCGTCATACGAGACCGTATAGCACATGTTTCCGGAGCCGCTCTTGGTGCCCACCGTCACGCTGAGCCTCCCGTCGGGCGAAGTCACTTGTCCTCCCGATGTCTGTTGCGCATTCAGAGCCATGCTGTTGCCCCATGCAGCAAGTATCAGCATCGCCGTCAATAAATACTTTCTCATGATTCTATTTGTTTTTGATAGTGTGAAACGATTGGATTTGCAAAGATACATTTTTTTTATGATTATCCGCCATCTTCCCAATAACAATCATTGAGGTGTGGCATTTCGAATTGATTGTGCGGTTGGTTTTCAAGCTTAGGCGACCTGACGTCGCACCCCACGATGGCTTATGGATGATGGCCTTCCTCGCTCGTCGCCTGGCCTCATAAAATGGAATTAACCCATTGTTTTTATGGTTTTTTCCCCCTCTTTTTCCAAAAAGGCAAAAAGTATCAAACATGGTCATTAAAATATTATGATTTTTGGCGAATTTTCCGTTATTTTGCAACATCTAAGCAAACCATCTACCTTTATGAAAAATATCCTGTTCTGTGTAGTGTCGGTGCTGGCCCTGATGTCGTGCCAGTCATCCCCTTCGGAAAGCCCCTTTGTCAAAGTGAGCGATGGGCATTTCGTGCGTGCCGGAAAACCTTATTATTATGTGGGAACCAATTTCTGGTATGGCGCCATCCTCGGCAGCGAGGGCCAGGGCGGCGACAGGGAGCGACTTTGTCGTGAGCTCGACTTCATGAAGGAGATGGGCATCGACAACCTGCGCATCCTCGTTGGCAGCGACGGGCAGCGGGGAGTCACCACCAAGGTGGAACCCACGCTGCAAGTGGCTCCCGGCGAATACAACGACACCATACTCGCCGGTCTCGACTTCCTCATGCAGGAATTGGGAAAGCGCGACATGCTCGCCGTGCTCTATCTCAACAACTCATGGGAGTGGAGCGGTGGCTACGGCTTCTACCTGGAGCATGCCGGAGCGGGCAAGGCACCACGGCCCAACGAGGATGGATATCCCGCCTACATGAAGTTTGTGGAGCAGTATGCCAGCAACGCCAAGGCCCACCAGCTCTTCTACGACTATGTGAAGTTCATCATCGGGCGTACCAACCGTTACACCGGGCTGCGCTATGTCGACGACCCCGCCATCATGTCGTGGCAGATAGGCAACGAGCCCAGGGCTTTCAGCCGGGAGGCCCTGCCCGACTTTGAGAAATGGCTCGCCGAGGCCGCCGCGCTCATCCGCAGTCTCGACCCCAACCATCTCATCTCCATCGGCAGCGAGGGGGCATGGGGCTGCGAGGGCGATTTCGCCTGCTACGAGCGTATCTGCTCCGACCCGAACATCGACTACTGCAACATCCACTTGTGGCCCTACAACTGGTCGTGGGCACGTCCCGACCATCTCGTCGAGGACCTCAAGGCCAGCTGCGACAGCACTAAGAATTACATCGACCGCCATCTCACCATCTGCGACAAGCTCAACAAACCTCTCGTCATGGAGGAGTTCGGCTATCCACGCGATGGCTTCAAGTTCGGCAAGGACGTGACCACCGAGGGGCGCGACGGATTCTACCGTTTCGTCTTCTCCATCGTGGGCGATAACGCCGGCAGCGGAGGACATTTCGCCGGATGCAACTTCTGGGGATGGGGAGGCTTTGCCAACCCGCAGCACGAGCAATGGATGGTGGGCGACGACTACACCGGCGACCCCGCTCAGGAAGCACAGGGGCTGAACTCCGTTTTCGCATCGGACACATCCACCTTGAAGGTCATACGCCAGGAGGTGGACCGGATGGCTAAAATCGGGCAATAGCCCCCTTTACGGACCATGACTGTTTTTGAAGTTCTATTTAATAGATTCTTGAAATCATGAAAAAATATTTATTCCTTTTCCTCCTGATGTTTGCGCTTCTCCCCGCCAAGGGGCAGATAAGAGGCAACAATATCGTGGTCACGGTGACACCCGACCACAAGGACTGGAATTACAAGGTGGGTGAGAAAGCCCAGTTTGTCGTGAATGTCCTTAAGTCGGGCACGCTGATTGATGACGCAGTGATTGACTACGAGGCAGGTCCGGAGATGTATCCTGATGTGAAAAAGAAAAACGTCACGCTCAAGGATGGCACGATGAAATGGTCGGGCACGATGAAGACTCCTGGTTTCTACCGTCTGAAGGTGACCGCCCATGTGGAGGGCAAAGACTATGTGGGACTGTGCACGGCCGGTTTCTCGCCCGAGCTGTTGCAGCCCGCCACGCAGTGTCCTGCCGATTTCGACGGATTCTGGTCCAAGGCCCTCAGCCAGGCGCGCAACAATGCCCTCGACCCATTGGTGAGGCTGTTGCCTGAGCGTTGCACCCAGGAGGTCAACGTCTATGAGGTGAGCTTCGTCAACGACCGTCCACAGGGGCGTATCTACGGCATCCTCTGCCTCCCCGTGAAGCCAGGCAAATATCCGGCCCTGCTCCGTGTGCCCGGCGCCGGGTCGCGACCCTATTCCGGTGATGTGTGGACTGCCTCCCAGGGAGCCGTTGTGCTCGAGATAGGCATTCACGGCATCCCCGTCACCATGGAGCAGAAAGTTTACGACAACCTCAACCATGGCGCCTTCGAGGGATATTGGGAAACCAATCTCGACGAGCCGGAGAAAAACTACTACAAGAGGGTCGTCGTCGGAGCCGTCCGTGCTGTCGATTACATCGCCTCGTTGCCCGAGTGGAACGGAAAGGACATCGGCGTCACCGGCGCCTCCCAGGGCGGTTTCCTGTCGCTTGCCGTGGCTGCGCTCGACAAGCGCATCACCTTCATGGGCGCCGTGCACGATGCCATGTGCGACTATGAGGTCGCGCTCCAGAAAAGGGCTTGCGGATGGCCACACTATTTCTATCAGGTGCAGCGCCCCGACATGAAAAAGGTGGAAGGTGCCAGGTATTACGATGGCATCAATTTCGCACGGCGGATTTCCTGCCCCTCGTTTTTCACGTTCGGCTATAACGACGAAGTGGTGCCACCGTCTTCCTCATGGTCGGTATACAATGTCGTCAACGCACCCAAAACCATCAGCATCTATCAGATGACAGGCCATTACTGGTATCAGGAGCAGTGGGACGAGTGGGAAAACTGGCTCCTGAAGCAAATGGGATTGAGATAATCCATAGTTCATCATTCATAGTTCATCTATTATTCTGACATGAAAAAACTGACTTACTTGTTTCTTATCGCTATGACGGCGATTGCATGCACTAATGTGAATGAGGCATCCAAGACCGGTGCCCAGCAGCTGCTCGAACGGATGCAGGTCCTGCAGCAGAAAGGCTATATGTACGGCCATCAGGACGACCCCTTCTACGGGCTCACCTGGGACGGCGACACCATGCCCGGCACCGACCGCAGCGACGTGCTCGCCACGGTGGGCGACTATCCCGCCATCATGGGCTTCGACCTGGGAGGCATCGAGATGGGTGATGCGAAAAACCTCGACAGCGTGTCGTTCGACCGTATCCGCACCGAACTCATCAAGCATCACCTCAGAGGGGGAATCGTCACCATCAGCTGGCATCCACGCAACCCCGTCACAGGAGGCAATGCATGGGACGTGAGCGACACCACCGTCGTCGACCAAATCTTGCACAACGACAGCGTGAAGCAGAAATTCGATATATGGATGACGAGAGTCTCCGACTTCCTCAAGACCCTGAAAACCGAGGATGGCACACCCGTGCCCATCATCTTCAGACCCTGGCACGAGAACAACGGCTCCTGGTTCTGGTGGGGACAGAAACTGTGCACCGATGAGCAGTATCTCGGTCTGTGGAACACCCTTCAGGACCGGCTGAAGGCAGAGCAACTCGACAACCTGCTGTGGAGCTACTCGCCCAACCTCGACGGAGGATGGGACGAAGAGCGGTTCACCAAGCGCTATCCTGGCAACGACAGGGTGGAGCTCATCGGCGAGGATGCCTACCAGTGGGGCACCGAGGAGGAGTTCGTGGGCGCCTTCGACAAAGACCTCACCTTCCTCTGCGACTTCGCCAAACGAAACGGTAAACTTGTCGCCGTGACCGAATGCGGCTACAAGAACATCCCCGACTCCACCTGGTGGACACGTGTGCTCAAACCCCAGCTCGACAAGTATCCCATCAGCTACTTCCTCACCTGGCGCAATTACAACGGTACCGACAAGGTGGAGTATTTCGCACCCGACCCCGACCAAGTAAGCGCAGCAGACTTCAAGCGACTCTACGAAGCCGCCAACACCCTCTTCCTCAAAGATATCAACCAATAAGTGACAATCCTCAACCTATAGACCATCATGACAAACTACTCAACCAAAATAGTGGCTTTGAAAGCCCATCACGAGGAATTGCTCACACGCCAGAACCAACCGGTGGAGTGGGGCAACGGTATTTACACCAAGTACCAAAACCCTATCGTGACTGCCGACCACACTCCACTCACCTGGCGGTATGACTTCTGCGAGAAAGACAACCCCTTCCTCATGCAGCGCATCATGATCAACGCCACCCTCAACAGCGGCGCCATCAAGTGGAACGGGAAATATGTCATCGTCGTCAGGGTCGAGGGAGCCGACCGGAAATCGTTCTTTGCCGTGGCAGAAAGTCCCAACGGCATCGACAACTTCCGCTTCTGGCCCGAACCCATCACCATGCCCGACGACATCGTCCCAGCCACCAACATCTATGATATGCGCATCACCCAACATGAGGACGGGTGGGTGTATGGTGTCTTCTGCGCCGAGCGCCACGACGACACGCAGCCGGGAAACCTCTCGGCAGCTACCGCCACGGCGGCCATCGCCCGCACCAAGGACCTGGTGCATTGGGAGCGGCTGCCCGACCTCATCGCCACCAGCCAGCAGCGCAACGTGGTGCTCCATCCCGAGTTCGTCGATGGCAAATATGCCTTCTACACCCGCCCGCAGGATGGGTTCATCGACACGGGTTCGGGCGGCGGCATAGGATGGGCACTCGTAGACGACATCACCCATGCCGAAATCAAGGAGGAGAAAATCATCAACGCCCGCCACTACCACACCATCATGGAGGTGAAGAACGGCGAGGGGCCGCACCCCATCAAGACCCCACAGGGATGGCTCCACCTGGCGCATGGCGTAAGAGCGTGCGCGAGCGGCCTGCGCTATGTGCTCTACATGTATATGACTGCTCTCGACGACCCCACACGCGTCATCGCACAGCCCGGTGGCTATTTCCTCGTGCCCGAGGGATGGGAGTATATCGGCGACGTGATGAATGTGGTCTTCGCCAACGGCTGGATAGCCGACGACGACGGCAAGGTGTTCATTTACTACGCCTCGAGCGACACCCGCATGCATGTGGCCACCTCAACCATCGAACAGCTCGTCGATTACTGTATGAACACGCCCGAGGACGGTCTCACCACGGCGGCCTCCGTGGAAACCATCAAGCGACTCATAGAAAAGAACAAACAGGCAACAGTCTAATATCCAGTACAATCCATAGCAATTATCAGCAATATGACAGAAAAAGCCTCCCTAAAAGAGAAAATCGGTTATGCGCTTGGTGATGCGGCCGCCGGTGGCATCACATGGAAAATCATGTCCATCGCATTTCCCCTGTTTTTCACCAACGTCTTCGGACTCACCTTTGCCGATGCCGCCACCCTGATGCTCGTGGCACGTATGTTCGACGTGATCACCGACCCCCTCATGGGCAGTCTGGCCGACCGTACACAGAGCCGCTGGGGCACCTACCGTCCATGGCTCATCTATGGCGCCATCCCCTTCGGACTGGTATTCGCCCTGCTCCTTTACACCCCCGATTTCGGTCCGGTGGGCAAGCGGATATGGGCTTATTCGCTATATCTGCTCATGATGGCGCTCTATACAGCAGTCAACGTGCCATACGGCTCGCTCTTAGGCGTGATGACCAGTGACGACAACGAGAAAAACCAGTTCTCTTCCTTCCGTATGGTGGGCGCATACGCCATGGGCTTCATCACCCTGCTTTCCTTCCCCTATCTGCAGCATTTCGTGGGTGGGTCGGAGCAGCACCAGTATGCCGTGCTGGGTGCTTTCTTCGGCGCCATAGCAGCCCTCGGAACGCTGGCTTGTGGCCTGCTCACCAAGGAGCGCCTGAAGCCCGTGCGTGCCGAGAAATTCTCGGCTCAACCCTTCATCGACCTTTTCAAGAACAAGCCGTGGATTTACCTGACCCTCATCGGTATCTGCACCAACTTCTTCAATGGTTTCCGCTATGCAGTGGCAGGCTACCTCTTCGAGTACTGTCTGCATGGCAACGTGACGATAAGCGGCCTCATCATCAACTATACGGTGTTCATGACCTTCGGCGAGCTCACTTGTATGATTTTCGGTGGCGTCTCGCCTAAGTTCACGGAGTGGGTTGGTTCGAAGCGCAAGGCTTTCAGGTGGGCGGCCATCATCTGCCTGGTCTTCTCCATCCTCTTCTTCTTTGTTCCTATGGATCCGGCCTACATCTGGGTGATGGTGGGTGCCGTCATTCTCACCTCCATCGGTATCGGCCTCTATTCACCCCTGTTGTGGTCGATGTATGCCGACGTGGCCGATTATGCCACAGAGAAGAACGGCACCTCCTCCACGGGCTTGATTTTCTCGTCGGGCACCATGGCACAGAAGTTTGGCACGGCCATCTCAGGTTCCCTCGTGGCACTCTTCTTAGGACTTGCCGGTGCCAGCATGATTACCGATGAGATGGGCAACACCAGTGTCGACCCCGCCTCCATCACCGACTCGGTGCTTAACATGGTGTGGTCGCTCTTCTCGTTGTTCCCCGCCGGTATAGCCCTGCTCATCGTTCTGCTCACTTACGTGTATCCCATTAAGAAATAATGATGACAGAAACCATAGCTGTGATGAAAAAGGAGATGCAGGATGTTCTCGAGAAGAACATCCTGCGTTTCTGGCTCGAGCGTATGATGGACCATCTTAATGGTGGGTTTCATGGACGTATCGACGGAAAAGGGACGCTCATTGCCGGGGCGGAGCGGGGAGCCATCCTCAACGCCCGCATCCTCTGGGCGTTTGCCGCTGCCTACAGGGTGCTCCATAAGAACGAGTATCTTGAGGCTGCCATGAGGGCCAAGCGTTATATCATCGACCATTTCATCGACCATGAGCTCGGTGGCGTGTTCTGGAGTGTCGATGCGCTCGGCAACCCCCTCGACACCAAGAAGCAGAGCTATGCCATCGGTTTCACCATCTATGGCATGTCGGAACTGGCGCGTGCCACAGGCGATGATGAAGCTTTGCAGTGGGCGATGCGACTCTTCCACGATTTGGAGGAGCATGCCTTCGACCCCGTGAACAACGGCTATGTCGAGGCCCTCACCCGGGAGTGGAAGCCGATAGCCGACATGCGTCTCAGCGACAAGGATGAGAACGGCGCGAAGACGATGAACACGCACCTGCACATCATCGAGCCTTACACCAACTTGCTGCGTGTGTGGCGCGACCCCTTGCTTGAGCGGCAGACACGCCGTCTGCTCGACCTCTTCCTCGACACCATCCTCAATCCCGTGACCCACCACCTTGACCTCTTTTTCGATGAGCAGTGGCAGGGGAAGCGCAATATCCAGAGCTTCGGGCACGACATCGAGGCGTCGTGGCTTCTTCACGAGACGGCGCTCGTGCTCGGCGATGATGCCCTGACAGAGCGGGTGGAGCAAGCGATACGACCGCTTGCACAAGCTGCTGGCGAGGGCTTGCGCGGCGACGGGGCGATGGTGTATGAGAAATGGACCGACACAGGCGTGGTCAATGAGAACCGCGACTGGTGGGTGCAGTGCGAGTGCATCATCGGGCATGCAGACCTCTATCAGTATTTCGGCGACCGTGAGGCTCTTGATATCGCCCTTCGCTGCTGGGACTTCACGAAAAGACACCTCATCGACCAGGAGAACGGGGAGTGGCACTGGGGGGTGAAGCCCGACGGTTCGCTCAACCTTGACGACGACAAGGCTGGCTTCTGGAAATGCCCCTACCACAACACACGCATGTGCCTTGAGATTATCGAAAGGGAAATGAATGCTTAGGAGTGCCGATATCGGCACTCCTGAACAAAAAGACATCGGTTTCTACTTCCACTCCTCAAGGTCGGCGTGGTTTTTTACCGCTTCTTTGATGTTGTTGGGCAAGTGGGGAAAGAATGTCATGCCTGTGACGCGCTCCACCTGCTTGATGCTGTTCACATAGAGGTCTTTTTTCCGGTTGCCTTCCGTATTGCGGCAGATAAAGCCAATCCCTTTTGGCTTTGCGCTGTCGAGACACACGATGACCTTGAAGAAGGCTTCAGGCACGACCACACGATTGGCCCCGATGACGTCGTGCTCCTGCCGGAAGAGGATGGGGCCTGTGACGATATATACGCTGCCATACTTCTTCGCCCATTGCCGGCACGACATCTCTATCTGGTTCCATGTGCCTTGGTTCAGATTGGCGTTCTGGGGGCAGCAATTGGTGTAGAGAAATGTCTCATACATCGCATCGCCGTCCCATTTGTTGTCGCCTGCAGGGCACATATGGCCGTGCGTCCATCCACTTCCCTTGTAGTCAGAGCGGTTGGCCCGTGGCGAGGGCACATCCTTGTCCTCATGCCAGGCGTTGCCGGGCCGGCGTGCCACACCATCCACATGTTCTGCGGTGAGGCGCCATGCCACCCAGTTGGGCAGTTTGGTGTCTTTGTTGTAGGAGGTCACATAACCCTTTCTGACGAGAATTTGTTCCGAACGGTCTTTCAGGGGCAAAGGGATGTCGATAACAAGGTTTCTGCCTACAGCTTTTTTGATGGCACAATTGGAGCTGATGACTCCAAAGGTAGCCAGAAGCAGCAAACCAATGACTGACAGTCGAAGGCTTTTCATGATGGTCGTTGATATGGTCGTTGAAGTATAGCCGCACCCCCGCCACTTCACCAAGGGGAGCGGCGGGGGCAGTGGTAGTTGGATGTCTTGTTTTAGAAGTTCACACCGATGTTGAGGAAGAAGGCACCGTTATGGGTGTCGTCGAAGGCATTGTCGCCGATGTTCGACAGTCCGAAGTCGTAGCCCATCTCGGCATAGAGCATCTCCCATGCGAGGCCGCATCCTACGCGTATACCTCCGTCGAAGCGCTTGAAATTGGCTCCGTAACCGTCGTCGAACGAGTTGAATGCCGCATGGTTTCCGTAGTCCTTCACCTTGCCGCCGACACCGGCGGAGAGGTAACCTCCCACGAAGGGCTCAACGGCTGTTGCCGGAGCCACATAGGCCGAGTATTTGAGCAACAGTGGCACTTCGATGTAATTGAGGCCGATGGAGAATTTCTCGTTGCCAATCTTTCCTTTTCCGCCTTTCTCGCTGTAGTAGATGCCGGTTTCGAAGAAGACGGGTGACTGCGGGGCAATCTGTATGCCCATCACTGCACCGACATTGAGACCGCTCTTGCTGCTGCTGCCATTGAGGTCGGGGGCGTCGCTGTTGACGTGAGAGGCCGAGAGTCCGAAGCGCAGGCCATAATACATGTTGGGCGCGTAGTTATAGCTTCGGCTCGGGGTGGTGCGCGGCCTGTAGCCATAGCCTATGCCACGTGGTGGTGGAGGAGTATAGCCGCCCCGTGGGCGCTGGGCAAGGGCGGGAAGGACGGTCAGCAGGCACAGCAGGGTGGCCATGAGTGTGATCTTGGTTTTCATAAGCAATTTTTTTATGGGTGAGTAAATCTTTTTCCTTGTGGCGCTACGGCTGGGCCGGGCTGCCGTTTATCTTTCGTTCGGTGCAAAGATAGGGAGAAATACTCATTCCACAAGATTGCAATCCCTATTTGTAAGTGGGGAAATCCCTATTTCGGCGGAGCCGAAACAGCGGTGGTGCTGTGCGTCATAGACCACGCAGAACTGTCCTGGTGCCACTCCGTGGAGTGGTGTGTCGGAGTGCACGATGTAGCTTCCCGTTCCGGTCTGCTCGATATGAGCGTGGTGGAACTCAGGTGTGTGCCGGATTTTGAAGGTCACCTCGCTCATTGTCACCTCCTCGGTGAGGAAGTGGAAGTCGTGGATGGCGAAGGTGTCTTTGTAGGCTTGCTGCGGGTTGTAGCCTTTGCTCACGTAGAGGATGTTGGCGTCGATGTCCTTGCCTACGACGAACCAAGGCCCTCCGCCGAAGCCGAGGCCATGCCGCTGGCCGATGGTATGGAACCACAGCCCTCGGTGCTTGCCGATGAGCCGCCTCGTCTCCCACTCGGTGACATCGCCGGGGTTCTCGCCGAGGTATCGCCGGATGTATTCGTTGTAGTTGATTTTGCCCAGGAAGCAGATGCCTTGTGAATCCTTGCGGTGGGCATTGATGAGGTGTTCGCGCTCGGCGATGGCCCGCACCTCCTCTTTCCAGTAGTGGCCTATGGGGAACAAAGCCTTTTGCAACTGCCAGTTCTCGATTTGTGCGAGGAAGTCGGTTTGGTCTTTCACGGGGTCGGGACTGGTGGTGAGCCATTTCTTCCCTTCGATGACCTCTGTCTGTGCGTAGTGCCCGGTGGCGATGAGGTCGTAGTCGTGCCCGGCCTTTTCGTCGAAGGCGCCGAACTTGATGAGTCGGTTGCACATCACGTCGGGGTTGGGCGTGAGGCCGGCACGCACCTTGTCCATGGTGTATCGTGTCACTTGGTCCCAGTATTCGTGATGGCAGTCGACCACCTCCAAGCGGCAGCCGTAGCGAGCGGCGAGGGCAGTTGCCATCTCCATGTCCTCTTCCGATGAGCAGTCCCACTCCTCATCCTCCTCAGGGCCGATTTTGATGTAGAAACAGTCGGGGCGGCATCCCTGTGCACACAGTTCGTGGAGGGCTACCGCACTGTCGACGCCACCCGAAAGCAGCAGGGCTATTTTCTTGTCTTCCATAATTCCAGCAGTTGTGGCATGTCTTTGAGCACGATGTCGGCACCTTGCTCCCATAGGATGTCGTCGGGCAGCGGCCCGGTGTTGACGGCAATGGTGAGGATGCCGGCATTGACGCCTGCTTTCACGCCGAGTGGTGCGTTTTCCACCACGAAAGCCTCGTTGGCTTTCACACCGCATTTCTCAAGTCCTTTGTTGTAGGGTGCGGGGTTGGGTTTGCCGATGGTCACGTCGTAAGCCGTGACGATATGGTTTCGGCTGACCAGTCCGGAGAAGTCTCTCTCCAGCCGGTCGAGCAGGGGGCGCTGGCCACTGCCTGTCACCACGCCAATGGTCAAGCCATCACGCTGCAGCTGCCGCATGAGGTCCTCCACGCCGAACATCTTCTCCACTTCGCCGAGGCCTCCGAAGATTTCCGTCTTCCGGTCGTAGATGGCCTGCGCCTCCTCGATGCTGAGTTTTCGGTTGGTGCGCTCCCAGGCCAGTTTCGTGATGGTCTCGACACCTCGCATACCCTCATAGAGATAGGCGTCGGTTTCCGACATGGGTATTTTGTTCTCTTCCATGGCTTGCACCCATGCGATGGCATGATGGGGCATGGAGTTGTAGAGCACGCCGTCCATGTCGAAGAGCACGGCTTTGGGCTCAAAGAGCCCAAAGCCGTGACTTTCAAGATATTGCTTGATGGCGTTGTCGAGAGAATTGTTCACCTCTTGTCTCATCCTATGCGCTCCTTGATGGCCTTGCTCTCAGCCTCATAGCCAGGCTTGTCGAGCAGCGCGAACATATTCTTCTTGTAGGCCTCCACACCGGGTTGGTTGAACGGGTTGACGCCGAGCACGTTGCCGCTGATGCCGCAAGCGATTTCGAAGAAGTAGATGAGCTGTCCGATATAATATGCGTTGAGCACGGGCACGGAGATGAGGATGTTGGGCACGCCTCCGTCGACGTGTGCCAGGCGGGTGCCGAGCTCAGCCATTTTGTTGACTTCGTCGACGCGCTTGCCGGCGAGGAAGTTGAGGCCGTCGAGGTTCTCCTCATCCTCGGGGAAGAGGAGCTTGCGGTTGGGGGTCTCGATGCTGATGACCGTCTCGAAGATGGTGCGCTCGCCCTCTTGTATCCATTGTCCCATGGAGTGGAGGTCGGTGGTGAAGTCGCAGGAGGCGGGGAAGATGCCCTTGTTCTCCTTGCCCTCGCTCTCGCCGTAGAGCTGTTTCCACCACTCGCTGACGAAGTGGAGCTTTGGCTGGTAGTTCACCATGATTTCGATTTTCTTTCCTGCGGCATAGAGCCCGTTACGGATGGCGGCATAGATGGCTGCGGGGTTCTCCTCGAAGGGCACGTCCTTAGCGCATGCTTTTTCCATGTCGGCAGCGCCCTGCACCAGTGCCTTGATGTCGAAGCCGGCGCAGGCGATGGGCAACAGACCTACTGGTGTGAGCACCGAGAAGCGGCCGCCCACATTGTCGGGGATGATGAAGCTCTTGTAGCCCTCTTTGTCGGCGCATGTGCGTGCTGCACCGCGCTTGGCATCGGTGATGGCGACGATGACTTTCTTCGCCTCGTCCTTGCCGAGCTGTGCCTCGCATTGTTTCTTGAGGAGGCGGAAGGTGAGTGCGGTCTCGGTAGTCGTTCCCGATTTCGAGATGTTGATGACGCCAAATTTCTTTCCTTTAAGGTATTCGGTGAGTTCGGAGAGGTAGTCCTCGCCGATGTTGTTGCCTGCGAAAAGGATTTGTGGGTTGGCGCTGTCTTTGATGAGCCATGCGAAGGAGTTGCTCAGGGCTTCTATCACGGCACGTGCTCCTAAGTATGAGCCTCCGATGCCAGCCACCACCACGGCCTCGCAGTTGGCGCGCAGCACATCGGCTGTTGCCTGTACTTCGTCAAGGAATTCCGGGGTGATGGACGAGGGAAGGTGTAGCCATCCGAGGAAGTCATTTCCCGGGCATGTGCCAGCCTCGAGGGCTTCCTGTGCGGCTTTCACTTGAGGTTCCAATGCTTTTACTGCGCCCTCGCTGAGGAAGGCGGCGGCTTTAGAAATGTCTAAACTGATGTTCTTCATTGTGTGAATGGGTTTGTTGCCTGTTGGTTTGAAATGGTTATTGGTTGATGTGATGTTAGTCGTAATGCTTACTCTGGTTTGAGTGGCGACACTTTGTTGCCGCTGGTGCCTATAGGAAGATAGACGCACTGTGCGAGGCCCGTGTTTTCCCATACCCATACGTTGACGCCGAGGTCGCGTATGGCTCGTGCCCTTTCCGATGCCTTTGCCTTCGACTTGTGGCAGGATGAGCAGATGCGGTAGGAGGTCTTGTCGCCGCTCACCACCTTATAGACGGGTGCGTGCGAGAAGACGTCGGGAGCATTGTAGTAGAATTTCTTGGCGTTCTCCAGGCTGCTCATGCTGGCGACAACGACGTAATAGACGTTGCCTGCATCGCTGGCAGTGGGTTTTGCGCTGTTCGAGGCCGACTTGTCGGTCGTGCTCTTGTTGTTGGATTCTGTTTTTGCTGCCGATGGTTTTCCTATCGACACGATAGGGCTATAGACATAGCCTATGGTGCCGTTGAAGTCGATTTTGTACCATCCGTCGAGGTGTTCAAGCAGTCGTGCCCCCTGGCCGCCCTTGAGCAGTTTGCCCAGGATGGGCGACTTGGTGTTGGGCTCCTTGCGGATGTTGGCATAGCCTTCCTCGGCTGATGCATAGACCATGCTCCCGCTGGCACTGCTGCTCTTTTTCCCTTCGTCGGCCTGTTCGGGCTGTTTGGGCTGTGGATAGGGGTCGTCGGGGCGCACGTTGTCGCTGCCGTCTTTACGGGCGATGAGGCTGTCGATACTGATGGTGTCGGTTGCCGATGGTGATTCTACGACGGGTTGGGGGATATCGATGAGCGTGTCGGTTCCGTCGCTCTCATTTACATTGTTTTCTGGGCTGTTCTTGCAACTGGCCACAATCAGGGTGAGTAGCGCGGCTGCTGCAAGGGAGGTGAGTGATGTTCTCATTGCGGTTGTTGATGGTTGATAATGGGGCTTTTTAAGGTAACCTCATTGATTTGTGCAAAGTTAGTTGATAATTCGCAAATATCCAAATAATCACTAAGATAAATCAATTTCCTCAAAATCGATATTTCGATCATTCGGCATTTCGGTTTCCGCTATTCCGGGATATCGGTATCACGTTATTGCGGTATCCTTTAAGAAAGCTCCTGAGATCTTCCCCAAGACACAGAAAAATATGCTGAGTATCCTAAAGTAAGGCTTGAAGTCTTGCGATGTATTTGCCTAATATGTCGAACTCAAGATTGACCATTGTTCCAACTTCGATGTTGCAGAAATTGGTGTTTTCCATGGTGTATGGAATGATGGCCACCTGGAAGGTGTTCTCAGTGGGCGCGCATACGGTGAGCGATACTCCATTGACTGCGACACTTCCTTTGTCGACGGTGAAATAGCCGCGCCGGGCAAGTTCGGGGTCGTAGGCGTATTCGAAGGTGAAGTAAGTGCTGCCGTCGGCATCGGCCTTGGCGGTGCAGCATGCCGTGCAATCGACATGTCCCTGCACGATATGTCCGTCGAGCCTGCCGTTCATCAGCATAGAGCGCTCCACGTTGACGCGGTCGCCGACTTTCAGCAGTCCGAGGTTGGAGCGTTCGAGTGTTTCGCGCATGGCGGTGACCGTGTATTTTTCGCCTTCGATGTGTACCACAGTGAGGCACACGCCATTGTGGCTGACGCTTTGGTCGATTTTCAGCTCGTGGGTGAAGGAGCAGGAAAGGGTGATGTCGATGTTGCCGCCGTAACGCTTGATGTCTGTTACAGTGGCCATTTCTTCTATGATACCGGAAAACATGGTGCGATGGTTGTTGTTTGGTGAAACGAATGACAAAACAGTGGAGGAAATAAAAAAGGTCGTACCGGTGATGTGATGAAAACTCCGTTGTCAGATGATTTGAGAACTTCCCGCCTTTGTAATCCACTGGCTATGAAAGCTGTCCTTTCGGATGTGGCCCGCCATTGACAAGAGAAGTGTCCTCTGATACAGAAATAATTTGATGAGTATCCCGATCTAACCCGATACGACCGTCTCTTTTCTCCTTTCTTTATTCGCTGCAAAATTACGCTTTTCTCGACAAATCTCCAAATTTTTCTATTGAAGAATGATTTTTTTGGGGGGAGGTTGGGAGTCTTTTAAGGGAGTTTAGGAGTTTTTTGAGGTTCTGAGATAAACAGAGGGAACAGAGATACAGAGATTTTCAACACAGAGGCACAGAGACACAGCACTACACAGAGAGGTTTTCTTAGAGAGGGAAATAGAGGAGAAAGAGACACTGTCGAAACTGCGTGCCCCACGTTGGTTCAGGTCTAACGTCTAGAATCTAAAGTCTAGAATCTAAAGTCTAACGTCTAAAGTCTAAAGTCTAAAGTCTAAAGTCTAAAGTCTAAAGTCTAAAGTCTAA
>CAMHEL010000037.1 GCA_946184125.1 uncultured Prevotellaceae bacterium
CAGTTCTGTTTCCCATAGGGGATGCGTTTGGGCTTCTGCTGTTCCATGGTCGTTGACGGATGTAATGTTCGTGCAAATTTAAATAATAATCTCCAAAGATGCAATCAAAAACATGAAAAATTATTCTCATCCAACATTCACCCACATTCCATCACAAAGACAGTCTTAGTTACAAAGAAATGGCGACATATGGAAAATTGTCGCCCAGTGAAAAGAGGTAATCCCTGACCTTGTACTTAGGCTTTTTTCCTTTTACTTCCCCACGGCGTGTTTGTAGGCCAGCAGTTTGTTCTGATAGTCGGCAAAGGCATCTGTACGTTTATCGAGCGCTTGCTGATAGAGCAACTGAGCCTGAAGCAAGTCGCTCATGGTTATCGTGCCGGACTGGTATGAAAGACGGTTGATACGCAGGTTTTCCTCAGCCTGCTCAATGCTCCGGTCGGCGATGCCTATCTGCTGATAAGCTTCCTCCACATCATTCCATGCCTTCTGCATGCGGATGGTGAGGAGCTGAGCGTTGTCCTCACGCTGGTCGAGAGCCTGCTGATAGGCTATTTTCTTACGCTTGATGGCATGCGAGCCCCCCCACCATCCAGAGATGGGCACACTCACGGTGGCGAACACCATGGCGAAAGATAGGTCGCTGCCCATCAGGTTGTGGTAGTTGTATCCCGCCCCCACGGCCACCGAGGGCATGTTCTCGCCGATGGCCATCTTCTTCTGCAGTTTGGTGGCTTCCACCTGCTTGTCGAGCAATTGATATTCCGGAGTGGATTGAAGTGCCTGTTGGTGGTCGCACTTCATCATGAGGGGTGATGCCAACTCGCTATTATAAGTCAGTGTGAAGGTAGTGTCGTTTAGTCCACAGTACTGTGCGAGGAGCAAGCGCACAAGAGCCATACCATTGTTCAGTTTCACTTTCTGGCTTTCCACCTCGTTCTGACGGAGTTGCACCTGCAGCAGGTCATTGCGCAGCGTCAGTCCAGCCTTCACCGCCATGTTCACGTCTTTGTGAATATCGTTGAGCATGGTTTCAACGGTGGCTATGGTGCGTCTTTTCTCTTCCAGGGTCACCAACTGCCAGAAATATTGCTCGGCTGTGGTCTCCACCTCGTTTTCAGCAAGTTGCAGCTGCAATCTGCTCACCTCCTCCCCCACCTTTGCAAGCCGGTTGCCATTCACTATCTGTCCTCCGGCAAACACGGGCTGCGTGGCGCTGACACTTGCAATGACGCCGTTTTTCATCATCGAGAAGCTCATAGGGTTGCTCAGAGAGGCCAACATCTCCGGGGGGAGCTGCTGTGCGAGCGCCATACCCAATTCGGGATTGATATACTGCGACGGGACCACTTCCATCTCAGCCATGCCTTTGTTGGCATTGAACCAAGCACCTGTTGCGCTCACCATGGGGAAGAATTTGGTGAACGCCTCCTTGCGCTGTTCCTGGGCGGCCTCTATGTCGAGTTGTCCCTTGCGCAGGGCGTTGTTGTGGCTGCGTGCGGAGTCGAGCAATTGTTCCAGAGTATATGTGGCTTGTGCCCAGGTGTGCATAGTGATGGCGCAACAGATGGCAGCAACAAGTATTTTCTTCATACAAGATAGGGTTTGAGGTTTTTTTGTGTGTGCTTGAATGTTAACGTGTGGACACCTTCCAATAGATGACGGGTAGCATAGTGACCACCATGATGAGCGAGCCGATGCCTCCAGCGAAGATGGTCACTCCCACTGGCATCCAGAATGACGACTGTGCGATAATCATCGGCACCACGCCCACGGCTGTAGTGGCCGTCGTGAGGAAGATGGGCACCATGCGTCGGCTGCCTGCATCGATGGCCGCCTGTTTCACGGCGGCGTTGTAACTCTCCCTGTCGAAGACGGGGTGCTCGCTCCTATATTGCTTCATCAAGTTGTTGGCATGCTCGAAGATAAGTATCTCATTACGCATAATCATACCCATGAGCGTGATGACACCCATGATAGACGTGAGGCCGAGCGTACGGTTCATCAGTCCAAGTCCGACCAATGCGCCCGGGGTCATCAGTCCGAGTGCGGCGATGCACACGATAGTGATGCCGTATTTTTTGAAATTGAAGAGCAGGAAGAAGAAAATGATGACCATCGAGATGGCCACGCCTCCGAAAATCTGCGGCAGAGCCTCAAGGTCGTATTCTATCTCGCCCCCGACCTCGGAGCGAACGCCCTCAGGCAGGCGTAGTTCCTCGTTCATCACCTTCGCCACCCTGCTCTCCACAGGTGCGGCATAGGTGCCATGTGCAAACTGAGCTGTCACGGTGAGACATCGCTCGCCACCACGGTGCATGATTCGGCTCTCGCTCCACGAAGGGTTCACCTGCGCTATCTGTCGAAGTGGCACAGTGCTCGTCGGGGAGTGATTGTCCGACAGTGGCTGGAGCGATGAGGAGACCATGGCCATGGGCGCAAAGATGCCGAAGTCCTCGACGTCGGAATAGGTGAGGTCGGCATCGTCTTTCACCACAATAGGCACCTCGTAGTTATCCTCCCACAACTGTCCCACGCGCAACTTTCCGCTTGTGGCGCTCAGTGCGAGGGCTGCCGTGGAACGGCTGATGCCCAACTGTGCAGTGGCCACGGGATCGAGCGTCACGTCGACGATAGGATATGGCTGCAGGAAGTCGGTGTGCACCCACTCAAGTTCTGGCATCTCCCGCATTTTCGTCATGAGTTGCTCAGCCACGGCATGCAGGGAGTCGAGATTCTCGCCATAGAATCGGTACTCGAGCTCAGGCACCTCAAGGAAGTCGAGACGCTTGAAGCGCACATAGGCGTTGGGGAAAGCCTCGCTCCACTTTGGCTGGTATTCGGCAAGCAACTCGAGTGTGGCATCCTGAGAGGTGGTGTTGACGATGAACTGTGCGTAGTTTCGGCCAGCCATCTGTGGGGCATAGCATGTCATGAAGCGTGGCGAGGAGCATCCCACAAAACTCGTGATGCACCTCACGCGCTTGTCGTTCTGCAAGGCCAGTCGCATGGTGTCTGCCAGTGCGCGGGTTTCGTTGATGCCCTTTCCCTCAGGGAGGAATATCTCGACGGCAAACTGGTTGCGGTCGGCATAGGGGAAAAGCCTCACTTTCAGTGTGGGCAGGATAAGCGACGACAGCAGTATGATGCCCAATCCGCCGAGAATGGTGGCCCACGGGTGGCGGAAGGTGACCTTCAGCACTCGGTCGTACGTGCTTTGTACGATGGTGGTGATGTCGCGTTTCTGTTTTTTCCTCTGTTTCTCCTCTTCGGTCATTGGCTTGATGATGAGCACTTCGAGGAATGGGATGACCATCACGGCGAGGAATAGCGACACGAGGAGGTTGATGGCGATTGTCCATGGGAAGTCGCGCAGAGCATCGTTGAACGACCCTTTCATCGTGATGAGCAGCGGGAAGAAGATGACGCTGATGCACAGTGTGGCGAGCAGCATGGGCATGAAGTATTGCTTCGACGATGCTATGGCGGCCTCCTTGGGCTGGTATCCTTTGTCAAGGTATTCCAGATATCCGTCGATTACCACGATAGAGTTGTCGACCACCATTCCGAGCACCACGATGAGTCCGGCAAGCGTGACAATATTGAGCTCGATGTGCACCATATACATGATGGCCACAGAGATGAAAGTGCTCAGCGGGATGGTGATGGCCGCGACGATGGCTGAGCGTAAAGGGAATAGGATCATCATCACGACGATGATGATGACCATGGATATGATAAGGTCGCGCAGGAAAGAGCTGACACTGTCGGCCACCACCTGTGGTTGGTCAGCGATGCGTGTGATGGTCACGTCATCGGGCAGTTCCTCCTGCCGGTACTGTTCTATCACCTTGTCGACCTCTCGGCCATAAGCCACGATGTTGTTGCCTGGTGTCATCTCGAGTGAGAGCAGTATGCATGGATGGCCATCTTGCTCGATGTAGTTGTCGCTGTGGTCGTACTCGCGCACCACGCGTGCCACGTCGCGCACCCTCACCACCTTTCCTGTGGTGGGGTCGCTGAAAATAATCAGGTTTTCCACCTCCTCTTCGCTGTTCTCGGTAGGTGTGAGATGGATGGGCACCTGCTGGTCGTCATCGCTCAGGCTTCCACTCATCATCGTCATTCCCTCTCCCTGCAATTTGCTGAAGAGGACTTGCTGTCCGATGCCATACGCCTCGAGCCGTCGGCGGTCCACATATAGGCTGATTTGCTCACGCTGCTCTCCAAATGGTTTCACGTTGGCCACGGAGGGGATGCGCCGCAGTCGGTCGCTGAGCGCGTCGCTGTAGTCGTGCAGCTCCCGGTAACTGCGCTCGCCGCTCTCTATGGCGATGAGCAGTGCCGAGGTGTTGCCGAAGTCGTCGTTGGCCACAAGTGCGAGCACGCCTGTTGGCAAGCTTTGCTTGAACACGGCCAGTCCATGCTTGATTTTGCTCCACACCTCGTCTTTGTTTTTCACCTCGTCGTTCAGTCGCACCATCACATAGCACATACCGTTCTGCGCGGTCGATGTCGTCTTGGTTCGGTTCACCTCTCCGAAGGTGAAGAGGTATCGCTCCAGTTGTCGGGTGACCTGTTGCTCCACCTCCTCGGATGTGGCACCTGGGAAAACGGCCACCACCACACCTTGGCGTATGGTGAACTGCGGGAACTCATCTTTGGGCATGTCGTACATACCGAAAATGCCCAGCACGAAGAGCAGTACGACGATGAGTAGTGAGATGGAATAGTGCTCGAGGGGCCAGCGCAGCCAGTTGGTGTTCTTTTCCATAGTCTGCCTTCTGCCTAATAGATGACTTTCGTTCCCTCACTCAGTTTCTGATATCCTTCGACCACCACTTTCTGGTCGTAGTTCAGTCCTTGGACCACCGACACACGGTTGCCAGCTGGATGCCCGATGCTCACTGCAGTACGGTGTGCAGTGCTGTCGGCAGAGATGGTCCAAACGAAGAGCGAACCGTCAGACTTTTTCTGCACACTTGTCACAGGAAGTGTGATGGCGGCCTCACCCACGTTGCCCGCGCTCAGCGTCACGTTGGCCACCATGCCTGGCAAGAGCTTTCGGTCGGGGTTGGGCACATGTATGCGAATGTCGTAGGTGTGCGTCAGTGCGTCAGCCTGCACACCTTTCTCTATCAGTCCGCCATTCACGTGTCTGTCGGCTGCCCCCACCACGATATGCGAGGGTGTGTGCGGTGTGATGCGCCCCATCTCCTGCTCGGGAACAGAAACTTTCACCTTCACCGAACTGACGTCGAGTATGGTCACGATGGCCTGGGAAGGCAGAGCTGTCTCTCCGGCGCCCACCTGCTTCCGTCCAATGATGCCCGATACAGGGGCGTAAAGCCGTGTGTCGTCGAGGTTTTTTCGCACGATTTTCTCGGCTGCACTTGCCGAGCGCACTCCCGACTCAGCCGTGCGCAGACTGGTCTCGGCTTGTTTCAGTCGGGTTTCGGCCTCTATCCACTTTATCTCAGTCAAGGACCCGTTGTCATGTAGCAATTTCATGCGGTCGTACGCATCTTTGGCCTGGTTGTAGACGCTGCGCGCCTGCTCCACCATGTCGTGAGCCTGACTGGTGGATGCCTTTGCAGCTTCCACGCTGTTGTACATGCTTGTGGGGTCGAGCTCTGCGAGCAACTGCCCACGGTGCACCATCTGCCCCTCGCTCACGAGCATACGTTTCACCACCCCCATGCTCGTGAAACTCACGGCGGTTGCTTCACGCTCTTCCACGGTTCCCACATATACCTCGCCACCATAGGTACCCGATGTCGAGGTGCTTTCTATCTTCACACGAGTGGGGGCCTTGGTTTTCCCCGATTGTTTGTCGCCGCAACTCATGCAGGCGAGCACTGCCAGCAGTACGATGGCATTTCTTGTCTTGAGCATTCTTTATCTATTTGTTACTTGACGGAGATGAAAAAAAGTGGCCATGACATGGTGTTCTGGCTATTTTTGTGCAAAGGTGGCAATTTTCTTCCTTTTATCATTGTCCATTTTGGCATTATTTATGTCTCATTTCTTCGAAATAGAAATAAAAGTACGATTTCTTGTCCTTTTTTTGCCCGTTTACCATTTTATTTTCCCAATTTTGTGGCAGAAAAAGACAAGAATGAAAATGAACATAACCGATACGGACAATCTCCAGCTGAGAAAAGTGGCACAAGCTGGGCCTGCCGAAGCCGAACTGAACGTGGATTACTCTGACGATGACTTGGTGCTGATCAACAATGTGAAGGTGCTGGTGGCTCCCGACAATTCCCGTCTGGAGATGAATATCGTGGCTTTCTGCACAAAGGGTAGGATTACGTTCAACCTTAATGGTGGTCCTGTCTCTTTCGAGGCCAACCAAATCCTTGCATGCCCGTCGCAATTCTCGTTTTCCAACCTCATGATGTCGCCCGATTTCGAGTTCAAGGCGCTTTTTGTGAGCAACCGGATGCTTCAAGGCATACTCCGAATGAGGATGAACACCTGGACCAACCTACTCTATGTAAGGAAACAGCATGTGGCAACTTTGGGCACCGGCGAGTTAGACTTTCTCGTCAAGTTCTACGAGATGCTTCGCACCACCTTCACAGCCCCCGACACCACGCCTTTCAAGATGGAGGTCACCGAGTCGCTTCTCAGGGGTGGATTGCTTGCCCTTCTGGGTTTTCTACTCACCCAGGCCCATGATGAGGATGCGGTAGCTGCAGAAGGACGGAAGACATCGGACGCTATTTTCCAACATTTCATCGACTTGTTGGGCAACAGTGCCGTGAAGCATCTGCCGGTGGAGCATTTTGCCAAGGAACTATGTGTCACCCCCAAATACCTCTCCACTGTCTGCAAAGCCCACTCGGGCAAAACGGCCAACGAATGGATACGTGATTATGTGGTTGAGGACATCCGCTATTATCTCTTGCACACCAGTCTGAGCATCAAGCAGATATGTGTTAAGCTGGGGTTTCCCAATCCCTCATTCTTTGGCAGGTATGTGAAAATGCATTTCGGGACATCACCCTCACATTTGAGAAAAGGATAGTCAGTTCGAAAGAATCTATCTCGCGAAGTTCCTTAGGTCATTGGCTTCTACAGGCATTCTGCGGGAGAGAAGGAGTAAGTATTCACGCATCCAAGATTATTTAGTATGTGCGAAGGCTTTTTACTCCCAAGTTTTTTGTATCTTTGCAATCATTTTTGAATTCGGCATTTTCAATCCTGTTCATTTGACATGAAGCGTTTTCTTAAAAGGCTGATACTGTGCATCGTAGGTGGATTACTCCCGATTAGTCCCATTCTTTCGCACCTTTGGGCAGTACCCGTCAAGGCGGATGAGCGACAGCGTTCAGACCATACAGCAACTCAATGCGCTATTAAGCATATCGTGCCAGAGCGTCTGCCAGATATGACTATACCTCGCAGTGGTCATAGTATACTGTATGCAGGTGGGGAGCTGACAATATTTGGTGGTCATACAACAAACTTTGTGCCCTCGTCAACAGCCGAATATTTCAGCGAAGGTTCTTGGCACCAGTTGCCTATGGCCTATAGTCATGACAACGGATTTGCTTTGTTGCTACGTGATGGCGAAGTGATTATTGGCGGTGGACACAATGAGGAGTTAGGCATTGGCCAGACCTTTACCATGGAGCGCTACACGCCACAGACGCATGCTTTCATGGGTTTCGGATGCCTTGACCAGAGAAGAGCGCTAACCAATGCCATACAGTTGGGTAATGGACAAGTCATTATAAGCGGTAACCATTATGCCAGCGATGCCATCGCATGCTATGATGGAAGCTCTCAGGTACAGCACGTTAAGGATGTTTGCCAGGGTCGCTCCAACCCTTACATTCTCCCAATAGCTGTCGACAATGCAGTCATTGTAGGCGCCAACGACCTTAAAGACTGTTGCCCAGACACCATGTGGGCAGACTGCGTGAAAGGCGCTCCTTTCCGTGTTCCACTACTTGAAAAATGGCATCTGGTGTACACAGACCAGCCTTTCACAAGTTCTATCTGCTCTATTGGGGATGAGGAAAAGGGCGACTATGCTTATCTGTTGACTGCCACTGATGGCAATGGCCAGCTGGGTATCGTCGAGATGCGCGACACATCCTTCCTGCTACTGCCTACCGTCTGCCCTATCCCGATGAAGACTCCTTTTGGACAAGTTTACTACAAAGGCCCTGTCGTGGTAGACAAAGAGCGGCAGCGTGGCTACGTGATAGGTGTCGACAGCCTCTACCGACGCCAATTTGTATTAGCGATAGACTATGCCCAACAGCCTGCAGACCTGACCCTCTACTATACTGACCCGTTAGAGCGTTCCGCTGTTACCATCCCTATATTGACACCCGATGGCGACCTTATTCTTGCAGGAGGTATTTCGAATGACAACTATCATCCCCATGCTGCCGTCTGGTGCTACCATTTAGCTACGCCTCAGATGGCAGCTTTGCACGGAGATGGACCTACCATTCCTATTTGGCTTTGGGTGCTCGTAGCAGCATTTGCTTTGGCAGCCCTTTGGCTCATTATTCATTATATTATAAGGTGTCGCAAAGGCCAGGCCGAAGATATTGACGGTGGCTCCACACAAACAGATGGGCAGTCCTCCCAACACCCCATACCCACAGAGGAGGAACTGCTACAGCGTATTTGCGAGCTGCTTGAGGAGCGTCAGCTCTACTTGGGAAGCCGACTGAAAGCGACAGACGTGGCCATGGAGCTGGGTGTTAGCGTCAGCCGCATCACCGACTGCCTCACTTCCCAGCGTGGCATCACCTTTACCCAACTTTTGGGCGAATACCGCGTTCGCCATGCCCAGCAACTTCTCAGCGCGCAGCCCGACATCAAACTCATGGCCGTCATCAGCGAGTCGGGCTTCACCAGCGAAAGCACCTTCTTCCGCACGTTCAAGGCTGTCACTGGCTTCTCGCCGAAGGAGTGGCTTGCAGCAAATGCCGGCGAAACACTTTCTTCGCCTGATTAGACACTTATCTCTCTCGCTGGTTTCATAGATTATCCTTATTGGCAACGACTCCCATTTCGTCAAAAGCGACTCCCATTTTGCAAAATGGGAGTCGCTTTTTTGCTTTTTACTTGACACTTATCCTTAATAAGCCTATTTTTGTGCTAAAAATGTAAACCTATATATTATGAAACAACGAAAAAGACTACTCTTAGCCTTGGCCTTCTGGATGACGTCCTCGGCCATGTCCTTTGCCCAATTGGCCCTCAAGGTGACCGTTCACTGTTCGGAACCTGGTACCCTGTTCGTGAAAATCATGGAGAAGATAGAGGAGCTGGGCGAGTTGAGCGACATCAGCGAACTCACCGTCACGGGAAAACTGAATCGTGACGACTGCAACGTCATCAACAACCAGATAAAGAATCTCGTTTTGATAGACCTGGGCGGCGTCACCTGCGAAGGCGAGTTCAACCTCAATCTGAAAGACCGTTCGAGGCTCACCACCGCCGTGCTGCCCCCCAACATGACCACCCTCACGGATGGCTGTTTTCAGAACTGCACCAGCTTGGAGAGCATCACGCTGCCCGATGGCATCACCACCTTAAGCCATCGTGCGTTCTGGCGATGCTCAAAGCTCAGCTCCATCCACCTGCCCGCTTCGCTCACCACCATCAAGACTGAAGTTTTCGATGGTTGCGCCTTCACCTCCTTCACCCTGCCTCCAGGCGTGAAGATTGACGGCAAGAGCGTTTTCGCCGGTAACGGCAAGTTGGAGAGTTTCACCTTCAGCGACGGCATCGACGGCACCGAGATGGGCACCTATACCTTCGACGGATGCCGCCAGCTGCACCACCTGCGGCTGCCAAAGGGCGTCACCGAGATACCCGATGGTTTTCTGAAGTACACCGACATAGCGGACTTCGAAATACCACAGACTGTGCGCAAGATAGGCTACCAAGCCTTCTTCGAAGTCAATTCGCCCAAGCGCATCGTCATCCCCGACGGTGTGACCAGCATTGGAAGCCAGTGCTTCTACCTCTCACATATAGAAGAGGTGGTGTGGCCCAAGGGTTGCACCACCATGAACAGCGACATGTTCCGCTACTGCCATGAGTTGCACAGCGTCACCCTGCCCGAGACACTCGACAGCCTTTCGGGCACAGGTCATTTCATGGGTTGCGGATCGCTGAAGAGCATCCACCTGCCCGAGGGTATACGCACCCTGAAGGGTGGCGTGTTCAGTGGTTGTGGCAACTTGGAGGAGGTCAACATCCCTAAGGCCTGCACCTACATTGACGGCACAGCGTTCTACGATTGCTTCAAGTTGGCCCACATCGACATTCCCGATGCCGTGACCTTTATCGGCAATATGGCTTTCAGTGGCTGTCCCCTCGAGTATGAGGAGTTGAAGCTGCCGTCGAAGCTGCGCGTTATTGGCGACAATGCATTCGCTGGTGGCAAATACAAAAAGGTGGTGGTGCCAGAGGGCTGCATCAACATAGGCCACAACGCTTTCTACAGCGGTACGCTCACCACGCTCGACCTGCCATCCACGCTGCTCGTCATCACGGGTCCGCTGCCCGGCACCACACACAACAGTGTCTTGGAGACGGTCACCATGCGCTCACTCATTCCTCCCTACGTGCGCAAGAGCGACATGTTCACGGGATCCGACAATGGGCGCCCCACGCTCCGCGTGCCCGCTGCCTCCTTGGCTATGTACCAGGCTGACAACCGCTTCAGCGGTGCCGCCAAAATTGTGGCCATCAGCGGCTATACACCTACTACTGGCATACTGAACATTGTGAATAATGTGACACTGACAGCCGACTGCACCCTCAGTGGCGGCAAGTACGACGTGAACTTTTTCCAGCAGCAATTGAACCGCTCGATGATGAACGGAAACTACGATTCCGACCATCCCCGTCTCACCATTGAAAAGGGAGTCACGCTGCATGCCGGCACCATCACCATGACCTGCGACCGCCATGACGATCACTATGGCACCTACACCTGGGACGCGTTCATCAACCGTGGTTCCTGCACCGCCGACCGCATCGACCTGCGCTGGCGGATGAAGGACATGGACTACTATTGCCCGCCCTTCGACACCCGCATGAGCGACATCATCCCTGAGCGTGAGGGAACGCCACTCATCTTCTACCGCTATGACACCAATGCCCGGGCCGTGGGCAACTTCGACGGCACCTGGGTGCGCCTTGCCAGCGACGAAATGCTCCGTGCCGGACAGGGATACCTCATTCGCACACAACCCATGATAAACTGGTGGGACGACTATTACCATCGCTGGGAATATAATTACCTGTACATGCACCACATCTCTCATCCCGGCGGCAAGGACTTCTTCACCACCGCTGCCGACATCGCACTGCCCATGACTCATGCCGCCGGCGAGTTTGAGCACAACAAGAACTGGAACCTCGTGGGCCAGCCCTATCCCGCCTTCTTCGACATTCGCGGCATCGACTACGACGGCCCCGTGCTTCTGCCCACAGGTAACAGGTGGAAAGCCGTCAGTCCCCTCGACGACGAGTTGGTGCTCGAACCCATGATGGCTTTCTTCGTACAGGTGCCCGACGGCGTGAACAGCATCACCCTGCATGCCGACCGCCGGCAATTAGGGCCAAAGTTCGTGAAGGGCCCCGCGGCCAACAGCCGCATGAACCTGCGCCGCGCCGACAAAAACAGTCAGCGTGTCGTCTTTGACGCAACATTGATGCGACAAAGCGAACAAGAAGAGGAGGAACCCGCAGTCACCCGCTTCGTCATCAACCCCGAGGCTACCAGCCGCTACGACATCGGGCGCGATGCCCCTGCCATGAGCAGCGACAGTTGTGCGCTGCTCTACAGTTGGCAGAATGACGGTGGAGTGGCCTACGCCATCAACGAACGGCCTTTGGGCGAAGGCATCATCCGCCTCGGCCTGCAGATAGTCGAAGCCGGCACCTACACCCTGTCGCTGAACGTCCGCGGCACGGCATATCCCGCCGCTGAAGACGTGTGGCTCATCGACAACGAGACGGGCAACCGAACTGTCATCAGCAAGGATGCCTACACCTTCACCGTCAGCGAACCCACCACGCTCACGCAGCGCTTCATCATAGCCATCGGCAATGCAGACCCAACAGCCATCGACAACTGCGTAACTGCCGTGCCTCAGCCCATGGAAGGCCTCTTCAACTTAAGCGGCCAGCGTATCAGTGAACCGCACAAGGGCCTCTACATCAGCAATGGCCGAATTGTCATGAAGAAATAGCACAAAAACTAAATATAGATATATCAGCGCTATGAAAAGAACCATCCAAATATTGCTGCTCTGCCTCTTGGCCACCACCGTACTGGCACAGAGCAACACCCGCCGCCTGCACATCACCACCATCCCCAAGGGAATGTTCCTCATCGACCTCAAGGTCTATCCCACGGCGGAATTAAACAACTACAGCAACTTTAGGGGCGAACCCATTATCACCATGACAAGCGACACCACCGGCATCGACGTGCAGGTACCCGTGGGAGCAGGCATATATATGTCTATTGGATTCAACGGCTACAATCGTCCTAACATTAACAACTATGTCTTGGAGAGTTGGAAGGACAACGGCGAGACCGTCGCATTGAGGCAAAATGGCTTTAGCTTCCTCTGGGTGATGCCCGACCATGATGCCGATCTCGTGGGTACCTTCGTCTATGACCCTGGTGTGCCAGGCCAAGGCGAGCAGCCCATGATGGGCGGATGGGACCCGGAGACGGGTACACTCATCAATGATGCCGAGAGTGGAACCCCTTCAGGGGTCAGTGGGGTTGACCGTTCCAAGGTGCTGCGCTACATACGCGTAGGCAATTACTGGGGCTCGTCCAATAAAAGACTGTATTTCGACCCTTCTTCTTACCCCAACTGCTCATTCTTCGATGCCAGCCGAACCAACGCCCAGCGTGTGTCGTGCAGCTATTCAAGCTCTAATACATGCTCGCTCACCGATGTCGTGCTGCCGGCCACCGTCACCAGCTTCTCAAGAAACGACTTCGATGGCGTGCCGCTGCAAACGCTCACCCTCTATGCCCTCACGCCGCCAGCCATAAGTTCCTACGATTGGCTCGACATCATTGTGCGCGTGCCAGCCGAGGTCGTGCCCATCTACAAGGCCCACGAACAATGGGGACGATTTAACATCGTGCCCATCGAAGGCGACTATGTGAACCTCAGCATGCAACTCATGGCCACACCCGACTCTGCCACGATAGCACAATATAAGAACATGTACCTCGACCTCATCAACATCGAGAGCGGTACCACCCGTACCATGCTGGTGAACAGCCGCAACGTCTACGAGTTCCGCTACCTGCCCACCAATACTGCCTACCACGCCGTACTGCGCACCGCCACAGGGTCGGAGATTGCCCGCATCGGCAACATCTACCTCGGCAAGGACAACAAAACGGTGACTTTCGGCCCCCTGAAGACACCGCGCAAGATGATGTTCTCTCTGTTGGGCAGCGACAACCAAACCGTTGACGAGGCCCTCTACACCACCACATGGTTCAAGGCCGACGGTACCTATCTGAAGCGCGGCAACACGATAGACAACGTGCTCGATGGTCAGAAACTGCTCATCATGCCATTGATTGGCCCTGAACTGGCCATGCTGTATGCCCAGCCCGACACCGTGCGCTACACCGTGGGGGAAGATGACGACTACCACTTGCAGCTGATTCTGCCCGTGCAGCCCGTCACCACCGCTACCTTCACGGCCGTCGACTCGCTGACTCACCTCCCCATCAGTGGTGTCACCATCGATGTGGCACAGGTGCTGCTCAATGGCGACCTCGGCACCCGCAGCCAGCTCACCACCGATGACAAAGGCCGGGCCACAGGACAGGTGCTGGCCACAATGAGCGTCATCACCATGACCTCGCCACAGCACGGCTCGCAGACGTTCACGGCCAACCTTGCCGACAGCACTACGTTCCGTAAGGCGTTCCTCGAGGCCCGTGGCACAACGCTGCAGCTCAGCCACACCTGGCAGGCGGCCGTGGATGAGGGCGAGACTCCCGTGGTGGAGCCGTTCTACAGCGATGGACACAGCCTGGAGTACACCTTCACCGCCACTCTGCCCGACGGCCGCGACTCCGTCATGGTCGACTACTTGCGCAACTATCCCAATTATACTTTCTATAACACGCTGCCCAAGGGCACAAAGGTGAGAGTGGCTGCCGAGAGTCCCACCGGCAACATCGACCCCGTGGAGGCCACGACGGTGGTGGCCAACGAGCCTTCGGTAAGCGTCACGCTGCCCATCGTGGAGCGAGGCACCCTGCATGTGAACTATAAGTCCTCGCAGAGCATCCACCCCGCCGCACTGCTCTTCAACGCCACAACGGGTGAACTGGTGACGAAGCAGTCTTTCGGCGACCGCATGTTCCTCAATTTCGCCAACCTTCCCTCTGGCGAATACCTCGTGGCAGCCATGTCGAAGGGGCCGCAGTTCCTCAGCATCGGAAGCCGCAACCAACTCGAGATGTATGTCAAGGACAAGGACTATGTGGCCACGCAGCTCACCATAGGCCAGGGACGCAACACGTCGACAGAATTCGCTTCTGTGCCTATTGTCAAGACACAGATGGAGTCGAACCTCAGCGAGCGCTACGCCAGGAGCAGTGTAGATGGCAAGGTGGGCTACCAGGTCTGCATCGCCGTGAAGATGGCCTTCAAAGACTTGAAGGAGCGCTACTACGGCAGCACATACGACGAGAGTCTCTATCCCACCGACTGCCAGCTTGAAGTGTATCTGCCAGAAGGGATAGAGGGTCCTACTGCTTCGTGTAGCTACAGAACTTACTATTATGTGGATTTCGATACTTACCGCCCTGAAAGAGTTAGTTATCAATCCAAAGACGAACTGAAAGGCAGGAAATCTATAAATCTTGGCAGCATAGCCCAGCACGTTACTGCGAGTGTGTGGAATGTACAGGAGCGGAAGCTCACCATTCCCTGGCCACACTACGATGAGGGCGGCAAGATGAACATCACCGCTCTTGCCACGAAGGCAGGCTCGTTCATGCCCGAGATTTATGTGTCCTACACCCTCAACGGCAAACAGTATAGAGAGGTGATTGAGGCTACGTCGCTCGTCGTCAGCCGCTCTACCATCGACGTGAACGACGTGGTGGTCACACCAAGAGTTGTGGTCGTAGGAAAGGCATCCTACATTGAGCCAGACGATGCTGCATCAGAACGGAAAA
The DNA here is from genome assembly GCA_946184125.1 of uncultured Prevotellaceae bacterium. Classification (GTDB taxonomy): domain Bacteria; phylum Bacteroidota; class Bacteroidia; order Bacteroidales; family Bacteroidaceae; genus Prevotella. Next base: position 15,227 of record CAMHEL010000037.1, read on the forward strand.
AGTCTGCAAAACCCTGCGTGGGTTCTAAAATTAACTCAGAGCCGACCCATTACGAAGTCACCGTGATGGACGGCGACACACCCATCGGACAGGCAAAAATAAAAAAAGACGGAACATGGACTGCCTACTGCTACTTGAAAAACCCCACCACCAACAGCAAGCACAACATCTATGCTGTCATAAAGCCCACGCGTAATAGCTTCAGTTATCAGACGGAGAGCAAGACCGTGATCTACGACCCCAATGCCGTGGTGCCCTGCACTACTACCATGACGTTCTTCAACCACCACCCACAGCACCTGGAGAGCCAGAAGGTGGTGTTCGACTACATCAACATGAAGGCGACGCCCGAGAGCTACGGCTACAGCAACGAAGAGGGCTACAACACCGACTTCACCTTCGAGGTGAACCTTTCTAACAACGACACCACAAAGGTATATGCCTGCGCACTACACATCTGGACTGAAGGTCCCGACGGCGGCGAGGTCATCTCCTGGGCACACTACAATAAGCGCAAAAACCGCTGGATAGCCTACGAGAAGTTCAACACCCAAGCCATTCCCAACAGCGTGCTGGTGGAGCCGTTCTACTACTATGACGTGCTGGGGTCGAGGGAAAGAATCGACCAAAGCTATAGTTGCTATGAAGCACTGGGCAAGCAAAATGCTGAAATAGAAGCTCTTCGTGACCAAATGCAAAAAATCATTGAGCAAGGCAATGCAGCCTATGAAAGAGGCGAACCGGTGCCCTTTGACGAGCTACGGGCAATCGACAGGCAGCTCAACCAACTTTTAGGCATATCCGAATATAGCGACCCTGCCACACCTCCTGTTTCTCAAGAGGAGGTTGAGGCCATGATAGAAGAACTAAATAAGGATTTGTTTAATATAGAAGACCTGGTCAGCCAAGCACAAAAGCCGTTCAACGAGTTAGGAAAAGTCAATGAATGCATGACGATAGAGAAAGCTGACGGAATGACTGCCAGTACATTGGAAGCAAATGGCTACACGAAAACAACTCTCGACGACGGAACTGCCACTTACGTTCTTTTTGGAGATGACGGTAGCGTGACTATCGTTGACTTGGAACGTTCAGTCAAAATCATCATGACTGCCAAGACAGCAGCCCTGATAAAGGGTATAGAAAAGGGGCCATCTCCTTTGGATCCTTTGGCGGAGTTCGATGGGTTGCTCCTGGAATTTCAGTCAAAACTAGAAGCTGTCAAGAGAGGCATTGATGATATAGATAGGAAAGCAAATGAAATACTTATTAAGGAGAAGGAGGCATATGAGGCAATTTGCAGGCTTTTAGATAAATATGCCTTAGAAAAAAATTGGCTAGAATCATCTTTAGTAGAATTGGATAAGTGGTTTGTAGCGAAAAAAATGGAAACGGTGAAGAATGTGATAGATGGTATAAATGGCATAAAAGCCACTGCTTTATATAATGGAATGATGGCTGGATGGGGACTTATTAGCGATTTGTGGGAGTTTAGTTCTAATCAGAAGGAACTTGGAAAAGTGATAGTTGCTATTCAAGTAAATGCCTATTATCGTTGCAATGACACCGAGACAAGGCTAAAAATGATTAATTTAGCAAGGGAAGCCGAACGATACTCGTATCAGATGATTTACAAACAAAAGGAATACTTGTCAGCCGACATTGCTGCATTAGGTTTGGCTGCCATTGAAGCCCATGCTGTTTTAACCGGTGCTGGTACATTACCTGGAGTCGTTGGCCTTATTGCGACTTTAGGTGGATTATATGTCTCCATCGAGCATTCGTGTGTCTATGCACATGAATACAATGTAATGTACAATAAATATCAAAACGAACTCGATCAACTGAGAAAAATGTGCAAGAAAATCGATGACTGTGTAATTCGTGGTGCCTGCCCGAAGTGTGTCACAGATGGCAGCTGCCCCGATTGGCCTAAGAAAAAGCATGGCCCATATTATCCCTATTCCCCAGGCACCCTCGACCCCTCGGGCTTCGTTTATGAGGGTATTGAGAGCAACCGCTTGGAGGGCGTTACCACCACCGTGTTCTTCAAGGAGACGACGAAAGACCTCTTCGGCGACGACGTGGAGCGGGTGACGATGTGGGATGCTGAGCGCTACAACCAGGTGAACCCACAACTGACCGACGAGAAAGGAGAGTACGGATGGATGGTGCCTTCCGGACAGTGGCAAGTGAAGTATGAGAAGGACGGCTACCTGACGGAGTACTCGGAGTGGCTTCCCGTACCCCCGCCTCAACTCGACGTCAACCAGAACATGTTGTCGATGTCGCAGCCCGTGGTGAGCGACGTGAAAGCCACACCGAAGGCCGTGCAAGTGACCTTCGACAAGCCCATGAGGGCCGACAGCATCACAACTGCCAGCATCTTGGTGACCCGCAACGGACAGAAGGTTAGCGGCACGCTCGACCTCATGCTCAGCGACGATGCCGACCCGCTGCTCCACCTGACCAACCGCGTGAGCTTCGTGCCCAACACACCGCTGCCAGCAGGGCAGAAACTCATGCTCACCGTGAAGGGCGATGTCGTGAGCTATGCCGGTGTGGAGATGGGCAGCGACTTCCAGCAGGAGTTCGACATCAAGGCTGCCGTGGAGCGCATCGTGGCCGACTCTGCCGTGAACGTGCGCTACGACGAAGGCTACCTGCTCACCCTGCAGGCAATGCCCGCAGAGGCCGCTGCCGGCAAGAAAGTGATAGCACGCATGCTGGGCGACATGATAGCCACCATTAATGCCACCGAACTAACGCTCGACGCACAGGGCAAAGCCCAAATCATCATCACCGGAGAGGCTCACGGCACCACAGGACTGGTGCTGCAGATGGCCGACGATGCCGACGTCAAGCAGGTGGTGGTGGTGACCGTGCGTGAGGATGCCGACTTCGTATGCCCGATGCCTGTGTCGAACTACCAGCCCAGCCAGGCCTATCTCGCCGGCACACAAATAGAACTGTCGTGCGAACTGCCCGAGGCCACCATCTGGTACACTCTCGACGGCTCGTGCCCCTGTAACTCGGACAACGACGTCTACAAGTACGAAGGGCCCATCACCCTCACCGACGACATGCTCATCAAGGCGTTTGCCACCGCTCCCGGATGGGTTGACAGCGACATCACTGAATTTACCTTCCTCCTCCTCGACCCCTCGGGCATCCGTGAGATCAACGACAGACAGCCCGCCAAGGCAAAGGGCACCTACACCCTCTTCGGCGTGAAAGTGACCGACACCAAGCACTTGCAGCCTGGCATCTACATCAAGAATGGAAGGAAAATAGTTGTGAAATAATTCATAAATAATTTATTCTAAAACAACAATGAAAACAATCAGACTTTGTGGAATGCTACTTATGGCAGTATTAATGGCTTTCAGCTTCAGTGCATGTGGCGATGATGACGATGACGACCAACCCGCCTCCATCGTTGGTACGCAATGGTACAGTGCCAATGACGTGGATGGAAAGATTCTGTCCTACACCATCTTCAGTTTCAAGCAAGGTGGCACGCTCGATGTGGAACACCTGATTATCGAAAACGGGAAGTGGTACAAGGGACTCAGCCACCGCTACAGTTATACCGTCAGCGGCAACAAACTATCTGTCAATTTCAATGAAGGCTTACCTGCAGAAACCTTCATTTGGGATGGCCACAACTGCCCACTTCCAGGTTTCAAGCGCCTGGAAGGCGAGGTTCTGGAACTCTATAAGAACGCGCGCCCCGACTCCGAACTCATCAATAAATGATGCTCGCCTCACACGTTCATCGCTAAGAAAGCATTGCGGCATCGCCCCGTCTGGGAGCGATGCCGCAATCATTTTCTCGCATGCTTCTATGGAAATGCCTGTGTCACTCTGCTCTTTTAAGTAGGCAATCAAAATTATCTGTAACTAACATCAAATTTTGATCACCTACTTACACATTTTTTTCACATAGAGATATCCTACTTACACATTCTTTTTCACATAGAGATATTTCGGTTATTGGCCAAGGACGAACAGTGTCACCGGGCAGAGCCAAATATTCTCGTTGAAACCTCTCAACTGTGTCACCTCATAAGTACTTCCTCCTGTCAGCGACCATGCTTTCCTTATCAATTTGGCATATCCAGGGTGCTCTTCTTCCTTGTCTGAAGGTATCACTTTCACCTTTGCCACACCATCGGTCGAAAAATATTCACACAATTCATCAGCTCCAGCCACCATCTCCAAGTTGGCATGATCGAACGGCCAGTTGGGGAAATCCACATACCATCTACCATCTTCCTCCTGATTGAACTGCAATTCATACTCATCTCTCTGACCAAATACACTTTTTGACAAAGCACGGGCTCCATTCAGCAAATCATTCATTGAATAACTCATATCTTACAAAATTAAAAATAAGAAATAAACAATTAACAACAACCTCTTGCGTACTTTTTACACAACAAAAGCCATGCCATTTTGAATGCGGGGCAATCTTGCGTGGCGAAACGGCATAATTTGCGTAATTTTTACACAACAACGGCTTTTTATTTCGCCAATGGTGCTTTTTTCCATGACAAAACGGCACAATTTGCGTAATTTTTACACAACACGTCATATCAGTGACATGATGTCACTCTTCTGCCGTCGACTGAGACAAAGAGCGAATGCCATAAATGCCTATGCAGAAGAATGACGAGCGCAACGGTGCCCTGAAAAACACGTTTTTCAAGGCACCGTTGCGCTCAGCATGTATGGCCAGTTATGTTTTTTTAACGGTATATTCTGCGAAAATAAGCCATTCAAGTCGAAATTTTTCATACATTTGCACAAAAAGCCGATGAAGGTAACCATCCATCATCACACTGGCTTGAAACAATAGTCTAAAAATACTGCTTTCGTAAAACAAACCTCATTATAACAGAAAAACCCATCATGATGAAAAAGAACATGTTCCTTTTACTCGCTGCCCTTCTGTCGGCAGCCAGCCTCTCCGCCCAGAAAAGCAGCGGCGGCATTACGCCCGACATGCTCAAGAGCATTGAGCAGGCACAGATAAAAAGTCCTTCCGACAAGGCACTTTTCAATGCCATCGCCGCCAATTCCATCGATGACCTTGCAAAGAATTTCTCCAACCAAGGCATTGTGGACAGCAACTTCAGCCATGAGACCAGGAGCCAGTCGATACACAACCAGAAGAGCAGTGGCAGATGCTGGATGTTCAGCGGTCTCAATGTGCTCAGGGCCAACTTTGCCAAGGCGCATAAGGACACTATGGCCGTGGAATTCTCACACGACTATCTGTTTTTCTACGACCAGCTGGAGAAGGCCAACCTCATGCTTCAAGCCGTCATCGACCTCGCCGATAAGCCCATCGAGAACCAGTATGTCGCCATGCTCTTCAAGAGCCCCATTGGCGACGGCGGCACCTTCTGCGGCGTTGCCGACCTTGCCGAGAAATACGGCCTCGTGCCCATGACCGCACAACCCGAGACCTATTCGGCAGAAAACACCTCGAGAATGTCGAGGATCATCGACTCGAAACTCAGGGAATATGGTTTGGAACTGCGCCAGATGGTGGCCGACAAGAAGAAAGCCAAGGACATCGCCGCACGTAAGACTGAAATGCTCGCCACCATCTACCACATCCTCCGCATCTCGCTCGGAGAACCAGTCAAGGAGTTCACCTACGCCTTCGTCAACAAAAACGGGAAGGTGGTCGCGCCAGCACGCAAATACACACCGAAGGAGTTCTATGATGCCACTGTGGGCGGCCCCATCAACGGCACATTCATCATGGCCATGAACGACCCCCGTAGGCCCTATTACAAGACCTACGAGGTGGAGATGGACCGCCACACCTACGACGGTCACAACTGGAAATACATCAACCTTCCCATGGACGACATCGAGCAGATGGCCATTGCCTCCATCAAAGACGGCTGCAAACTGTACTCGTCGTATGACGTGAGCAAGCAGCTTGACCGCAAAAACGGCATCCTCGACACCGAGAACTACGACTACGCCACGCTCTTCGCCACCAACTTCCCCATGGACAAGGCTCAACGCATCATGACTTTCGACAGTGGTTCGACCCACGCCATGACGCTCACCGCCGTCGACCTCGACAGCGAAGGGAAAGCCATCAAATGGAAGGTGGAGAACAGCTGGGGCGCCACCTCCGGACAGAAGGGCTACCTTGTGATGACCGACAGATGGTTCAGGGAGTACTCCTTCCGACTCGTCGTCGATAAGAAATACGTGCCCAACAACATCCTCGAGGCTGAAAAACAAAAGCCTGTGATGGTGATGCCCGACGACCCCCTCTTCCAAGAGGATGAATGAAACCAAAAATAAATCCAAGATGAAAGCACCCCGATTATTTAGCCTCCTGTGCCTTCTGGCGATAGGTCTATGCCTGCAAGCACAGCCACGTTATGATTTCTCACGTCTGCACACCGAGCACCTCGACAGGGGTGTGGTGGCGGTAAGACAGGATGCCAGCCACGTGGTGGTGAGTTGGCGGACACTGAAGAGCGATGCCCCGGGGCAGTCGTTCGATATTTACCGCGACGGCAAGCGTCTCAACGACAAACCGCTCGTCAAAGGCGGAACCTTCTTCATCGACGAACTGCCTTCCGGTCAAGGTGCGACCTATGAGGTGCGAGGTGGCAACCACGACGGGCGCTTCGTGCTGAAGACCGATGCGCCAGAAGGATACATCCCGCTGACACTCGACAAGCCCGAGGGTGGGACGACGCCCGAAGGAAGGTCCTATACCTATACCGCCAACGATGCCTCGGTGGCAGACGTCGATGGCGACGGACAGTATGAGATTGTGCTGAAATGGGACCCCACCAATTCACACGATAATGCCCACGACGGCTTCACCGGCCCCACCCTACTCGACTGCTACCGCCTGAGTGGCGAAAAACTATGGCGCATCAATCTCGGCAGAAACATCAGAAGTGGTGCACACTACACCCCTTTCATTGTCTACGACCTCGATGGCGACGGGAAAGCGGAGCTGATGGTGAAGACCGCCGATGGCACCATCGACGGCACGGGCAAAGTCATCGGCAACCCCGATGCCGACTACCGGCACGGTGTGGCAGAGGCTCTCGCCCACCCCATCGACACCGCCACGCTCAACAGGGAGCGTGAGGCCATGGCGCGCTTCGCCGAATGGCAGCGCCAAAACCCAGCAGGACGGCCGGGCGGCAACATGGGAAGACCACGCGACGGACAGCAACGGCGGAACGACCAACCAAGACGACAACGGCCAATGATGCCACCACGTCCGGAAAAAGAGGGACGCATCCTCACGGGACCGGAATACATCACTGTCTTCGACGGGCAGACCGGTCGTGCCATGGACACCCGACCATATATCCCCGAGCGGGGAGAATTGAAAGGATGGGGCGACGAGAAAGGCAACCGTTCGGAGCGCTACCTCGCCGCGGTGGGATACCTCGATGGCTCTCATGCCTCCGCACTCTTCTGCCGTGGGTACTACACACGGACGGTCGTCGCCGCATGGGACTGGGACGGGAAACAGCTGAAGGAGCGCTGGACCTTCGACACCAACGACCCCAAGTGGAAAGACTATGCCGGACAGGGTAACCACAACCTGCGCATGGCCGACGTTGACGGCGACGGCTGCGACGAGCTCACCTATGGTTCCATGGCCATCGACAACGACGGCACAGGTCTCTACAACACAGGCATGGGGCATGGCGACGCCCTTCACCTCACCGCCTTCGACCCCAGCACCGACAAACTCTTCGTGTGGGACTGCCATGAGAACCGTCGCGACGGAAGCGACTTCCGTGAGGCGGCCACAGGGAAAGTCATCTTCCAGATACCCAGCGACCAGGATGTGGGACGTGCCATGGCAGCCGATATCGACCCCACATCGCCAGGCGTTGAGATGTGGAGCACCGAAAGCCACGGCATTCGCGACATCAAAGGTCAAGTCGTGGCTGGTGGAGAGGGAGAGAACAACACCATGTCGATGGGCGGCGTCAGACTGTCGGTCAACTTCGGCATATGGTGGGATGGCGACCTCCTGCGCGAACTCCTCGACCACGAGACGGTGACGAAATACAACTGGGAAAGCCGCAAGGTGGATGTGGTGCAAAGACTTGAGGGCTGCGCGTTCAACAACGGCTCGAAATCCAACCCCTGCCTCTCTGCCGACTTCCTCGGCGACTGGCGGGAGGAGGTCATCGCCCGCGACAGAGAGTCTAACGAGTTGCGCATCTATGTGACAACCATCCCCACAGAGCACCGCATCGACTGCCTCATGCACGACATCCCCTACCGCCTCTCAGTAGCCACCCAGAACGTAGGCTATAACCAACCTCCCGAAACCGGCTTCTACCTCGGTCCCGACAAAAAGGAATTTTTAAAAGATTGAAATTTCATCTCTACGTTTGCATCGAGATTGCGTGGCGGTAGCCACGCATAAGCAAAACCCATTCTAATGCGACTTTCTTTGTCACGAATTAGAGAATTTCAGGGGATTTCGGGCAAATGACTCTGTTCTTTTGTCCCGAATTAGAGAATTGGAGAATTTCAGTAAAAGATTAAGCTCCGATTGAATGTCGGCTGCACCTCAGCAATTGAAGCAAGCTTCATTGCATTCGGTTTGCACGACATTTAAAGATACTCACTCTACCGTTAAAGGGTCGAAGGTCATTTGTTGGAGACCGTCGCCTGTCAGGGTGACATGATATGTTCCGGCGTTGACCTGTGTTCCCGTGGTGATGCTTGTGGTCTTGCGTTTCGTTATTTTTTCCTGTGTCTTCACGAAGGTGATGTCGTCATCTTTATAGACCACCCCTTTGCTGTCGGTGATACGCACATGCAGTTGCCGCTCGCGCTGCGCGTTGTGGTAGCGCCATCGTAGGGCATAGACTTTCGCCACTCCCACCGTGAAATCCCATTCCATGCTCCCTCGCCTGCTACGTCCCTCCACCTCAATGGCAGGGCGGCTGCGTGGCGGCAAGAGTGAGTCGGGCGTGACGGCAAGGACATCACGGTCGAAATCGGCCCACATCGTGGGACTTTCCTCTATGATAGGAGCGACAACATCCCCCCTGAAGTCTTTGTCGGTGGCGATGGCGATGGCAGCGATGATGGCTTGTCCAGCCTTCACATTAGGGAAATCGATGACGATGTCACCTCCCTTGTGGTCGATGTCCACCACCCGTTTGTAAGGCTGTGCATAGTGGCTCTGTGCCCATATATCGAGGTCGCGCACGACGGTCTGCCCGTCGATGGCCACATCGAAGAGACGTAGTCCCTCGGCATCGGGTTGTCGGTACCACGGTTCGGTGAAATACAGTTCCACCCGGTAATGTCCCTCTGGCGCGGGGAAATGAAAGCCTAGATGGTGCCGTCCGTAACGTGAAGTCTGGAAGAGGGGCGATGAGATGTCGGCATTCCTTGTCTGTGAGGCCAGGTAAGGACATAGTGTGTCGCTCAGTTGCTGTGCCCAAGAGTGCGACCACTGGCTGTTGTCCTGCATCCATCGGTTGCCGAAACTGTCGGTATAACTGTCGCCTCCGCAGTTGAGACGATAGAGATATCGATATCCGTCGGCAGGCTTCAGCACAGTCTCGCTGATGTCACTTTTTCTGGGTGCGACAGCCATTCCATTGTACCGCTTATGGTAGAGATAGAAGCCCTCGGTGGGCTGTTCCCAGATGGTGAGCAACCCTTTATGGTTGAAGGGTCCCACCTTGTCAATCCGCCTGAATCCCTCGTCGGGCTGTCGTCTCCCTGGGTTGTCGTGACTTAGGAGAAGCCAGAGGAATTGCCCACACACACTGTCGCGCACACTCTCGGCAAGTGCGACTTTTTTCCCAAGGATGTCGCAGAAGCGTTCCTCGCTATATCCCTCACCGCTATGGTTTCCTATGGTTCGCCATGCGCCGTACTCGCCATTGAGCAATTGGTCGCTCCTGCTCAGTTCCTCAGCATACCGTTCCACATCACCTCCATAGGTGCCGCTCCAGTTCTGCACCACGTTCCAGTCGCTGCCCTCCCCCCCATTGCAGGTGGTGATGAGACGTTGTGTACCGCAGCGTGGGTCCATCTCACGTATGATGTCGCAACACTCCTCAGCGAACTCACGCGGCAGTGTGCTCTCGTTCTGCAGTCCCCAGAGGATGAGCGAGGGAGAGTTGCGCCGCTCTCGCACCCACTGTCTCAGATGTCGTTTGAAAGACTCGCGGAACTCTGGCGTGTCATACCAGATATGTGCTGAGAACTGCGGCCACCATAATATGCCCTCACGGTCGAGAAGTTGTTGGTATCGCAGGTTATGAGGCTGGTGTGCATCGCGGAAGGCATTGAAGCCAAGTGTTTTCACCATTTTCACACGAGCCTCCACCTGTTCGCTGCTGAAGGCGTGACTCTGTCCGAAAAGGTGTTCATACTCACACACGCCATTAAGATACAACGGTTCGCCGTTGAGTCGGAAGCGATGGTCGCCGTCATGACGTGTCAGTGGCCATAATGGGGCGCAGATGCCATAGGGAGTCGTCGTACTCTCCGTGGCCTTTCCATCGCGTTTCACGATGGAACCGACGGTGTAGAGGTAAGGCTTATCAGGTGTCCACAGCCGAGGCTCCGCCAGTGCCGACTTCTGCCTTACGGTGCGAGTTTCTCCTGCTCCGAGTGTGATATGCTCTGTGAGTCTGACCACCTGTTTTCCACTCTTCTCATTCAGTTTGCTGACCAATTCTATTGCAACCGGCGCCGCACCATAGTTGCGCAACTCGGTCTCGACGAAGATGCTGTCGCACGCTGCGTTATTCCACACATGCACGCCGAAAGGTTCGATGCGCACTTCATCGGTCGCCTCGAGCACCACGGGACGGAAGATGCCGAAAGGTTGGCTGCCCTCGCTGAAGCCCCACTCGCTGCTGCAGCCTCCACACACCCATGGCATATCGGTGATGCCCGCTGGATGCGACACACCGACGGAGAGTGTGTTGTCGGCACCAGGCTTCACGGCGTTGGTGACGTCGATGGTCTCGGTGGTTCGCCCGATGTCGTAGTGCCCAAGGAAATGGCCATTTAGGGTGATGTCGGCGTAGGTACCCACCCCTTCAAACCTCAGGAACCATCGCTTGCCCTCGAGAAGGGGGGTCACGAAATGTTTCTCGAAGCGTGCCGAACCATGCAAGTTGCCGTGCTCATGCTGCAAGGCACCATGGTAGTCGTCGAGGTTGATGGGTATGTCGTGGGTGAAGGTGCGCCCCTCGTGTGTGATGGTCCATGCGCTGTCCAACGGCTGCACATAGCGGTGCCCGGTGGGTTCCGGTCGGGGAAATCGCACCTCGCTCTGCCCCATGAAGCGGCTGGTGGCAAGTGCTATGCCGCGCTGTCCAGCCTCATTGACAGCACAGTAAAAATGATAGACGGTACCTTCGTGCTCCACCACATAACTCTTGTGGGCAAACTGCTCGTCGTAGGGTTTCGAAGGGATGATGAGGTCGGGGCCAGTCCAGTCGGTCCAGTCGATGAGGTTGTAGCTTGCGGCGAAGGTATTGAAGGCGTTGTACTCACGCGAGGGGTTGTAGGCCGAGAAATAGAACATCACCCACACGTCGCCCATGCGCACAATCTGGGCATCGCCTGTTATGGTTCCCTCGCTGTCGTGAGCGAATACAGGGTTGCCGGCATAACGTTTCCAGTGCTTCATGTCCTTCGAAAGAGCGATGCCTATGCGTTCGCCCTTGGGGTGGCTGCTGTCGCTCCCCCCGGCGTTGTAGAACATGACGAAGGGGTAGCGCTTCTCGCCGGTGATGCGCAGGCGCTTGTCCTTGAGCCAGTAGATGGTACTTTTGTACTGCGTGAGCCGCTCCCACCACTGTGCATTGCTGTCATCATAACTCATCAATGGAGTGCTTCGGGTATCCCATTGATGGGGTTTTGTGATGTCGCCCCTGGTCGATGCCATGCCGATGCTCAGCGGATGGTTCACCGCCTCATATCCAGTGCCCGGTCCACCGATATAGGTGAGCCAATGGCGCCCCTTATAGGCTTGCATGGCATACGTCCCCCCCCAGTCGGCATCGATGAGGGCAGGAAAGCCGCCCCGTTGGTTGCAGTCCCATAACGACAGAGAGTCTGTCGTGTCACTGCCGACAGGGGGTAGACTGAGGATGCGCCCCAGCACCTCCCAGTGCAACAGGTCGGCACTTTTGGCGAGCCATGTCTCGTAGCCCCGGCCGTCGTTGCCCTCCTTTCCATCGTAGCACACGAAGGTCATGTACCATGTGCCACCCTCTCGGAAAATGGTGGGACAGTCGTATTTCAAATAATTGGACTGTGGCGCCACCACCAAGCCATATTTATGGGGGGTGTACACCGCATCGTATATTTTCTGCATCCGCTCCTGCGGCACGGGTTGTGCCTCAGAACATATGGCTTGCAACAGCAGGACAAAGAGGAACGGCAACACCTTTTTCATGGTATTTACGTAATCAAATACTCAACCTATCTCCTCCGCCACGGCGATGTCCATGCCACGCCAGAGGATGATGAGGCGGTGGAGATGGGTGTGCCCGATGGTGCGCTCCACACCAACGCTCTCTGCATAGCGCGTAATCTGGCCGATGGCCTTCTCGCGGGCTGCCGTCACCTCGGCGTCGGAGGCTTTCGAGGGGAGGTACTTCAGTTCCAGCACATACGAG
>CAMHEL010000038.1 GCA_946184125.1 uncultured Prevotellaceae bacterium
GAACTGGCCGACTACTACAAGGAGCTGTACGCCCTGCTCAGCACGCAGGCCATGAGGCAGCTCGACAATGTGGCGGCAGTATGCCAGCCCGTGAGAATAGGGGAACTGCTGCGACAGTTCGAGGGGCACCCGCTCGCCGATGTGACCATCCTCGGCGACAAGCAGATGCTCGCCTACCTCTTCGAGTTGCTCAACAAACAGGGTGGGAAGGAGAAACCCCTCATCACCATCGAGGAAAAGGACGGAAGATACATCTCCTTCAGGGTCAATTACCGCAACTTCTCCTACAACGATGAGCAGTTGCACGACCTCTTCAACCCGGCAATGAACCACCTGCCTTTCTTCCTTTGCCGGCAGATTGTCAGGGATGTGGGGGAGAACACCAATGCACGTGGGTGCGGCATCAGAGCCGAGAAAGACGAACAAGGGCATACCGTCGTCGTCGTCGACCTTGTCAAGGCAAGAAGCATGAAACAAGAGAAAATCTTACAATAACAAGCTTATGGAACAGTTTAAAATCATTATCGTCGAGGATGTGGCGCTCGAACTCAAGGGTACCGAGGGAATCATCCGCAACGACATCCCGGAGGCACAGATTATCGGTACGGCCAACAACGAGATGTCGTATTGGAAACTCATCAAACAGCAGTTGCCCGACCTCGTGCTGCTCGACCTCGGACTGGGCGGCTCAACCACTGTCGGAGTGGAAATCTGCCGGCAGACAAAGGAACTGTACCCCAACGTCAAAGTGCTTATTTTCACCGGAGAGATACTCAATGAGAAACTCTGGGTCGATGTGCTCGATGCAGGAGCCGACGGCATCATACTCAAAAGCGGCGAACTGCTCACAAGGGGCGATGTCTTCAGCGTGATGAGCGGCAAACAACTGGTCTTCAACCAACCCATCCTCGAGAAGATTGTGGAGCGATTCAAATACAGCGTAGGAAGCCAGCTCATGAGGCAGGAGGCACTTGTCAACTATGAGATTGATGAGTACGACGAGCGATTCCTCCGTCACCTCGCTCTCGGATACACCAAAGAGCAGATAACCAACCTCAGGGGGATGCCTTTCGGAGTGAAGAGCCTGGAGAAACGGCAGAACGAACTGGTGCAGAAACTGTTCGCCAACGGCAATGGAGGATATGGCGTGAATGCCACCAGACTCGTCGTGAGGGCGCTCGAACTCAGGATACTCGATATCGACAATCTCGTCCCCGATGATGAGTAAACGCTTGATGGAGGTGACTGCCGTGGCGGTAATCTGTGCCCTCGTGGCACAGGTGCTGCTCTTCATGGTGTCGTGGCTCATCAGTGCCGCGTCGCCGGAAACCACCGTGCGCCCACTGCTAAGCAACGAGGGCATCAGGTGGTTCTTCGGCTCCTTCGCCGACAATGTGGCGACACCACAGCTGGTGTGGCTACTCGTCACCCTCATCGCCTATGGCACGGTGAGCAAGAGCCAGATCGTGGAGGCGCTGCTCAAAGGGAGGCACAAACGCACCTATAGGCAGACTTTCGCTCTCCGCATCGTCCTCGCACAGTTCATCGTGTTCATCCTGGTACTCGTGGCGGTGGCGCTGGTGCCTCATGCCGCGCTGCTCAGCGTGACGGGGCAACTCTTCCCCGGACCCTTCGCACGGTGTGTCATCCCTTCGCTCGCCTTCTTCCTCTTCGTCGCAGCTGCCACTTATGGCCTGCTCGCCGGCGTCTTCCGAGGCCTCGCAGAGGTGATGGGGGCGGCCTGCGAAGGACTCGCTAAGGCGGCGCCCCTCATCGTGCTCTACGTCGTCGTCTCCGAACTCTTCTTCTCCTTCCTCTATGTCTTCCGCATGTCCTCATAGACTAGGTTTTAGACGCTAGGCTTTAGACTTTAGACGCCCGAAGTTATCGGATGCAATTGTTGGAGGTCGGGTCGCCGCTTGTCCCTTTCTCCTCTTTATACCTCTCAACGATAATCCCTCTGTGTTTCTTTGTGTCTCCGTGCCTCTGTGTTTAAAATCTCTCAATCTCTGTTCCTCTCAGTTCTAATCCCTCTGTCCCCCTCTGTTCCCTCGGCTCCCTGTGTTGAAAATCTCTCAATCTCTGCTCCTCTCAGTTCCCTTAGTACACCCTTTTCTCTTTCCTCTCTTTATACCTCTCAACGATAATCCCTCTGTGTTTCTTTGTGTCTCTGTGCCTCTGTGTTGAAAATCTCTCAAACTCTGTTCCCCTCTGTTCCCTCGGCTCCCTGTGTTTAAAATCTCTCAATCTCTAAATCACAAAATCTCTCCATCTCTGTCCCCTCTGTGCCCTCAGAATCCGACGGTTTTACCCAAAAAACCCACATGAACCGCCTTCAAAACCAAAAAAATATTAAATCCTTGTTTTATTGATGAAAAATATTTTGGGCTTTGCAAAAATATTAGTAACTTTGCACCCTGTTTGGAATAGGTATCAAAAACGAAAACAAAAAATTTAGATAGCAATGTCGAAAATTTGTCAGATTACGGGGAAAAAAGCCATGGTTGGCAACAATGTTTCCCATTCGAAGCATCGCACGAAGCGCACTTTCGATGTGAACTTGTTCACGAAGAAATTCTATTATGTGGAGGAGGATTGCTGGATCAGTCTCAAGATCAGCGCCGCCGGTCTGCGCACCATCAATAAACTCGGTCTCGACGCTGCACTCAAGCAGGCCGTTGCCAAAGGATATTGCGATTGGAAAGATATTAAAGTTATAGGAGAGTAGGCATCATGGCATCAAAAAAAGCAAAAGGCAACAGGGTTCAGGTGATTCTCGAGTGCACAGAGATGAAAAACAGTGGACTGCCTGGCACAAGCAGGTACATCACCACTAAAAACCGCAAGAACACACCTGAGCGTATGGAGTTGAAAAAATACAACCCCATCCTCAAGAGAATGACCATTCATAAGGAAATCAAATAATTTTTTCAAGATATGGCAAAGAAAACCGTCGCTTCTCTCCATGAAGGTTCGAAGGAGGGTCGCGCATACTCAAAAGTGATTAGAATGGTGAAAAGCCCCAAAACTGGAGCTTACATCTTCGATGAGCAGATGGTCCCCAACGAGACCGTCCAGGATTTCTTCAAAAAATAATCCTTGATTAACAGATAAAAAAAGTGCTCCCCTACAAAGGAGCACTTTTTTTTCGCTTTTCTCAAAAAAAACTCTTAACTTTGTCGAAAATTTGCAACTATGGGATTTTTCGGACTGTTCAACAAAAAAAAGAAAGAGACGCTCGACAAGGGCTTGGAGCGCTCTTCACAGAGTTTCTTTTCTAAACTCACCAAGGCCATCGCGGGAAAATCGAAAGTGGACGACGAGGTGCTCGACGAACTCGAGGAGGTACTCATCACATCCGATGTCGGGGTGCCCACCACCATCAAAATCATTGAGAGAATTGAGGAGCGCGTGGCAAGAGACAAATATGTCTCCACTTCCGAACTTAACACCATCCTCAAGGAGGAGATTGCCGCCCTCCTGGCGGAAAACAATACCACCGACCTCGACGATTGGGACCTGCCGGCCGACCACAAGCCGTATGTCATACTCGTCGTGGGTGTCAATGGGGTGGGGAAGACCACGACCATCGGAAAACTTGCCTATCAGTTCAAGGCCGCTGGGAAAAAGGTATTCCTTGGCGCTGCCGACACCTTCAGGGCGGCTGCTGTGGAGCAGCTGTGCATCTGGGGCGAGCGCGTCGGGGTGCCCGTCATCAAGCAGAAGATGGGCGCTGACCCCGCATCAGTGGCATACGACACGCTCAGCTCTGCCAAGGCCAACAACGCCGATGTGGTGATTATCGACACCGCAGGCCGCTTGCACAACAAGGTGGGACTGATGAATGAGCTCAAGAAAATCAAGGAGGTGATGAAGAAGGTGCTGCCCATGGCACCCGACGAGGTGCTGCTCGTGCTCGATGGCAGCACCGGGCAGAATGCTTTCGAACAGGCTAAGCAGTTCGCTGCGGTAACCAACATCACCAGCATGGCAGTCACCAAGCTCGACGGCACAGCGCGTGGAGGTGTCGTTATCGGTATCAGCGAACAACTCAAGGTGCCTGTGAAATACATCGGACTGGGCGAGGGGATGGAAGACCTCCAGCTTTTCAACAAACAGCAGTTCGTCGACTCTCTTTTCGCTAACAGATAATTCTCCTGGGATGCGCAGGAACTTAGTCGACATCATCACCATGGGCTGTTCGAAAAACCTCGTCGACAGCGAGCGGCTCATGAAACTTTTCGAGACAAATGGCTTCCGATGCCGCCACGACCCGCTGCGACCGCAGGGAGAGATTGTCGTGGTCAACACTTGTGGCTTTATCGGCGATGCCAAGAAGGAAAGCATCGACATGATACTCGAACTCACCGAGTCCAAGAAGACAGGACAAATCGGAAAACTCTTCGTCATGGGGTGTCTCTCGCAGCGCTATAAGGAAGAGTTGCAGAAGGAAATACCGCAGGTCGATGGCTACTATGGGAAGTTCGATTACCAGCGCATTGTCGCCGACCTCGGATTGGCTGTGCCTGACGACTGCCGTGGGCAACGCTCGCTCACTACACCGTCGCATTATGCTTATCTGAAAATCAGCGAGGGCTGCGACAGGCATTGCGCCTACTGTGCCATTCCGCTCATCACGGGGCGATATGTGAGCCGGCCTATCGACGAGATACTCCATGAGGTCGGGGCGCTCGCGGCAATGGGCGTGAAGGAATTTCTTGTCATCGCGCAGGACTTGACCTACTATGGAGTGGATATCGACGGAAAACGGCACATCGCCGAACTGATTGATAGGATGGCTCAAATGGAGGGCGTGGAGTGGATAAAACTTCATTATGCTTATCCCAATCAGTTTCCCTATGAACTGCTCGACGTGATGCGCCGGCATCCCAATGTGTGCAAATACCTGGATGTCGCCCTGCAGCATGTCTCCGACCGAGTGCTCGAGCGGATGCACCGCCATTTCACTGCCGCAGAGACCTATGAGTTTGTGCGAAGGTTGCGTGAGGAGGTGCCGGGCATCACCCTGAGAACCACCATGATGGTGGGATTTCCTGGGGAGACAGAGGAGGACTTCCAGCAACTGCTTGAGTTCGTCAGGTGGGCACGCTTCGAAAGGCTCGGGGCATTTGCCTATTCCGAGGAGGAGGGCACCTACAGTCAGATACACTACGACGACGATGTGCCGGAGGAGGTGAAAGCCGACAGATTGGACCGTCTGATGGCTCTGCAGCAGGAAATCAGCGAGCAGATGGCTGCCGACATGGTTGGCAAAACTCTTCGGGTCATCATCGACCGACGTGAGGGGGATTACTACATCGGGAGGACGGAAACCTCCTCGCCTGAGGTGGACCCGGAAGTGCTCATTCCCGCTGAAGAACATCAACTGCGCAGAGGCCGCTTCTATGATGTGGTCATCGACGATGCCACCGAATTCGACCTCTTCGGACATGTTTAAGGTTTGAGGTTTGAGCCTCTCTCGTTCCGTCTGTTGCGATGTCATCGCAACCAGGCTTTAGAGTCACCCCCTGAGCCCACAATCATTTGTCCAAACTCCTAAAAAAGATATCTACCAGTGAATTACAACCAACTGATCACTCTTCTGTCGCTTAACGTAGGATGCGCGGAGGAACAAGTGAGGGCTTATACCGACGCCCTGGTGAAATGGATGTCGGAAAAGATTGCCGAACAGCAGGAACTGCTCGTGGCTGGTTTCGGGAAGTTCTTTCTGGAACTGCAACATGAGTATGTCTTTGCCGATGAGAAGGGCAAGCGTATCCTCATGCCTCCCAACCTGACACTGCGTTTCACCCCCATCGCCTTGGTGGAGAATATGGAGGCTGGCGAAGGGAAGGTGTTCCCTGCCATAGCAGATTATCTTGTAGGGCAGCAGAAAGCAGAAAAGCATGTCGCCGAACGTTTGGCGGTGGCTTTCTTCAAGTGCATTCTCGACATGATGGACAAGGGGGAGCCGGTGGAGGCTGACGGATTGGGCACCTTCTTGCTCACCAGGGTGAATGTGGACAACAAGGTGTATGGAAAGGTGGCGTTCACACCCGACGAGGAACTGGCCTTGATGCTCAACCGACCTTTCGCTTATTTCCCCAGCGTGGAACTCAAGGAGGGGGTCGATTTCGATGACGTCAAAGTGGTCAGCGCACACGATAAATCGTTCGACGAACCTGCCGACAACCAGGTCTTTCTCATCTCGCAGACTTCCGACGACGAGGACAGCGATACCGACGTAACCCCAGAAACTCCCGACAATACTGCTGAAAACTCCATGGAAAATGTTGATGGAGTGGGGGAGAATGTTGTCGAGGAGAATAATAATCCTTCCAATGAAGGCACAGCTTCCTCTGGCGAAACGGAAAGCACGGCCACCTCTGACCAAGCGGATGAGGATTCTCTGGCTCAGCAAGAGACAGCAGAGGATGAGCAGGACGCTGACGAGACGCCCGCTTCTCTGGGGCGTGAATCTCTGATGGATGACGGTTCGGTGGAGGGTGATGCTCCTCAGCGTAAAAACGTTATGCGCTGGGCGCTGTGGGCTCTTGCCGGTTGTCTTCTGTTGGCTGGTGTCTATTTCATGTTGTTCAATAGAAGTGGGGAGGATGAAACTACGGTGGCTCGTGCTGGAACCGAACAGTCTGGCACGATGGCTGGCGACTCGCTCGCCGGCAATGCTGATGCCGACTCAGTGACTGTCACTGGCACTTCCAAGGCTGAAGCATCGATTGACTTCGCGGCGATGAATGCGCAAATCCCTTATGGCGCATACGATATCGTGGCTATCGATACCATCATCACTGTCATGCCCGGACAGGATTTGGCCACCATCTCACGGCTTTATTTAGGCACTGACATCCTGATCTACCTTATCGTGGCCAACGACGGCAACAATGACCCGCATGAAGGCGACAAATACCGCATTCCAAGGCTGCAGATGAGGAAAACAAGGTAATTTCCCAGAGATGATTGGAGTTGAGGGAGTTTAGGAGATTTTGAGATTTTGAGGGAGTTTAGTAGTTTAGTAGTTTAGGAGTTTAGTAGTTTAGGAGTTTTGGAGATTTTGAGGGAGTTTAGGAGTTTAGTAGTTTAGGAGTTTAGACGTATGCTTTGCGGGTTTCGGGTTGATGGCTGAAAGAACTCCCTTTGCTCAAATCTCAATTCATAAACCTGAAATCTCATGCCTGAAATCTCAAACCTGAAACCTGAAACCTGAAATCTCAAACCTCAAACCTGAAACCTGAAATCTGAAATCTCAAACCTGAAATCTCAAACCTGAAATCTCAAACCTCAATTATTCTTCGCTTGTGCGTAGGATAATGCTTGTGGCACCTATGGTGAACAGCGTGCCGTCGTAAATGACCCGCCGCTCACGATCGCCCAATATTTCGTTGTCGACGAAGGTGCCGGTGTTGCTCGGACCGTCGCGAAGCACATATTTCAACTGTCCGTGCTTGTCGCGCGACACTTGTATGATGCAGTGAAGCATGTCCATGCTGGGGTCGTTGGTCTCTATGGCTAGGCGTGTCTTGCTGCCTTTCATATAGCGGCCAATGGTGTTGTCGCCTAAGTGTAACGGGAGGACTTGTTTGTAATGGAAGACGTTCTCGATGACCACGATGGAACCGCAGCCACCCTCATTGGCATGCTCGTCGGGCATCTCGTCTTTCTGGCGGTTGCGCAGTTGCGATACCCCCATACGGATGCCGAACTGCTTGTTGCAGTTCGGACATACGAAGACCAATGACTGGCCAGTAGGGTATTGGGTCTCGTCGAATGTGATGAAATTGTCACATTTCGGGCAACGTACTCTCTTCATCTCATTTCACATGCATCACCCATCCGCTTGCCACGCTTCCATTGGAAATCAGGGCTTGGAGCTGGGCATAGGCTTCATCGCTGTTGCTGTAGCTGCCGTATGCCACCACGTTCTTCTCCTTGTAGGTCATCAGAACGGCTTTGTGGGCTCCCTTGCTCTTCACATCTGCAAGAAAGGCTTTTGCATTGTCGAGCGGTAAGCTGCATGCCAGCACCACCGTGTAATCGCCCTCCTTCGGGACGACACCTTCTTCGGTGAAGTTCTTGAGCTTCTGTGCCACCACTTCCAGACCGCCAACGATGCTTGCTGTGGCGGGTGTGGCTTCCTCGCTGTTGGTGCTGGCCACGGCAGCAATGCTTGCTTCCTCGCTGCTCTCTTCCATCGCTCCGCTGTCGCTGGCGGGAAGGGGACGGGCGAAGAGCAGCAGTGCAACGGCGGCGACGGCGGTCACAGCCAGGTTGTGCAACAGGCTCACTTTGATGCTGATGGTCTTTTCTTCTTGCTGGGGATTGTCAAGATGTGACATGATGGTGGCTAATTTTGTGGTTCGCGGGGCGGCGGCTGGATGAATGATGCCCATGGGTTGGGTGGGCAGAGTGATGGAGGGGGTGCGGTGAGCTGCGGTAAGCACCTCGGACAGAAGCGGGATGTCGATGGCACCGAAGCCGTAGAGCGAGGGCGTGAGAACGCCCGAGGCGCAAGGCTCAAAAGTGTAACGGCCATCGGCAGTGAGCGACAGTGTGCCGAGGTCGGTCAGCTCATAGCTGCCGTTTTCCTCGATGTGCTCCTTCAGTTGCCTCACCTCATGCTCCACGCGTGCCATGGCCTCAGGGTAACTCAGGTCGTAGGCATCGGCATACGACTGGACGAGAAGGTGGTCGTTCATGCTCAGCTGGGGATTGAAGCCCAGTGTGCGGGTGGGGGGGATGAACATACCGTCGGAGCGGTCGTAGCGTGCATCGACATGGTGTGCCATGAAACCACCGAGCTGGGGGACAATGACACAGTCGTTGCTCAGCAATAGTATCTCAATGTGTCTTCTTAATTCCATGTTGCAAAATTACGCTTTTTTTTGGATTGGAGAAAATAATTGGAGTGAAAAATGAGCAAGGCGCCTCACTTCATCTTCACGGTGATGCTTTTCAGGGCTTTCGTGTCGCTGCTGTTGCCTGTCATCACCTCGTATTTTCCTTTCAGCACACGCATGGTGTTGGTCTGGGCGTCCCACACCTCGAAACGCTCACGGGGCATGTCGATTTCCACTACTCGGCTCTCTTGGGGGGCCAGTCTCACTTTCGCAAAACCGCGAAGTGTCTTCTGCGGACCCTCCGTGTCGCCGATGCGGCGGATGTAGACTTGCACGGTCTCCGTGCCCTCGCGCTTTCCGGTGTTGGTGACGCGGACGCTCACCTTGCCGTTTTTATAGACGGGTGCTGAGAGGTCGAATGTGGTGTAGCTCAGGCCATAGCCAAATGGGAACTGGGCGTCGCCCTTGAAATAGCGGTAGGTGCGCCCTGTCATGCGGTAGTCGAGGAAGTCGGGCAACTGCTCCACGTTCTTGTAGAAGGTGATGGGCAACTTGCCGCCGGGGTTGTAGTCGCCGAAAAGGACGTCGGCAACGGCATTGCCGCCTTCCTCGCCGGGGTACCAGGCTTGCAGGATGGCATCGGCATTGCTGCTCTCGGGAACGAGGCCGATGGCACTTCCCGAGCAGCATACGAACACCACTTTCTTGCCTGCTGCGTGAAGCGCTGCGAGAACTTTGCGCTGCGCCTCGGGCAGTTCGATGCTCGTACGGTCGCCGCCTTTGAAACCAGGTATCTCCACACGCATCTCCTCACCTTCCAGGCGGGGGGAGATTCCTCCGACGAAGATGACGGTCTCGCATCCGGCGGCCTGAGCCACCACCTCTTCCATGGTGGGGGTGTGCTTCCTGATGATGTCGAACTGCAGCGAGGCCATGTCGGCTTCCTGCATGTAGTCCACCTGAATGTGGTAGGGCTGTCCGGCCTTGACTTTTTTGGTGCGCTCGATGAACTGTATGCGGTCGCGCCCCTTCCATACCTGGCCGAGGGTGTCGCCATCGACAATGATACGGGCGCAGTCGTCGAATTTCAGGGTGAAGATGACGTCTCCGTCAGTGGTGGGGGTGAAGATACCTTCGTAGCGTGCCGAGAACTGCGTGAGGCTGACGCCGGGGGCGAAGACCGTGCTGCCGCCGTTGCTCAGGTTGATGGGCTCGGCATAGAGGGCGGTGGCAACGGGCGTGCCCTCCATGGTCTTGTTATTATAATAGGTGGCGGTGAGGCCTTTCTGTCCGTTGCTCGTGATTTGTCCGAAGAGGCTCTCGTCGATTTCGTTCTTGGTCAGGCCGCAGGCGGTGTAGTATCGCACATTGCCTATCTTCTTGCGGATACCTTGCAGGATGGTGGTGTTGGTGGTGGGGTATCCCGAATAATTGGCCCACTGCATCACCGAGTCGTTGGCGTTGGGGCCCATCACCATGATGCGCGACGGGTTTTTGGCGAGTGGCAGTACGTCGCCACGGTTCTGCAGCAGGGTCATCGACTCTCTGGCCATGTCGAGGGCAAGGCGCTTGTGGGCGGGACTTGCCACGCAGTCCTCGTTGGTCTGCTGCCAGTCGACCATTTCCTCCGGGTCGAAGTCGCCTAATTCGAAGCGGGCTTTGAGCAGGCGTTTCAGGCTGACGTCTATCTCGGCCTCGGTCACCTCGCCGAGTGCCACCGCCTGGGGCAGGGTGCGGTATTGGCTGCCGCATTCCACATCGGTGCCGGCTCGCACGGCCTTGGCCGATGCCTCATGCGCATTGGCCGACACACCGTGGTATCCGGGTTTCCAGAAATCGTCGATGGCTCCGCAGTCGCTGGTGACTATCCCTTTGAAGCCCCATTCGTCGCGGAGGATGTGCTGCAGGTAACGGGTGTTGCCGCAACAGGGGTCGCCATCGATGCGCTGGTAGGCGCACATCACCTCAGCCACCTGGCCCTCCTGTACGAGCGACTTGAAGGCGGGCAGGTAGGTCTCCCACAGGTCGCGCTCGGGGAGCGACTCCACATTGAACTGATGGCGGTTCCATTCCGGTCCGCTGTGTACGGCGAAGTGCTTGGCGCATGCCAGCAGCTTGCGGTAGCGGTGGCTGCCGTCGCCTTGAAGACCGCGCACCACGGCGAGACCCATGCGTGATGTGAGGTAGGGGTCCTCGCCATAGGTCTCCTGTCCACGTCCCCATCGGGGGTCACGGAAGATGTTGATGTTGGGGGTCCAGAACGAGAGACTCTGGTATCGCTTCACCACGCCGCTCCGCCGGGCGGTATTGGCCTTGGCACGAGCCTCGTCGCTGGCGGCATCGAAGACTCGTTGCAGGAGGGCGTCGTCGAATGAGGCGGCCATGCCGATAGTGGCGGGGAAGACGGTGGCAAAACCATTGCGGGCCACACCGTGCAGCACCTCGTTCCACCAGTCAAACTGCGGGATGCCCAGTCGGGGGATGGCGGGCGAGGAGCTCATCATCAGTTTTGATTTCTCTTCGAGTGTCAGGCGTGAACATAGGTCGGCAGCACGTTCCTCGGCGCTGAGATTGGGGTTCTGGTAGGGGTAGGGCTGAGCGCAGACAGTCATGGAGACTGCCGCGAACAGCAGGCTGATCAGATGTTTTTTCATGGTTTGCTACATGAGTTGATATAGTTTTCTTTTATTTGTCCTGTAGGTGCCCTTCCCCCCCAGGTCAGCGCTTCTCCCATTGTCCGGTCAGCGCTTCTCCCATTGTCCGGTCAGCGCTTCTCCCATTGTCCGGTCAGCGCTTCTCCTGTTGGCAGGTCCTTGTCCCTCCCGTTCTGTATGTTGCTGCATCACAGCAACGAGATGCATCAGTTTTTCCTCAGGATATAATCCACAATCCACATGGCGTCCACCACGTTGATTTGCTGGTTCTCGTCGGTGTCGGCATTTTTGAAGACAAACACGTCGAGGTCTTGGCTGAGGATATAGGCCACCACATGCATCACATCCACCACGTTGACGATTCCGTTGCCATCGGCATCGCCACGGAGCCAATTGCTGTCGCCTTGTGTGGTGAAAGTCAGCTCTTCGGGCACATCCATGCCGCTCACGTCGAGATAGCAGGTGTTGTTGACGATATGGGTGAGGGGTTCATCGCCGAGGAAGGGGTCGGTGGTGTTGGTACTGACGAAGCTGGCCTTGTCGCTGCTCAGCACGCGCATGGTGCTGGGGTCGAAGGCGGTGCGGTAGTCAGATACGAGGTCGCTCTCGTTGTCGAGCCATATTTCACCTTTGAGAAGGTTGTTCTCTATGGCTGGCAGGTCGGTGGTGAGGGGCAGGAGGCGGTTGGAGGCTGGCGATGTGCTGTTGCATTCCAGGATGACGGCGGTGTTGGCGGGAACCTTGCCATTGGGCACCGGCTTGAGGTGGGGTAGACCTTCCTCGGTGAATTTGTCCACGGTGTAGGCTTTCACGCCGTCGCGGCACTCGTAGGGGAAGGCAGTGTACATGGTGCTGTAGTATTTGCCGTCTTTCAGTGTGCCTTGGCTGGGCTCTGCACCGAAGTAGTTCTCATCCAGATGCTCTTCGTCGAGCGGGTGGAATGTCCACACATAATCTTGGTTGTAGTTCCAGCGGTTCCAGATTCCCGGACTGTGGTAGTTGCCTATCATTTCCATGTAGCTCTCGCCGGTTTCGGCATTGCCGTTGTCTTTCAGGTATCCCGTGAAACCTTTATGCGTGGCGTAGATGAAATAGCCGTCGTCGAGGTAGTTCTCCACGTGGAAATACTGATGGTCGATTTCGTAGGTGTTGATACCCTGGCTTTCGATGCTCACTTCCTCAAGTCCTCTTGTGCTATTGGGCGTGCCTTTGACGCGAAGGACGAAAGCGGGCGAGGAGTTGATGCGGCTCTCGCTGGTCTTGGCGATCATCATCGAGTTGCTGAAGTACCGTTGTTTTTCCGAGAAGGTCGATTCCGAACTGCCGCACACGCCGAGTGTTCGTTTGGTGCCCTTGTTTTCTATTCTCACAAAGACTCCTTTGTCCTCTACGCCTTTCGGCTCGAAGACGGCGGTGTACATCCCTTTCGTGGCATTGCTCACCGTGACGGTGAAGGGGTTCTGGGTGATGAGCGCGGTGGAGTTGTTGCGGCGCCACCCTTTGAAACTGCCGCAGAGTAGGTCAGGGATGGCGGTCATGGTCACCACATCGCCTGTGCTGTTGTTCGGTTTGTCGATGGTGACGGTGCCTAAACGGTCATTTGTCGATACGGGATACACCATACCGGCTTTTTCGAAATAGGCGATGTAGTTCATGATTTTGGGATTCTGCCTGTCGGTGTTGTAGGTGGTCACCAGGTCCATCGTATAGCGTGCGTTGCTGAACACCGTCTCTTTGTCGCCGTCAACGCGTGCCCAGTGCGAGAAGATGTAACCCTCGTTGGGCTGGGCATAGAGGTATGCCGGCACTGTGACGGTCACCACATTGGCCATGGAACTTTGTGAGTAGATGGTGGTGCCGTAGGAGTCGTATAATTTGAGGTTTTCTTCTTCCACTTCCTTGTTGGAGGCATACACCTTTCCCGCACCCGTTTCCGATGGCTTGACGATGTATTTGTAATAAAATGTAGGACCGCCAGCAGAGGCGAAGGCGGCGGAGGCAAGCGAAAGAAGCACTCCTATGAATAATATTCTTCTCATCATGATTTCTAATTCAAGAATTTTGGTTTCAATCTGCAAAGTTAATAAATATTGTGCTCAATGCAAAATCTATTCTACATTATTTTAAGGTGCGTTCTATATAAATACTAAATTTTCTAATTAGGTCAGCATTAATTTTGGTGCTGTTTTGCTATCGTTTCAATGAAGGCTTTGTTTTGAAACATTCTCAAAGAACTGGGTATACGCATTATTCATCCTACATCCTACAATTTTTTAGTTTTCTCCGCCCCTGACTCTCCCGAAAGGAAAAGTTGCGTAAAATATTTGGTGATAAAAAAGAAAATGTTTATTTTTGCAGCGTTAACTAATATTAATATTTTATGTCAAGCACAAATTATCCGTCAATCATATTGTTTCATTTCATTCGGTTGAAATGGAAGGTTTTTTTGCCCTTTTTTGCTGCTGTTAAGCCCCTTTTTAGGGCGTTGCAACATTTTTATAAATCTATGAAACGTTTTTGTTATACGGAAAATTTAATATTGGAAATTTGATACATCTAATAAACCTTAAATAATTTTAATAGTTTACCTTTGCGGAAACTAATTTGCTGAAAATTTAAATTGTATTATGGTAACCAAAAAGACATTTTGGAGTCGATGCCGAGGCAGGCTGCAAGCAGCTTGTTTCTTGTTGGCTGTGGGTCTTGCCATGAACTCATGCTCTGAGTACGACTTGGACCAGCGCGACCCTGAGGGATGGGGCGAAAGCATCTACAGTTGGCTCTCTGAGAATGGCAACTACACCAACACGGTGCGGATGATCGACGATTTAGGCTACAAGGAAGTGCTGGCCAAGACGGGTTCGAAGACGCTTTTTGTGGCTGATGACAATGCGTACGAACGTTTCTTCAACAACAACAGTTGGGGGGTGAGAAGTTATGGCCAGCTCTCCACGTCGCAGAAGAAACTGCTGCTCTTCGGCAGCATGATGGACAACTCGATGCAGCTCAGCAGCCTGCCAAGCGTGGAAGGAAACCCGCCACGTGAGGGTGAGTGTATGCGCAGGTTCGCATCAAGCACACCTTATGATTCGGTGAGAATACTGAATGCACAGCAGATGCCCGACAATCCCTATTGGGCACGCTACAGGGCATCGGGAAACCCCATGGTCTGTATGACCGACAACTCCACAGTGCCATTGGTGCAGTTCATTGAGAAGCAGTTGGTCAACAAGCGCATCACTAATGCCGACTACGATTTCCTCTACAATCAGACGACGCACCGCGCCAAGGGCGACGCAAGTGTCAATGGTGTGCAGGTGGAAACCCCAAACATCAAGTGCTCGAATGGATTCATCCATAAGATGAGCGAGGTGATCACTCCATTGCCCAACATGGCCGAGCTGATTGCTTCAAAGTCTAACACCAGAATGTTCAACAAACTGCTGGAGCGATTCTGCGCACCTTATTGGGTGGGTGAGGCTACCACCACACAATATAATTATTTATATGATAGGAATGTCGACTCGGTATTCCAGAAACGATTCTTCTCGGAGAAGTCGCAAGGTGGGACCCCACTCAATGCCACTCCCGACAACGGAGCCGTCAACGGACTGCTCAAGTTCGACCCGGAGTGGAACGCCTATTATGCCGGTCTCAACGACCAGGGTGGGAACATCGCTCTCCAGCGCGACATGGCTGTGATGATGGTGCCCAGCGACCAGGCCATGACCGAGTATTGGGAGACAGGAGCAGGTAGAGTGCTCAAAGACTATTACGGCTCTTGGGACAATGTGCCCGATGAGGTGGTGGTGAAACTGCTCAACAACAACATGCTGAGCTCATTCATCTCATCCGTTCCTTCCAAGTTCCAGGGCATTCTCAACGATGCCAACGACCCCATGGGCGTCGAGGTGGCTGCCATCGACTCCGTTTGGCTCGGATGCAACGGTGCCATCTACCTCACCAACCACGTCTATTCGCCAACGGCATACGTCAGTGTCTCGTTCCCGGCACTCATCAACGAGAGCATGAAAATCATGTACTGGGGAATAGAGCAGTTGCAGTACAATGTCTACCTCAACTCGCTCAACTCCTACTACAGCTTCTTCATCCCCACCAACAATTCGCTGCTTGAGTATATCGACCCATGCTCCTACGGAAAAAGCCAGACCCAGCTGTTCCGCTTCCACTACGACCCCACGAAGGTGAACGCCGATGAAAGGGTGTGGGCAAGTATCTATACTTATGACACTGCCACCAATACGGTGGGCGACTCCATCGGAAGAGCCGACAACAACCAGGTGAGGAACCGACTGAAGGATATCCTCGACACACATATCGTTATCGGAAATGTGGAGAGTGGCGAAACCTACTACCGCACCAAGGGCGGAACCGAAATCCGTGTCAACAATGCCAAGGCAGGAGCCAACGGCATGACCGTCGAGGGTAGCTATCAAATCAATGAGGGCTCGCCCATACCCGTGAGCTTCATCTATGACCAGACCGACGGCGGTAACGGAAAGAGCTACATCCTCGAAAACCAGCCCATCATGGGTACCCGTCACACCGTGCGCGACGTGCTTGCAAGCAAGCCCGAGTTCTCGAAGTTCCTCGAACTGATGGACGGCAGCGGTCTCTTCGAGCAGATACACAACCGAAGGAATGCTTGCGGAGGAACCAATATCTCCGTCTTCAACACCTATCATTATACCATCTACGTGCCCACCAACGAGAGCATACAGCAACTGCAGAACCAGGGCAAGCTTTCGTCGTGGGAGGCCGTCGATGCTTTCGAGGAAGCTGGCAACCTGTCGGCAAAGACACGTGACTCACTGCAGATTGTCAATTTCCTGAAATACCATATACAGGACAATGCCCTCTTCATCGGTGCTGGCGAGGATTCCGGAGACTTCGAGACCGCCGTCATCGACCCCTCGACAGAGCGCTTCTACCGACTCAGTGCACGCGCTTCCGACAGTGGCATCGAAATCACTGACCATGCTGGAAACAAGCGCCATGTGGTCACCTCGAACCCACTGCTCTTCAACCTCGTCGCACGTGAGTATCAATACAACACCTCCGATGCCACAAGTGCTAATGCGATAGAAACATCGTCATCGGCGGTCATACACCTCATCGACCAACCACTGATGATACAGAATTGATAATAGAAACATGACAATTATGGCTAATAATATAATAAGGAGAATAATGGGGATAGTCGTCTGCTGTCTTCCATTGTCGGTTATCAGTTCTTATGCCCAGAATGCGGGCGATATCGTTAGTGGTACCGTCACCGATTCATACGGTGCCGTGATTGGAGCCAATGTGGTGGAAATCGACGGCGCAAACCGTATCCAGGCTTCCGCTGTGACCGACATCAACGGTAACTTCTCGTTCAAAATCAAGAACCCGAAAGACAAAATCCGCTTCTCGTATGTGGGCTACAAAACTGTCACATTGCCCATCAACAAACTGAAGTACGAAATAGAGATGTCGGATGTCGAGCAAATCGACGAGGTGATTGTCACCTCCAAGCGAAGGGCTCAGGGCTCGGGTCTTGCCATCCCCGTCGATGAAATCTCGTCGGCAAGCCAGAGCATCAGCATGAATGAGTTCACCGGTCTTGCCATCACTACCGTCGACGAGGCACTTCAGGGACGTATCGCCGGTCTCGACATCGTCGCCAACTCCGGTAACCTCGGTGCCGGAACCTCCATGCGCTTGCGTGGTGTGTCGAGTATCAATGGCTCGAGCGAGCCACTTATCGTCGTCGACGGCAACGTCTTCACAACCAATACCAGCAGCTTCGATTTCTCATCTGCCAACGACGAGAAATTCGCCGAACTTCTCAATGTCAACCCCGAGGATATCGAGAGCATCACCGTGTCGAAAGATGCCGCTGCAAACGCCATCTGGGGTTCACAGGGCTCGAATGGTGTGATCGAGATTATCACCAAGCGTGGTACTCGTGGCGATACACGCGCATCCTACAGCTACCGTCTCACCGGAACTTACCAGCCTACGGGATACAAGATGCTCAATGGTGATGAATACACCATGCTGCTCAAAGAGGAATTCTTCAACCCTGAGATGAGCGACGTGAGGAGCAACATCCCCGAAATCAACTACAATCCCAGCTTCCCGGAGTATGAGATGTACAACAACAACACCGACTGGCTTGATGCTGTCAAGCAGACGGGTTGGCGCCAGAACCACTACTTCTCGCTCACCGGTGGTGGTGAGAAAGCTCACTTCCGCATCGGTGCTGGCTACGACCATGAGACCGGCTCCATCATCAAGCAGCAGCTCGACCGTTTCACCTCGCGTGTCAACCTCGACTATTTCGTCAGCGACCGCATCAAGATTGAGACAAACATCTCTCTCACCTACACCAAGAACAAGAAGAACAACGGTGACTTGCTCGCCATCGGTTACATCCGCATGCCCAACCTCTCCATCTATGAGCAGGACAAGAACGGCAACGACCTCGACGAGTACTACTCCATGTTGCCCACCGTTTCCGATGCCCTCCGCGACCAGTTGGGCAATAAGAACCCTGTGGCTCTCGCTCATTTGGCAAAGAACCATGAGACCAGCTACAGCATCAACCCGGAGTTCAAACTCAAATACAACTTCCTCGGTTTCGCTGAGCATGAGTCGAGGTTGAGCTATGAGGGCAAGGTGGTGTTCAACATCTTTAACCGCGCCGAGGACACCTTCATGCCCCTGTCGCTCAGCACCACAGGCTGGAACGACACATCGAACAAGCAGAGCAACCGCTCAACGGCCAACTCTTCGAAGAATTTCGAAATCACCACTACGCATACCCTGACCTTCACACCGGTATTCAAGAACAGAGACCACTCCTTCGCCATGTTCCTCAGAGGACAGCTCACCGATGGTAAGTCGAGCTCACAGGGCACCACAGAGTGGGGGCTCCCCTCAGGGACCATCATCAGCCCGTCGGCACCTGGCATCATCGATGGCATGAACACCGGAAGCGGACAGTGGAGAAGCATCTACTTCTCGATGCAGGCACACTACGCTTATAAAAACAAATATGTGGCGGAGTTCTCCATGCGTCGTGACGGATGTACAAAGTTCGGTGAAGACCAGCGATGGGGTAACTTCCCCGCCGTATCTCTGAAGTGGCTCTTCCACAAGGAGAAATGGTTCCAGAAAATATTCCCCTTCATCTCCACATTCTCCATCCGTGCAGGATGGGGTATCACCGGTAAGCAGCCAGGTTCTGAGTACCTCTACTTCAGTAAGTATGGCAACGGACAAGGATACATGAACGACAGAAGTATCTATCCGCAGAACATCAGGCTCAACAACCTCAAGTGGGAGCAGAAAGAGACCGTCAACGTCGGTCTTGACTATGGCTTCTTCAACGAGAAGATCACGGGTAACGTGGAGGTCTATCGCGACAATGTCACCGACCTGCTTATGGGCGGACGTGGTATTCCCACCTCATCGGGTTACTCACAGCTCGCCTGGCAGAACGTCGGCGACATGAGGAACTTCGGATGGGAGTTCAACATCAATGGCAACAGCATCGTGAAATGGGGTAAGTTCAGAGCCGACTTCAACATCACTTTTGCCAACAACAAGAACGAGATTACTGCGATGGAAGAAACCTGCCTCGCAAGTCTCAATAGCGAGTTCGACCGCAACAACGGCTCGTACCTCTCACGCGTTGAGCTCAACCGTGCACTGGGAAGTATCTATGGATTCCGCTACAAAGGGGTCTATCAGTACTCCGACTACTCCGCAGAGGAAATCCCGGGCGTCAGTGGACCTAACGCTCCTGTCGTACGCGACGAGAACGGTGTCGTCATCATCGACGAGAACAACATGACCAAACCCATGACTTTCTGCTACGGCTCCGTCAACTACGAGTTCAGGGGTGGTGATGCCATGTATGAGGATGTCAACCACGATGGACAAATCAACGAGCTCGACATCGTTTACCTCGGTTCGTCACTTCCAAAACTGACTGGTGGTTTCGGTTTCAAACTGCACTTCGGACGCTTCTCATGGAACAACCAGTTCAACTTCCGCTACGGTAACAAAATTGTCAACCGGGCCAGGATGAGAGCTGAAAACATGTACTCGGTCAACAACCAGAGCCGCGCCGTCAACTGGAGATGGCGTGTCGAGGGCGACGTCACCGAGATACCACGTGCTCTTTATAATGCAGGTTACAACTGGCTCGGCAGCGACCGCTTCGTTGAGGATGGCTCTTTCATCCGTCTCAACTACTCTCAGCTGAGCTACAGCCTGGCCAGCAAAGTTGTCAAACGCTTGGGGCTCAGACAAGTCAACCTCTACATCTCAGCCAATAACTTGTTCTGCCTGACCAAGTACTCTGGGGCTGACCCTGAGGTGGGATACGGTTCTTATGGACTGGTCACCGACGATGCCAAGACACCACGCTCCAAGTCGTTCACTGGAGGTATTACGATACAATTCTAACAATGGAAACTTCAATATGACGATCATGACCGACAAGTTGAAACATATCATCACCGCCGCAGGCCTTGCTCTCACGCTTACAAGCTGCTCCGACTTCCTTGAGATACTTCCTATGAATGAGGTGGTGCTCGAGAACTACTGGACGGAGAAAAACGACGTCAACAGTGTGGTGACCAGCTGCTACGAGACCCTTGAGTCAGGCGACTTCCTCACCCGATTAGGCGTATGGGGTGAGCTTAGGTCCGACAACCTCCGACTGGGGGCAAGCGTGCCTAATGAGATTAACGAGATTCTCAAGGAGAACCTGCTCCCATCCAATCCCCTTTGCAAATGGGAAGTCTTCTATCGGGCCATTAACCGATGCAACATCGTTTGCCACTACGCACCAGGGGTGCAGGAAATCGACCCCAACTACACCATTGAGGAGATGAAGGCCAATATCGCTGAGGTTTCCGCCATACGCGCTCTGTGCTACTTCTACCTCATACGCACCTTCCGCGATGTGCCCTACACCACACAGCCGAGTATCGACGACAGCCAGACATACGCGCTGCCTGCCACACCATTCAATGCTGTGCTCGACTCGCTCATCACCGACCTCGAGAAGGTGAAGGACGATGCCGTCAGGCGCTACTACCCCGACGAGAGTGCCAACGCTTACCAGAATTCAAGCCGTATCACACGATGGGCCATCTATGCCATTCTCGCCGACCTCTACCTCTGGAAAGGCGACTGGGACAACTCCATCAAATACTGCGACATGGTCATCGACTTCAAGCGAGAGCAGTATAAGGAGATGCTCGAGCGAGAGGGAAATGTCAACAATATCGCTCTCTTCGGCGACATACCAATGATTCTCGAGAAACCCATTGGAAGTACCGTCTGCGGAAATGCCTACAACGAGATCTTCGGAGAGGGCAATTCTTTCGAGAGCATCTTCGAACTCTATTTCCGGAGCAATCAGCAGCAGCAGAACTCATGGGTGAACAGCTATTACGGCAGCAACAACAACATCATGGGCAGGCTCAGCGCCCCCGATTTCCTCTGCAAGGACGTGGCACAGGGGTCCAACACCATTTTCAAACGCACCGACGGACGAGTTTATGAGTCCTCTCAGCTTGAGAATTCCAGCTATGCCATCACCAAGTATGTGCGCCGCAACGTGAGCTACTCCACGCAGAACGTCACCAAGGATGCCGACCTGAACCTCCAGAGTTCAAGACGTGCCAGCGGCGACGCCAACTGGATTTTCTACCGCCTGAGCGACATGCTCCTCATCAAGGCCGAGGCTGAGATACAGCGGGGCGAGGAAGGATACCAGCGCGCTTTCGCACTCATCAACACCGTCAACAAGCGGGCAAACGATGTCACCACAACCTCGCGCAGCGACACACTCAAGATGGCCGATTACGTCTCATCGAAAATCTCCATGGAGGAACTGCTCTACGAGGAGAGGCAGCGTGAGTTCATGTTCGAGGGAAAACGTTGGTTCGACCTCGTCAGAATCGCACGACGCGACGGAAACAACACCCGACTCGTGTCGCTGGCGTCAAGGAAGTACATCGAGAACGTCAACGCCATCAAAATCAAACTCGCTGACCCCAACATCATTTACTTCCCCTATTTCAAGGACGAGCTCAAGGTCAACCCGCTGCTCAAGCAGAACCCTGCTTATGGCAATGAGGAAGACAATGAAATCACTAAATAAACCTGCCTAATAAGTTTACAATTATGAAGAAATTTCCTATCATGTTACTGACCGTCTTCGTCGTCTGCAGCTTTGTTGCATGTGTCGATAACGACGACGATGTGCCCATGAACTATTACCAGTCGAAGAAGCTCACTGCGGCAGGTTTCCTCGAGGAGAACCAGGAGCAATTCAGCGAGTTCATCGCCATTCTCAAGCGGACTCCCTATTTCTCCATGCTCTCCACTTATGGCACTTACACCCTCTTCGCACCCAACAACGAGGCCATCAGCCGATACCTCGTCCAGTCTGGATTCAGGCAGGTGGAGAATATACCCACCGAGACCTGCGACACCCTGGCGCGAACACATATCATCAAGAAGGGCGCTTTCTTCACCACCGACATCGGCGAGGGAGCTCTCCCAGAACTCAACATGGATGATGCCTACATCGTACTCTCGAGCGACTCCGATGTCACCAACCACAACGCACTGGTCTATTACATCAACAAAAACTCGAAGATGATTGACTACAACGACTCCGTCACCAATGGTGTCGTACACGTCATCAACAATGTCATCACCTCGAGCAGCCTGCTCCTCCCCGACAAAATCGCCGAGGACCCCACGCTCTCGCTCTTCTCGCAGGCCCTCTCGCTCACGGGTATGGCCGACTCGCTGACCAACTACCTCGACGAGACCTATGAATGTGCGGAAGACTCCGTCTTCGAGGGCGTCATGGTGCGCTGTACTTCCGGTTCAGCACTCTACACACGCTCCTTCTGGCCCGAGAAACGATATTTCAAATACACCGCATTCGTCGAGCCCGACTCTGTCTATCATGCACACGGCATCAACAACCTCGACGACCTCAAGGCTTATGCCAAGAAAGTCTATGACGAGACCTTCCCAGAGGATGCCGGACTCTACGACGACGACTTCAAGCACCGCAAGAACCCACTCAACCGCTTTGTCAGCTACCACCTCTTGCCACGCATCGGACAGTACAACAGCTGGGTGATGTCGGGCGAGCTGCGCGAGCACTGCTGGTACACTTCTCTCAGCGACCCCGAGGAGTTCTATGAGACCATGTGCCCGGGCACCATGATGCGCTTCGCAGGCCCATCGGCAGGACTCTTCATCAACCGCAAGGGACTGCAGAACAACTTCTCCGTACGTGGCGTGAAAGTCCTCTCACCATCCGAGTCGGGAACCACCAACCAGAATGCGCTCAATGGCGTGTACCACTACCTCGACGACATCCTCGCATACACCACACAGGTGCGCGACGTGGTGCTCAACTGCCGCATCCGCATCGATGCCACAGTGCTCAGCCCCGACTTCATGAACTGCAACGGACGTGGACGCTATGGAGAGGATATCCTCACCGGTTTCAAGAACAAGTACATCACTGACTGGAAGGTGAGCGACGAGACCTACGTCGGCGTGCACAGCGATGTGGGATACTGGAACTCCTACCAGGCCAATGCCGTCTGTATCAGCGGTGTCTTCGATGTGGCGTTCAAATTGCTGCCGGTGCCATCAGGCACCTACGAGATACGTCTCGGATACACCGTCGGTGAGGAGCGTGGCGTCGTGCAGGTCTACCTGAACAACGAGCCCTGCGGCATTCCCGTCGACCTGCGTGTCTATGGTCCCGACCCCAACATCGGATGGGTGGAGGACACCGACGACGAGGAAGAGAACACCGCCAACGACAAGGCCATGCACAACCGTGGATACATGAAGGGTATGGACAGCTACAGGCCATGGGATGCAGACCATCCTCTAAGAGGCAACAACTGGAACCTCCGACGTGTCCTCGCCACACAATACCTCGACTCCAACAAAACCTATTACCTGCGCTTCCGTCAGGTGCTCGACGACCCCGACAGATACTGGTCGTTCGACTATATCGAGCTCTGCCCAAAAAGCGTCTATGGTAGTCCTGAGGGAGAGGATACCCACTAAAACCCATCATCCATTAACCGACAACAACGATGAATTACAAATATATCATCTGTGCGCTATGCGCCATCTGCTGCCTCTATGGGTGTGCCGACTGGGATGACCATTTCGACAACGCCAATGTCGCGGGTAATGAGCTGACCCTCTGGCAGCAAATGAAGGAAAATCCACAGCTCAGCGATTTCTGCCAGGTGTTGGAGAACACCAAAGTCTTCAGGATGCACAAGAAGACAT
This sequence comes from uncultured Prevotellaceae bacterium, assembly GCA_946184125.1. Taxonomy (GTDB): domain Bacteria; phylum Bacteroidota; class Bacteroidia; order Bacteroidales; family Bacteroidaceae; genus Prevotella. Next base: position 23,879 of record CAMHEL010000038.1, read on the forward strand.
CCGTCAGCTACGCAGGACTTCTCGACAGTGGACAGGCGTTCACCGTCGTGGCACCTGTCAACGGATCATTCAACCGTGACTCACTCCTCAACCTCGTGCAGACCAACCAGGGCGACTCTCTCGTCGAGCGCTTCTTCGTGTTCAACCACCTCTCGAGAACACTCAGGTCAGTCACTCCCGACAACACCACCATGCACCTCCTCAACTCAAAATACGCCCAGGTGGGGCCAGAGGGCATCGAGGGTGTCAGGGTCGTCAATCCCAACATTCATGCAAAGAACGGTGTGCTTCATGTCGCCGAGAGACCGTTGCCCTACAGGTACAATATCTATGAGTACCTCTCCAACGACCGCAATGTCAACCTTATCGGAGCCAACCTGCGTCAGTATGAGGTCGACTACTTCGATGCCGAGCATTCCGTATCAAGTGGTATCGTGGAAGGTGTTCCCGTCTATGTCGACTCTGTCGTCAACGAGTACAACAGGCTGCTCCAGCGCATCGGCTACATCGATGCCGAGGACTCAACCTACCTCATGGTCGTACCCACCAACGAAGGATGGAAAAAGGCATGGGATGAGGCTTCCAAGTATTTCCAGTATGATGCGAAGGTGCAGAAACGCGACTCCATACAGCAATACTGGACCAACCGCGCACTGCTCGACGACGCCATCTTCAACATGACCGACCAGAAGTCACCCAAAGACTCCCTCACATCTGTGCAGTACCTCAGGTCAACACCCGAGTACAACGTCTTCTACAGACCGTTCGACGCTGGGGGAATCCTCGCCGGAACACAGCACTACCAGTGCAGCAACGGCGAACTCTACATCGCCAACGAGTGGCCTTTCACTCCCGAGCAGACCTACCTCAAGGAAATATGGAGCGAGGCGGAGGCTACCTATCTCATCACGACCGAGAAAGACTGTACATACAACATCAGACACCTCGCTACCGACAGCATCTCGAAAGGTGGTTACTTGCATGTCATTCCGCGTACTGCCACAGCCAACTGGGAACTCACCTACAAAGTGAACAACACCCTCAGTGGCGACTACGACATCTGCGCCATCATCCTGCCCAAGAGCGTTGACAATCCCGTCAACCCCAATCTGAAGCCGTGCAAGTTCAGGGCAACGATCAACTATGTCGACTCACTCGGCAACGAGCAGAGCTTCAACTGCGGAAACGTGCAGTTCAAAACCGACCCGGAGCGCGTCGATACCATACTGCTCGCTGAGAACTTCCATTTCCCAGCCTGCAACTTCGACCAGAGCGACATCAAGGTGTCGGTCAAGGTGCAATGCTCCATCCTTGCACGCGAGACTTCACAATACGCCAGAGAGATGTACCTCGACTGCATCTATCTGAGACCACGAACCTCTAAATCCGAACAACAATGAGAAAGCATATATTTTTCGCTATGTTGCTGGCTGCGGCTTCTGTGACCGCACAGGACATGAAGAACGTGACAGGTAAGGTGGTGGATGCTGCTACCGGCAAACCTCTCGCAGGTGTCATGGTACAGGCCTATGGAGACCCGCGATATTCTGCCCTCACCGACGAGCAGGGAAACTATGTGCTCAACGCCCCCGGCTACACCAGGTCCATCATTCTGCGCGTCGACGGATACAACCTCGAGCAGTGCGCAGTGTCGGATGGGGTGGCCAACGGACGACTCTACCAGGATGCATTCTCCGAGTTCTACAAACAACGTACCGTCGCATCCACTACTTCCGAGGCACAGCAGTTTGACAACTCTTCCGAAATCAGCATCGACCCCCTCGTGGGCCAGAAACTCGCCGCTGACGTGAGACCCACATCACTCGGAGGACTCAACGGTATCGGAAACCGAATGCTCATCGAAGGCATCAACTCGCTGCATGCCAACGCCCAGCCGCTCATCGTCATCGATGGCGTCGTCATGGACATGCAGTACAACCGTGAGATGCTCCACCAGGGCTATTTCAACAACATGATGGCCAACCTCAATCCCAATGACATCGAGAATGTCACGGTCATGAAGAACGGGACGGCACTCTATGGCGCTAAGGCTGCCGATGGGGTCATTCTCATCAAGACCAAGCGAAACAAGAGCATGGCCACCAAAATCGACCTCACCATCAACGGACGATATGAACTCGTGCCCAAACTCCCCAATATGCTCGATGCCGAGGGATACCGCCTTTACACCACCGAACTGCTTGCCGGTAAAACCAAACTGCAAGGTTCGATGAAGTATCTCAACAACGACCCCAACTACTTCTATTACAAGAAGTACCACAACCAAACCGACTGGGTCGATGAGGTCTATGAGAATGCTTTCTCGCAGAACTACGGCATCAATGTCCAGGGTGGCGACAATGTGGCTTCCTATAACCTCTCCGTGGGGTACTCACTGGCTAACAGCACACTGAAGATGAACGACTTCTCGCGCTTCAACATGCGCCTCAACTCCGACATCGAGGTGTTCAAAAACCTCATGGTGCGTTTCGATGCTTCCTACAGCGATGTCGACCGCAAACTGACCGACGATGGCGCACCCATCGATCCGCGTTCTGGTGTTATCACCTCGCCCGGATTCCTCGGACTGGTCAAGTCGCCCTTCCTCTCGCCCTACGCTTATGACACTGGCGGAAACCTCAGCCACTACCTCGATGAGGCCGACGACTATCTCGAGGGACTCTTCCAGGGCAAGGAGAGACTCGCCAACCCCACCAGCATCCTCAAAAACGGGGAAGGAACCAACCGGAACTCATACGGTAGCCGACTCATCATGTTCGCCGTGACACCTACCTATAAGCTCAACAAGCACCTGCTCATTGGGGAGCATTTCTCACTCGGACTGGTCAACACCAATGAGAACTACTACCTCCCCATCCAGGGCGTACCCACCTTTACCATCGAAGGACTCGACGAGGGGGCAACACTGCAGAACATCGTGCAGAGTGCAGCAGCAAGGCAGACCAATATCCAGAGCGACACCTATGTGGAGTGGAACAAACGCTTCAAGGCTCATGCCATCGACTTCAGGGGTGGCGTGAGATACATCAGCAGCGACTTCAAATCCACCTCACAGAAAGGTTACAATACCGGTAACGACAAGACGCCCAACATGAGCAACTCGCTCCAGTTCAAAGACACCGGAGGCGACGACGATAAGACACGCGAAATCACATGGTATGGCGTCGCCAACTATAATTTCGCTGAGCGTTTCTATGTCGACGGTGGGCTCTCCATGCACGCTTCATCGCGCATCGGCGACGATGCCGACGGACTGAAACTCGCAGGAGTGGTATGGGGACTCTTCCCAAGCATCGAGGCTGCATGGGTGCTCTCTAACGAAAGCTTCATGGCAAAGATGAAGGGCATCAACTACCTGCGGCTCAATGTGGGCTTCGATGTCACTGGCAACGACGACATCAACTACATCGCTTCCAGAAGCTATTTCGTCTCCAACCTCATGCTCAACAACGAGGTGACGGGACTCTCTATCGGAAACATCGGCAACACCAAACTGAAGTGGGAGACCACCAACAGGCTCACGGCCGGTCTTGAGGCACATTTCCTCAACAACCGCATCAGCCTCAGTGCCAATGTGTTCAAGAGCTGGACCTCCAACCTCCTCGCGCTCCGGCAACTCGCATGGACCAGCGGACTGCAGGAGAACTGGACCAACGAGGGAAAACTCGAAAACAATGGCTTCGATGTCGCTTTGAAGGCAAAAGTGCTTGCACTAAAAGACATCTCATGGGAAATCGGTGCCTCCGTGGGACATTATGCCAACAAAGTGACGGCTCTGCCCGACGGAAGAGCTTTCGAAACTGATATCTACGGCGCAAAGGTGCAGACCAAGGTGGGACAGCCTGTCGGAGTATTCTATGGATGGAAGACCAACGGCGTCTATGCTACCTCTGCCGAGGCCAAGGCCGACGGAAAATATATCGTCACCAACACCGGG
>CAMHEL010000039.1 GCA_946184125.1 uncultured Prevotellaceae bacterium
TAGACTTTAGAGTTTAGGCTCTAGACTTTAGACTTCGTTTACAACTCTGGCACTCTTTCAAGCGTCAAAAGACATGTTGCCCCGCCTTCTTCGGCTTACACCGAATGAAGGCGGGGCTTTCATGTCGTCTATCGTCTAAGGCCTAAAGTCTATCGTCTAAAGTCTATCGTCTCATTCAGATATCATTTTACTTGTTGCCCTTGTGCTTTAAGGAAATCTGTTGGTGTCATACCAAATTGACGCATGAAAGAGGTAGTGAAGTAAGAAGTTGAGGAGAACCCAATGCGGTCAGCTACTTCCTTAACTCTGTAGCGACGCTCGGACAACAACTCTGCGCCACGTTTCAGTCGGAACAGTCGGATGTAATCGGCAGGTGATAGGGAAGTGCCTCCTCTATCGGCTTGCAAAGCGTTGATGATATTTCCCGTCAAACCATCAGGTGTGGCGTAGTAATTACGAAAAATCTGTCCCTGCAACCTATTGAGCCCCTGACGTGTTCCAACCCAGATAACCCCGAGGCTGTCTTCTTCAATGCAGTTGACGCTGCGGTTACTAAGTCCCTGCTGCCGACCGAAATGCTTGAAGGACATCGGTATTGCCATTATAGAGCAGACAGCCAAGAATGTGATACAGAGAATTGTGATACGTTTCATCGCTATCGTTATATTTTCTGCAAAGATACTTATTTTCAGCGAATCGTGGCGAATTAGGATTTTCAATCATCATTCAAAATGTTGCACTCATCGTTCAAATGCCTATGAAAGCCAATTTTTGCATTCACAAACGCTTGTTTATTAAGTTAAAAAAACATATATTTGCGGCAGAAATCAAACAAGTCAAATCAACTCTAATAAAAAATGAAGCAACATTTTGTAACCCTAATTTTGGCCACTCTGTCTTCATTGGCTATGGCCCAAAGCACATTCACCTTCTCCACCTCAAAACGTGGTCCGGTAATAGGTCCGCTGCACTACGGGATCTTTTACGAAGAGATCAACCATGCTGGCGACGGTGGCCTGTATGCCGAACTCATCCGCAACGGCTCAATGGAGGAAAATGGTTCAAATCCTGACTATTGGTGGACCATAGGCGACGCCAACTTCGGCATCTCGACAAAAAACCTGTTAAACAGCGCCCAACGTCGGGCAATGTCATTAACATTGAAAAAGGGTGGAGATGGCACACGCAACATCGGCTATTGGGGTGTGAACATCGTAAAAGGTCGCAAGTATCGCGCCTCGTTCTGGATTAGAACACCCAACAGTTGGAAAGGCTATATTACACTGACACTGGAGAGCTTTGAGGGAGCCGACCTCGGGCATTCTGTCGTGCAAGTGGAAGATGCCGGAGAATGGACCAAATTCTCCACGGAAATCACTGCAACGGGCAGCTATCAATTGGGATGGTTTGCTATCAGAGGCAGCCACCCTGGCACTATTTACTTAGATTGTGTAAGCCTGATGCCACCCACATATAAAGACCGGCCCAATGGCATGCGCATCGACTTGGCAGAAAAACTCGAGGCTCTGCACCCACGCTTCATGCGTTTCCCAGGCGGATGCTACATCGAGGGTGGCAACCGTTACCAATGGCGACACACCATTGGTGACATAGAGACACGACAAGGCATCTACAACAGCAACTGGGGATACCCTGTCACCAACGGCATGGGGTACCACGAGTTTCTGCAACTCTCCGAAGACCTTGGCGCCGAACCGCTCTTCGTGGTCAACGTAGGGATGGGGCATGGATGGTACCAGAACTACCAGCACATCGAAGGCTTCATCCAAGAAGCCCTCGAGGCGATAGAGTATGCCAATGGTGACGTGAACACCTATTGGGGTGCCAAGCGCGCTGCGGCCGGACATCCCGAGCCATTCAACCTCAGACTGCTTGAAATCGGCAACGAAAACTACAACTACACATCCGACGGCAACAACGACCAGAGCGACCATTACGCCGAGCGTTACTATCAGTTCTACAAGGCAATCAAGTCCAAGTATCCCGATATCATTCTAATCGGCAACAGCGACTGGGGATCAGACTACCCCACGTGGCGAAACCCTTATCCATTGGAGATTATCGACGAGCATTTCTATCGTTCGCCCGACTGGTTTGCCGGCATGTATCACAAATATGACAATTACAGCCGTTCGAGCAACAAGGTGTACAACGGCGAGTATGCCGTAACACAAGACTTTGGCACCAACGGCACACTCAAGGCAGCCTTAGGCGAAGCCATTTACATGGCAGGCATGGAGCGTAACTCCGACGTTTGCGTTATGGCATCATATGCTCCAATTTTCATGAATGAGAACGAGTCGCAATGGCGCCCCGACATGATCCACTACAATGCTTACGCTTCTTTCGGTACACCTTCCTATTGGGCTCAGCAGATGATGTCGTCGAATGTGGGACACCAGAACATAACATGGGCTGAGACAGGCAATACCATTGACATACTCCACGCCCGCCTCGGCCTGGGTTCGTGGGGCACCAGCGTCACCTATTCCAATATAAAGGTTACGAGCAGCGACGGCACCATTCTTTTGGACAATCCCGGCAACATCTATTCCGGAGCCTCCATGCACGGTACGGCACAAATACTTGATGTGGACACTTACAATGCCACCATCGAACTTGACGCGGTGAAGAATGAGGGTGATGAAGGCTTCCTCATTGCTTTTGCATTTGCCAACAACACCAACTACGCTTGGTGGAATATTGGTGGATGGGGCAACACGCAACATGGCGTGGAGCAATCAGCAAACGGGAGCAAGAGCACGCTGGCTTCTGCCGCAGGTAGTGTTGAAAAAGGGAAAACTTACCACATCAAAATCGAACGTGAAGGCCTAACCACACGCTGCTACTTAGACAACACGCTCGTCCATACAGCCACCCTCAGTTCTTCGGCCGGCCAGAAGCTCTATCTCTGTGCCGCCCTCAACGAAGCTGAAGATGCTGCTATTGTGAAAATCATCAACTATGGCGGCACCGAAGAGCCAGCCAAATTCCGCTTCTCCGATGCCACCATAAATGGAACAGCCAATCTGCGCGTGATGAACAATGCTGACAACTATGCAGAAAACACCATGGAGAACCCCATGAACGTTAGCCCCAAGAACAGCACAATCTCTGTGTCTAATGGCGAAATCGCCTACACAGTGCCTGCCTTTTCGCTCTCTGTCATCACCATTCCATTGAGTGATGTCAGTGCCGAAACACCTCTTGAGACAGCCACGCCCCCCGCTCCTACTATCAGTTATAGTTTTGACAAAGGCAATCCTTCTGATGATGCCGCCCAATACTTCGCCACATTGCAAGGCGATGCGGTAATCCTGACTCTTGATGATGGCAACAAAGCCCTTTACACCGGCACCACTAATGGCTATTTAGACTTAGGCAACAAGGCAGCGCAAGCTATTGGAACCGTTGTCAATGGAGATGCTTATAGTGTCAGCATCGACATCATGCCCTATGGGCCTGGCCATCTTGACAGCTACTGTTGGGCATGGAGTGTCAACAACGGCAACGCCACATACATAGGCCTCATCAATCAGGGTGGCAACCGTGATTGGTACTTTGAAAAAGTGCGCAACAGAACTTGTAGGGTTGGCTCTGGTGCAGGTTTAAGTCAGCAGGCCTGGCATAATATAACCATCAGTGCAGATGCCTCACAGGTGCGCCTCTACATCGACGGACAATTGCGTGGTACGGCTGCATCGGTGACGGCAGCCCTCGTACTTGCAGCATCCACCAACGCATGGATAGGCCGCAGTCCATTCAGCGGCGACGCTTTGATGACCGAGACATTCTTCGACAACCTTCGCGTCTATTCTGAAACTCTCACCCCCGAGCAGGTACGCGCCCTCTATAACGAGACATCGGCCCTTTCAACCGCTTGCCACGACCTTGAACCAGAACATTCTACAGAGCCCAATGCAGATGCCTTGGCTCTAATCGATGGTGGCACCAACGTCGACATCACCTCGCTGCTCACCAATCCCGACTTTTCCGATGGCACCAACGGTTGGGAGGGCACACTGTTCACTGCTGCCCCAGGAACCGTAGCCGAGCATTACTACCATCTCTTCGACACCTATCAAGTGTTGCATCAGATGCCTGCCGGCACTTATCGCCTGAATTGGCAAGGCTTCTACCGAAACGGCGATATTGCAAACGCTCACTGGCGATACGAGCAAGGTACGGCGGAGGAAGCCGAAGTCTACGCCAGCGTGCTTACCGACGAAGCAGCTGAGGCTGCACGTGGTCGCCAACTTGCATCCACTCCGCTACTCTCAATCTTCGACACATCGGTGCCTTTCACATATTCGCCATACACCTATCCCGACAACGTCGCCACTGCCAACGACGCATTCTCCAAAGGATACTATCGACAGCTAATGGATTTTGTCGTTAGTGAAACCTCAGATTTGCGAATAGGCTTGCGCCATCTTAGCCTCTCTGTATACGACTGGGCATGTGTCGATAACTTCACCCTCACCTATGTAGGCAGCCAAACAAATGGCCTGACCGAAGTTCAACCCACTGAAGTCGTCCCACAAGGCATCTTCGATCTTTCAGGAAGACGCTTAAATTCAAACGGGCATATCAGTGACCTTATGCATGGTGTGTATATCGTCAATGGAAAGAAGATAGTGCGATAACTGCGTAGATACCTTCATTTATAATTCACAGATCTTTCCCACTCTTGGAGATATTTTATTCATCGTAACTAATGCTTAAGCGTCAGCGGTTTTTAATCTTCTTCCTGGAAAATGGAGGCATCCATACTCACAAAAAGGGAGAAGTGAAACCGTTTCGCTTAGGCATTGGTTACGATTTATAACATGAATATTAAGGGTGGGAAAGTTCAATGATTCAGATTAAATACCTTTATTTTTCATCCATGGTGGCTTTCATATCGTCTTTGCCTCACTCTCTTTTCACGTTTTCAATGTTAGTCTTTCGATGCCGCTTTGAATACGATGATGGTAACACATAGCAGAACGATTTCGGTATAGACCATCATTCAATTATTGCTTGAGCATTTGTTTGAAAAATCGTGTTACTTCATCAATGGTGCTTTTCTTGTAGAGTTTTCCCTCCACTTTGTCGACAACCTCGAAGTTTGTCGACTTGACCTTTGAAACATCGTTCATGTTGTAGTCATTCGCCTTGCATGGTGAATAGACCTCGCATCTCGAGCCTTGCTTTTTGTAGTAGACGACCAGTGTTCTCCCGTCTTTAAATAGCGTCGTCTGCTTGACAATCAGGTTGGACGGCACTTGTTTATTCACATTGTCCTGGTTGGTCTCAGTTAAGCCACAAGCGCTCGGAAGTTCCTTTTCAGTCATGCATGTCTCTCGTTCAATTGCAGTTTTCGCACTGCAGGGCGTTGATGTCATCACGCTCATGAGCGCAATCATCAAGGTGAAAATAGCAGTTTTCATAAATGCTTTTTGTTGTTAGTTTGTCCTTTTGACAATGCGAAGTTATGAATACTTATAGAACTGAGAAAATGAAATCAGGTGCATTGTATGAACAGGCTGATTTGATGTATGAACTTTTATGGGGGGTCGATAAAACCGGAAGAAATTTACAAAATGGTGATAGATTCCATCAGATGAAATGGTTTTACTAGTAGAAATCATGCGGGAAAAAATTAAGGAATCCCAAACTGTTTACAATATCTGTTTTTTGGTATTATAGGTGGGTTCTATTAATTATGTCGAGGCGATTTTCGACTTTTAGTCGAGGGCAAAGTGTAAGCTGAAGAGGGAGTGTAGCGGGCTACACGACCGATGAGGCTTGACACTTTGCACCGAATAAAAGCGAAAAGCGACCGAAATGTAATGTATAGAAATGCCACCTCATAAAAAATCAGAATTAATAGAACACACCTATAATGAAAAAGGTATTATGAATTTAAAGAATAGAATATTATGAAAAAGATGATGAAATGGATAGGAATTGTATTCGTTTTGTGTACCATCATTTCTTTTTGCCTCCCGAAAGGAGGTCCCGATTGGTTGAGAGAAAGGCCAAAATACTTGAATGAAAATCCAAGTACTTATGAAATCGTTGTGGATTTCTCGAAACCATCGTGCCAAGACCGACTTTTCATTTACAAATTTGCAGAAGGAGCAGATTTGGTGTATTCAGGAGTTGCCCTTCATGGCTGCGGAGGCAAGAGCACTCCCTCCAAACCGGAGTTCAGCAATGAGATAGGAAGCAATTGCTCCTCACTCGGGAAATACACCCTCGAAGGACTCGTTACTATGAGCAATGGTATGGAGGCCATCAAACTCAAAGGATGGAGCGACACCAACTCCAATGCCGAGAAACGGGGTATATTTATCCATCCCAGCATGATGGCCTCATTGCTGCCGTTCAATCTGCCAGGTGCGAACTTTCCGCTGACCAAGGCCAGTGAGGGCTGCTTTGCCGTAAGCTATCACACCTATTTGAAGATAAAATCTTATATGAAACTTAATCGTAGCTCACAAAACAAAACAATTCTTTATGCATACTATTAGAAGGCATCAATAACTTTTATAGAAATCAAGGGGACAGAAATCAAGTGGACGGGTATCTGATTGAAAAGCAATCAGATACCCGCTCCCTTTGATTCGCTTCATCTTGGCTCGCCTATTTCATGACATTTCAAAAGGGGTGCTCACCACTTCATACCGAGGTTGTACATGATGAAGCCATAGATGTCGGCTTGTTCTTCGAGCACTTTTGCCAGTGGTTTTCCACCTCCGTGTCCTGCTTTCGAGTCGATGCGTATGAGCACCGGGTTCTTCCCCGTGTGGCATGCCTGCAGTGTGGCTGCGAATTTGAAGGAGTGAGCGGGCACCACACGGTCGTCGTGGTCGGCGGTGGTGACCAGTGTGGCAGGATAGGCCACCCCTTGCTTCAGGTTGTGCAGAGGAGAATAACCTTTCAGGTATTCAAACATCTCCCGGCTGTCGTCGCTCGTGCCATAGTCCGATGCCCAGTTCCATCCGATGGTGAATTTGTGGTAGCGCAGCATGTCCATCACGCCCACCTGAGGTATGGCGACAGCGAAGAGCTCCGGCCGTTGTGTCATGCATGCTCCCACGAGAAGTCCTCCGTTGGAGCCTCCCTGTATCGCCACCTTCGAAGACGAAGTGTAGCGGTTGGCTATCAGCCACTCCGTGGCGGCGATGAAGTCGTCGAACACGTTCTGCTTCTTCATCTTCGTCCCGGCGAGATGCCATTCCTCGCCGTATTCATTGCCTCCCCGGAGGTTGACCATGGCATAGATGCCTCCATGCTCGATGAAAGGCAGCCTCATGGCCGAGAACGATGGTGTGAGGCTGATGTTGAAGCCGCCATATCCATAGACGAGCACCGGGTTCTTCCCGTTTTTCTTCATCCCTTTCTTGTAGGTGAGGAACATCGGCACCCGTGTGCCGTCCTTGCTCTCGAAGAACACCTGTTCGGTGATGAAGTCGCCCTGCCGGAAATTCACCTTTGGTGTGGCATAGACGGTGCTGTTCCCGCTGTCGAGGTCATATTGGTAGACCGTGCCTGGGACGGTGAACGAGGAGAAGGTGTAGAAGCATTCCTTCTCGGCGAACTTACCCGTGAAAGAAGCCGAGCCCACCGAGGGGAGTTCGATTTCGCGCAGTCGCTTTCCTTCGAGGTTGTAGAGGTAAGCATGTGTCGAGGCATCCTTGGTGTAGGTCACGACGATACGCCCTCCCACGAAGGTGATGCTTTCGATGACATCGTCGCCCTCGCCGATGAGCGTCCGCCACTGGCTGATGCCGGGATGGCTGAGGTCCGCCACCATCAGTTTTCCCTTGGGGGCACCGTCGTTGGTGTAGATGTAAAGTTGCTCTCCCACGGTTTCCACCACATCATACATGTTGTCCATGTTGGAAGTCAGCTGCATGAACTGGCTGCCGGGCACGCGGAGGTCGCGCACGAAGATGTTGTTGCCCGCACCGGCTCCACTTTCCGAGAGCACCTGTATGATCTCCTCCTCGTTGGTGTACACCCCGTAGAACCGCTTGGGATATGCGGGATTGGCAAACACCAGTTGGTCGTCGCTCTGAGGCGTTCCTACGCGGTGGTAGTAAATCTTGTGCCCCTCGTTGACGTTGGAGTATTCCTTCCCCTCCACTGGTGGGTCGTAGGCGCTGTAGTAGAAGCCATCGCCCACCCATGATGCATTGGTGAACTTCGCCCATTTCACATGGTCCTTCAGCTGTTCCCCGGTTTTCGAGTCGAGCACGAAAATCTCCTCCCAGTCCGACCCGCTGCGCGAGATGATGTATGCCACATACTTGTTGTTGTGCGAGAAATACACCCCTTTGAGTGCCACTGTGCCGTCGTCGCTCAGTTTGTTGGGGTCGAGAAACACCTTTGGCTCACCGCCCAGTCGGTCCATCACATAGAGCACGCTCTGGTTCTGCAGTCCTTCGTTCTTGTAGAAGAACCAACGACCCTGACGGTGGAAGGGAGCCCCCACTTTGTCGTAGTTCGACACCTGTCGCAGGCGTTCGAGAAGATGGCGCCGCTGTGGGATTTTCTTCAGATAAGCATCGGTGACCTCATTTTCCGCCTTCACCCACTCCGCCGTAGCCTCGCTGGTGTCGTCCTCCAGCCAGCGGTAGGGGTCGGCGACCTTCACGCCGAAATACTCATCCACCGTGTTGTCCTTGGGTGCCGTGGGATAGGCTGGCACCTGAGCCTTAATTGCCGTCGTTGTCAACATGGCCAAAAGCAATACTTTTCCTTTCATAAAAACAGAGATTCTATAGTTGATGTGGCAAACTTACACATTTTTCTCCACATAGGATATCATTTTTTCAATTTTATTACTAATTTTGCTGCGACAAAACACATTCTTTGCCTTTGGGCATTTGAAACCTTATTATCAACACGTATGATGAACCAACGATTACGCACCACCATCCTTATTGCTTTGCTTGCTGTGGTCCATGTCGTTCTTGCCGACACCTATAGCTACACCTTCTCGGGCCAGGTGTTCACCAAGAGCGGCACGCTCACCCTTTCCGATGTGAGATGGACCCTTGACACCGATGCCGGCTATTTCGGTTCCGACAACAACAAAGGACAGCAGATAGGTAGCGGCAGCAAGCCCGCCACCTACATCACTCTCAGTACCAGCGATTTCAGCGGTACCATCACTTCTGTGGCAGTCAATGCCAGCACCGCCTCGAGCGCCTCCGCCACCCTCTCGGTGTCGGTCGGTGGCACGCAGTTGGGCGAGGCGCAGAACCTCACCACGTCGCCCAGCGACTACACGTTCACCTCGGAAGGCAGCATGGGCGAGGTCGTCATCCGCATCGACCAGACCACCAAGAAGGCCATCTATATCAGGAGCATCGACATCACCTACAGCGCAGAGGCCATGAATGTTGTTGGCACTGCTGCAGAACTGGCCACCCTCGACGATGGCAGCGCCGTGAAAATGGTGCTTGCCGATGGCATCAACGCCCGTGTGCTCTATGCCACCTCCGACGAGGCCTATGTGCGCGATGCCACTGGCGCCTTCTGCATGAGCAAGGTGAAGCCCAATGTGCCCTTCTCGCCCAACCAGCATCTCGCCGGCGTCATCTGGGGGAAGAAGACCTCGGCAGAGGGCATGACCGTCTTCGAGGCCACCAGTGCCACCAACACCGCGTTTCTTGTCATTGCCGAGCCGGTCACCGAGCCTGAGCCCGAGCCCCTTGTTGTCGACGCCGAGGAAGCTGCTGTCCATCAGGGCGACTGGGTGTGGGTGAATGAGGCACGTATCGGCACCGATGCTGCCGTGCAGAACCGCTTCGGACTGACAGCCGCCGATGGCTTCACGGCCCTCTATGCCTACGAGGGAGCCCTTGCCGACCTCTCAGCCATCGTCCGTCCCGATGGGTTGTGCCCCGTCGATATCAACGGTGTGCAGCCCTTCCGCTTCGTCATGAACGAGCAGAAAGACTTCGTTGCGCCGCCCACCGACCTCACCGATGTCGCAGTGCGCCTTGTGCGCACCTTCCCCGCCGGTACCTGGACCACCCTCTGCCTCCCCTTCAGCACCACTGGCATGGAAGGGCAGGTGCGCACCTTCTCTTCCGTTGGTGGCAGTACCCTGAGTTTCACGCCTGCCACTGCCATCGAGGCCGGAAAGCCTTGCCTCTTCAAGCCCGATGCCACCATCCAGAACCCGGTCTTCACCGATGTCACCCTCGTCGCCACATCGCCCGAGGCAGTCACCATCGGTGAATACAGCATGGTGGGCACCTACAGTCCCCGCTCTCTCGTTTCCGACGGCAGCGAGCGCGTCCTGAGCGATGATGGGAGCCAGCTCAGTCTCTCCGGCCATGTCGAAGGCATGAGGGCATTCTTCAGGATGCCGGCAGAGGCAGATGCCGCTATCGACCCCGACGGCCTGAACGCCATCCGTGAGGCACAGACTGCCAGCGAAGGCACCCCACAGTGGTTCAACCTCAGCGGGCAGCGGGTGAGAACACCTCAGAAAGGTGTCTATATCAGCAATGGACACAAATATTCTGTGAGATGAGACAAACCAACGGCAAAACAGCAGAAACGATGAAAAAGCACATCATACTCACCCTCATGGCTTTGGCTATGGCGCTTACGGCAAGCGCGCAGCGCATCCCTTCGAGAATAGAGCTGAAGAACAACAGCGTCGTCACCTTCGCTAAGGAGGCCGTCGACAGCATACGTGAATTGCCCGAAGTGGGCATCAAGGTCTATCCCGTCAATGGGAGAGGCGTGTCGCGTGATTTCCTCTATTCTCAAATCAGAAACATCGAGTATCACGAGACAAAGCCCACTGGCGATAATGCCAACCGTAACACCGTGGCTGGCGCTCACCTCTTAGAGTATCCCCACCTCAAGGAAGGCAGCGACCAGTTGCTCGTCGTTCACTCCACAAACGACTATGGCATCACCTACTCACTTGAGTGGGACTGTTCGAAGAAATCGCAGCGATGGACGGCCTATGAGTTCCATAATGGGTTACCCAACAACAAAGTGGGGCGTAACGACAACTTCGTTGCCGACCCCGACATCCCTTCGGAATACCAGACCACGACGAAAGACTACAGCGGTTCGGGGTACACCCGAGGCCACATGTGCCCCAGCATGGACCGCCAGTCATCGGTGGAACAAAACAGGCAGACTTTCTATATGAGCAACATGCACCCCCAGCTCGCCGGGCACAACAACGGCATCTGGAACGACCTTGAGCAGAAAGTCAACGCATGGGGCAACAATGCCAGCTTCCGCGATACGCTATATGTCGTCAAGGCCGGCACCATCGACAATCCCGACCAAGTCTCAGGGAAGACCACGTCGGGGCTGCTCATACCCAAATACTTCTACATGGCCATCCTGTGCCTCAAAGACGGGCAATGGAAAGCTATCGCCTTCTGGACCGAGCACACCAGCAGCACCAATGCCACCGTCTCGTCGTGCGCCATGAGCGTCAGAGAGCTCGAAAAACGGACTGGCATCGACTTCTTCTGCAACCTGCCCGATGATATAGAGGAGGCCGTGGAAACAAAATTCTCCAGGGGTGACTGGGGGCTTTAGAACCTTTGGCGTTTTCTTCAACGAGGAATTTTGGTTTCCTACTTGACAATAAAGAAAAAGTGGCATTCACGTGCCACTTTTTCTTTATTGCTGTACGATGTCTTTTTTCAGAAAGGGAGCCTTGGGGACTATCTCTGTTTCAGCACCGTGGTGTATTGTCGTCGGCCCACATTCCGGAGAAACATCCCAGAAACATCAGTGAAATAAGTAGTTTCTGTTTCATACGCTTTTCATGTTTGGTTCATTGTGTTAGCGCAAAAATAAGGTAAAAAGTGGAAAGGGGACTCCCAAACAAGAAAAAACGACTCCCATATTACGGTTTGGGAGTCCAATTTGGCGGTTTGGGAGTCAATGTAAGTGGTGTGGAAGAACCTCACCTCCTGTATCCGATATGCTCGTCGGGATTTGCAATCCCGACGCATTGAAGATTAGGATTTGCAATCCGAAAATTGCATTAAAAATGCTTCTATTCCATGCAGGTGGATTGAAATCCACCTGAGCGTAAGATACGCTGAATAGATTATTAGTTGTAGAGCTTGCGTTAAAAAAACTAAAAACAACGTACGCGATTACCAATCCGTGAAAAAAATCCGTCTTTAAATATATATAGGAGTTCGCTGTGGCAAAACCACAGTGAACAAGAAAGCATGGACAGCGTCTAAGGTCTAAGGTCTAAAGTCTAAGGTCTAAAGTCTAAGGTCTAAAGCATAGCGTCTAAAGTCTAAAATAAAATGAAGAAAGCAGAAAAAACGATATGGTCGATGTGTCTTGGTCAGGATTCCGAGGCAGTGAAGCAAGGAGCTGGCCAAAATATCATCCCCCAACCCGAGAAAGAGCCCCTGTGGAAGGGCTTTCTGAAAAAATTCGAAGACCCGCTCATCGTTGTGCTACTTGTGGTCTTCATCTTCTCAGTAGCCGTATCCCTTTACGAAATACTTGAAGCCGGGCGCTCGTGGATCAACCTCCTCGAGCCACTTGGCGTGCTCACGGCCCTTCTGCTTGCCACAGGCATCGGTTTTATCTTTGAGGTGAAGGCTGCTCGTGAGTTCGACGTTCTCAACCAGAAGAAAGACGAGAGGTATGTCAAAGTGTTCAGATGGGCGAAGGGCGCCAACCGTGCCAAAGGCAGGCCGCAGATGTGTCAGGTGAAGCGAAGCGACGTTGTGGTGGGCGATATCGTCAGACTTGAGAGTGGCGATGAGGTGCCCGCCGACGGCATCGTGCTCAAGGCACAGTCGGTGCATGTCGATGAGAGTGCCTTCACAGGCGAGATGTACACCAAGAAGGCCACCAAGCAAGAGGGAGGAGAAAGCGACAAGACCTATCCCGTGGATTTCCTGCTTAGGGGCAGTATCGTCATCGAGGGGCATTGCCTCTATCAAGTCACCGCTGTGGGAGTCGATACCGAAGAGGGGAAGGGCACCATGAGCCTCAATGAGGAGAAAGAGGTGAAATCGCCACTCAACAAACAGCTCGACACCCTGGGACAATGGATTACCACGGCCAGCTATATTGTCGCTGCGCTCATCGTCATCGGCAGGCTGTTCTATTTCTTCTTCCTCGACGGCGACTTAGGCAACAATGCCGACTTGCTCTCCATCATCGAGTTCACTCTCGACTCCATTCTCATCGCTATCACACTCATCGTCGTGGCGGTGCCCGAGGGCCTGCCCATGAGTGTCACCATCAGTCTGGCTCTCAGTATGCGGCGTATGCTCAAGGAGAACAACCTTGTCAGGAAGCTTCATGCCTGCGAGACCATGGGAGCCGCCACCGTCATCTGTACCGACAAAACGGGCACGCTGACCAAGAACAAACTGCGCGTGCTCGACGATGAAGACATCTATATCGATATTGTCGACTTCGCCAAGGCTATCGCCGTCAACTCCACCGCCGAACTTACCATGATGCCCGACGGCAAGCCCAATACCGTGGGCAACCCCACCGAGGGCTCCCTGCTCTATTGGCTTTTTAGACAAAAGGATATCGACTACCAACCCATGCGTGAGTCATTTACCATCCTCAATCAGGTGACCTTCACACCGGAGACCAAGCACATGGTGACTGAGGCACGCGAGGAAGCAACGGGAAAGGTGTGGAAATTCATAAAGGGCGCACCTGAAGTGGTGCTGGGGCTCTGCGACGACATTGCCGGAGGGCACAGCCGTGAAGAGGTGGTCAAACGCCTGGAGGCCCTGCAGGCCATCGGCAGACGTACGCTCGGCTTCGCCTGTCAGGAAGAGGTGGAGGGTAAGGCCACACCAGTCATCTTCACCGGATTTGTGGGAATGGCCGACCCTATCCGCACCGATGTGCGCGATGCTGTGGAGACCAGCCGCAGTGCTGGTGTGCGTGTCATCATGGTGACGGGCGACGTGGCACTCACTGCCAACGAAATAGCCCGCGAGACCGGCATCATGTCAGCCGACGAGCCGTTGCAGACGCTCACCGGGGCGCAGTTCGCCGAGATGAGCGATGAGCAGCTCATCGCCGAGGTGCTGCCCAACCTGAAGGTCCTCTCGAGAGCCCGTCCTGCCGACAAGGCCCGTCTCGTCGGGCTGCTGCAGGAGATGGGACAGGTGGTGGCCGTCACTGGCGACGGCACCAACGACGCCCTCGCCCTGAAGAAAGCACAGGTGGGACTGTCGATGGGCGACGGCACAGCACGGGCGAAAGAGGCCAGCGACATCACCATCATCGACAACTCCTTCGTCAGCATCAACAAGGCCATCCTATGGGGGCGGTCGCTCTACCTCAACATACAGCGCTTCCTCCTCTTCCAGATGACCATCAACATCTGCGCATGCCTCATCGTCCTCGCAGGCGCATTCATGGGACTTGACTCGCCACTCAACGTCACCCAGATGCTGTGGGTCAACCTCATCATGGACACCTTCGCTGCCATGGCACTCTCGGCGCTGCCGCCCGATGAGCGCGTCATGCACAACAAACCCCGCAACACCAAGGCACACATCATCGACCGGAGAATGGCCAAGCGCATCCTGGTTGTGGGACTTGTCTTCTTCCTCTTCCTCTTCGGACTGTGGCAACTGCTCTGGCACCTCAATATCACCGAAAGAGGGTCATCGGGAGTCGCAGCCCTGCTCACCGCCGATGCAATGAAAGAATTTTTCATAGGATTTACCGATATGACGAAGAGCAAGGAGCACATCAGCACCTACGAGCTCGGCATCTTCTTCTCCGTGTTCGTCATGATGCAGTTCTGGAATATCTTCAACGCCAAATATTTCCGCAGTGGAAGAAGCCTCATACAGGACTTGACCGATATCTTCCGGAAGTCGGCTTCTTGGAAAAACTATTTCAGCATGGGCTTCCTTATCATTGTGCTCATCATCTTCGTCGGCCAGGTCTTCATCGTCAATTTCGCAGGAGCCATGTTCGGCGTCTCCGCGCTCACCTTCATCGACTGGCTCCTCATCGTCTCCTTGTCGTCGCTCATTCTCATCGTCCCCGACATCTGGAGATGGTGCCATTCTAGACGCTAGACTTTAGACTTTAGACTTTAGGCTTTAGACGCTAGACTTTAGGCTTTAGACTTTAGGCACTAGACTTTAGGCCATGTGCTTCTAAATGGATGATTTTCGAACTTATCCGTAGGGTCTTAGCTCGTCTAAGACCGAAAAAGTTAGCATCATGGTGCTGCGGTCTTAGACGAGCTAAGACCCTACATTTGATGCGGGGGGATTCTCTTCCAATCCCGCAAAGCATCTGTCTAAACTCCTAAACTACCAAACTCCTAAACTCCTAAAAAGGAATCAGTTCGACGATGATTTTCGCGGCATTGGCGGGTGCGTTTGGCTTTCCGATGGTCTGTCTCACCTCTTCGTATCCTGCGAGCATTTCGGTGCGCCCTGGCGAGCCAGGAAGGATGTCGCCCAGGCATTTGAGCAATCTTTCATGGGAATACGTCTCGAGCACCAGTTCGGGCACCACCTCCCTGTCGGCGATGAGGTTGACGAGCGATACATATTTCACATGAACGAACCATCGGCGGAGGAAGCCATAAAACCGTGCCATGGGCGCGCAATAGCATACCACCTGCGGAACGTTGAAGAGTGCTGTCTCAAGCGTGGCGGTGCCACTGGTGACAAGTGCTGCCGTGGCGTGCGAGAGGAGTTCGAAAGTCTGGTTTCTAACCAGCCGAACGTCAGTACCCTCGATGAAGGGCTGGTAGTATTCGACGTCGATCGATGGTGCTCCGGCGAGAACAAACTGGTACTGGCTGTAGTGGGGCATCGTCCGCATCATCTTGGGAAGATTGTCGCGTATCTCGGAGCGCCGGCTGCCGGCAAGCAAAGCGATGATGGGTCTTTCGTCGAGCTTGTTTCGCTGGCAAAATTGTAAAAAAGTTTCGGTATATCCATTCTTGAAAGCCCTCACCTCATCGGCTGTTGGGTTCCCCACATAATGTATGGGGAAATGATGCTTCTGCTCAAAGAAAGGCACCTCGAAAGGAAGGATGGAAAACAACTCATCCACGTTGCGCTTGATGCTGTGGATGCGGTGCTCCTTCCACGCCCATATTTTAGGCGAGATATAGTAGAAGACCTTAGCCAACTTATTGTCATGAACGAACTTGGCTATTTCGAGATTGAAACCAGGGTAATCGACCAGAATGACCACATCAGGTTTCCAATTCTTGATGTCACTCCGGCAGAGCGACATGTTTTTGAAAATGGAAGGCAGGTGGGTCGCCACATCGACGAACCCCATGTATGCCGTATCGCGGTAATGCCGCACCATCTGTCCTCCGACGGCCTTCATGAGGTCGCCTCCAAAGAATCTGAACTCCGCCATTTTGTCAGCATTTTTCAGTTCTTTCATTAGGTGCGAGGCATGCAGGTCGCCACTCGCTTCGCCAACAATGAGGTAGTATCGCATGGGGTAGGTTAGAGAGGGGTTAGGAAGTCGTGTCGGTGGATGAAAAGAGGTTAGGGGTGGAGTTCCCACTGCCTGATGGTGTCGAGCATCTCGTAGTGGGTGACATCGATATGAGTGGGTGTGATGGCGGCATAGCCATGAGTGAGGGCCCAGTTGTCGGTGTCCTCCGCCTCTGGCTCATCGTTGCGGTAGCTGCCCACCATCCAGAAATAGTCGTAGCCACGTGGGTGATGCTCCTTCACACACTCGTTATACCAGGTGCCGTGCGCCATGCGGCACACCTTCACCCCCTTGCATTCACCCAGTGGGAAATTCACGTTGAGGCAGACCCCCATGGGCAGTCCCTCGTCGAGAACCTTCCGGGTAATCTGCCGGATGAGGGGGCGCATGGGGCTGAAGTCGGCATCGGCATCGAAGTCGCACAGCGAGAACGCCACCGACGGGATATATTTCATGCATCCTTCGAGCGCCACGCCCATGGTGCCCGAATAATGGGTGTTGACGGAGCCGTTGTCGCCATGGTTGATGCCACCGATAATCATGTCGGGCAGGCGGTCGGTGAACAGTTGGTTGAGTGCGAGTTTGACGCAGTCGATGGGGGTGCCGTCGCAAGACCACACCTCGAGCCCTTCCTCCCGATGTCGTAGCCACATCCTCAGTGGAGCCGTTGCCGAGAAGGCACAGGCATAGCCTGAGCGCGGCCCTTCGGGTGCACACACCACCACATCGGCCATGTCGCGAATCATCTCTGCCAGGCAGTTGATGCCCTTCGCCTGGAAGCCGTCATCGTTGGAAATAAGAATGGTCGGTCGCTGATTTTTCATGAATATGACCCTGTTTTTGCCTGCAAAAGTACGAAAAAAGGTTTAAAATACGCTTTTCTCATCAGAAATATGTAACTTTGCAAGCAAATTGTCGGGGGAAAGATGCTGGAACGGCACTCACCGAGCTACCCCCTGTCGAAGAAAATAAAAGGAAAAGCTTTTTAGGTAGTAACTTACAATGGGAAAAATCATAGCATTAGCCAACCAGAAAGGTGGTGTGGGAAAGACAACGACAGCCATCAATTTAGCAGCCTCTCTCGCCACGTTAGAGAAGACAGTGTTGGTCATCGACGCCGACCCACAGGCCAACGCCTCCAGCGGACTGGGAGTGGATGTGCACCATCTCGACTGCTCACTTTATGAGTGCCTCATCGGCGAAGCACAGTTGCGCGACGCCATCTATACCACCGATGTGGAGGGGCTCGACATCATCCCAAGCCATATCGACCTGGTGGGAGCCGAGATAGAGATGCTTAACCTGGACCACCGTGAGCAAGTGGTCAGCCGTATGCTCGCACCCATCCGTGGCGAATACGACTACATCCTCATCGACTGCTCGCCCTCGTTAGGGCTCATTACGGTCAACTCTCTCACCGCTGCCGACTCGGTCATCATCCCCGTGCAATGCGAGTATTTCGCCCTTGAGGGTATCGGCAAACTTCTCAACACCGTCAAAATCATCAAGAGCAAGCTCAATCCTCGCCTTGAGATAGAAGGTTTCCTGCTGACGATGTACGACAGCCGCCTGCGCCTTGCCAACCAGATATACGACGAGGTGAAGCGCCATTTCCAGGAACTGGTGTTCAAGACCGTTATCCAGCGCAACGTGAAGCTCA
Organism: uncultured Prevotellaceae bacterium; assembly: GCA_946184125.1. Lineage (GTDB taxonomy): Bacteria > Bacteroidota > Bacteroidia > Bacteroidales > Bacteroidaceae > Prevotella. The sequence goes on from CAMHEL010000039.1 coordinate 18,161, forward strand.
GCGAGAGTCCGAGCCACGGCCTGCCCGTCATCCTCTACGACGCCGACTGCACGGGCAGCAAGAATTACCTGGCACTGGCCAGGGAGATTATAGAAAGAGATGTTAGGTGACAGATGTGAGAGGAAAGAAAAACATCTCCCAACCAAAGTAACGCAACAGTCATGGCAGTAAAGAAGAAATTCAGTGCTCTGGGCCGCGGTCTCGACGCCCTCATCTCGACCGATGACGTGCAGCCCGAGGGCAGTTCAACCATCAGCGAGGTGCCCCTCGACCAGATAGAAGCCAACCCCCATCAGCCGAGGAGGGAGTTCGACCCCAAGAGTCTCAACGACTTGGCAGCGAGCATCCGTGAGCTGGGCATCATCCAGCCCATCACCCTCCGGCAGATAGCCTCTGGCAGATATCAGCTCATAGCGGGCGAGCGTCGTTGGCGTGCTTCACAGCTTGCCGGCCTGACCACCATACCGGCCTACATACGCACCACCGACGACGAGAGTGCGATGGAGATGGCCTTGGTAGAGAACATCCAGCGCGAGGACCTCAATGCCATCGAGGTGGCGTTGGCCTACTCGCACCTCCTCGAGCAGGAGGGCATGACGCAGGAGAAGGTGGCAGAGCGCATCGGCAAGAGCCGCACAGCCGTCGCCAACCAGTTGCGGTTGCTCCATCTGCCGGCGCAGGTGCAGATGGCCCTCCAGAAACGCACCATCGACATGGGGCACGCCCGAGCGCTGCTCTCACTCGACAGTCCCACGGAGCAACTGCAGGTCTTCGAGCAGATACAGCGCACCGGAGCCTCCGTCAGACAGGTGGAGGAAATGGTCAAGAAAGTCAAGAGCGGCCAGAATGCAGGAGGCGGCAAGGGCGGCAAGAAGCACCTCATGCCCGAGGAGTTCAGCATTCTTCGGGAGCAGCTCGAAGGCTTCTTCAGCACGAAGGTCTCCCTCTCCATCTCACCCTCAGGCAAGGGAAAAATCAGCATCCCCTTCGCCGATGAGGAGGAACTGGAGCGGATAATGAGCGTGTTCGACAACATGAAAAGGAAATAGTGTGGCAGTGAACATCAGCATTCGTCGTCTCGCCTTATGTCTGGTGCTGCTCATGCAGTTTGCCACCATGCCTCCCGCCACCGCCCAGGTGACAGTGGGGCAGAATGCAGCCATAGCCGACACGCTCGACATGGAAGAAGTGCCGGCAGTGGACCTGGGGGATTTCGATGAAATGCTGACCGACAGCTTGCTGATCGACACCATCTCCTTCGAACCCTCGCCCGTCACCCTCACCAGCAAGCGTGCGAAGCGTGACTGGAGCACGTGGAAACCCAGTCCCAAACGGGCGATGTGGCTCGCCATCGTACTGCCCGGAGCGGGGCAAATCTACAACCGCAAGTACTGGAAGCTGCCCATCGTGTATGGGGGATTTGTGGGATGTATCTATGCCTTGCAGTGGAACAACCAGATGTACCGCGATTACTCGCAGGCTTTTATCGACATCTCCGACAATGACCCTACGACGCAGAGCTACAACCAGTTTCTGCATCTCGGCCAGAAGATTGACTCTGGCAATGAAGAGCGTTTCAAGGCTCTGTTCAAGAAGCGCAAGGACTACTACCGCCGTTACCGCGACCTGAGCTTCTTCGTGTTGCTTGGTGTCTATGCCCTCTCGGTAATTGATGCATACGTCGATGCATCTCTCTCCGACTTCGACATCAGCAAAGACCTCAGCATGAAAGTGTCGCCTGCTATCATCCACGACAGCAACGTGCGCTCGCCGCTGAAATCCAATGCTCTCGGACTGCAATGCAGTCTGACGTTCTGATTAACAACACCCCAACAACCTCAACCCCAGAAGAAAAAGAAAACGTCATCCAATGAATTACCCCAAGACCTTTTTTGTCGGTTTGCTGATGGCCCTCACCACTGCAGCCGCATCAGCCCAGATTATCGAAGATTTTGATATAGAGTTCTCCAACGAAGACGGCAAGCTGGAAGTCATCGAGATGCCCGAGAGCGTTTCTGAATTCAGTGCCGAGGTCGACAGTCTGCTTGTCGCCCTTTACAATCTGAACTACCTCGAAATTGATGAGAATTGCCAGGAGTCGGGCGAGAACCCCTATTACAGCGACGAGGTGATAGCCGAGCGCCTGAGCCGGATGAACACCGCCATCGAGATGCCCTTCAACAACATCGTCAGGCAGTTCATCGACCGCTACACCAGCCGTATGCGTCGCTCGGTGAGCGCTTGGCTGGGCACGCAGAACTTCTACATGCCCATCTTCGAGCAAGCCCTCGAGTCGTATAATGTGCCGATGGAGCTGAAATACCTGCCCATCATCGAGTCGGCCCTCAACCCCAAGGCCGTCTCACGCGTGGGAGCCACAGGGCTGTGGCAGTTCATGCTCGCCACGGGCAAGCAGTATGGTCTGCGTGTCAACTCCCTTGTCGACGACCGCCGCGACCCCATCCGCTCATCTTATGCCGCCGCGAAGTACCTTCGCGATTTATACCGTATCTTTGGCGACTGGACCCTTGCCATCGCAGCCTACAACTGTGGTCCTGAGAATGTGAACAAAGCCATCCGCCGGTCGGGAGGCAGCATGGACTACTGGAAAATCTACCCCTATCTGCCATCGGAGACCCGTGGCTATGTGCCGGCGTTCATCGCCGCCAACTATGTGATGAATTACTATTGCGACCACAATATCTGTCCGCTGCTCACCAATCTTCCCGAGCGCACCGACACTGTGGTGGTCAACCAAAATGTGTCGCTGGCCTCCATCTCGAAGTTCTGCGACATCGATATCAGCATGCTCCGTGACCTCAACCCCCAGTACCGTCGCGACTTGGTGAATGGTCTGTCGGAGCCCTCGACTATCCGCATGCCCCTTGCTGCCATCAACCGTTTTGTGGAGCAGGAGGATACCATTCTCAATTACGATGCCGCTTACAACAGCAAGCGGATCTATGTGGCTGTCGACGAGAGCCGTCAGAAAGCTACGTCGCGCTCCTCCTCAAGCAGTTCCGGCAGCCAGCACGCCAGCCGTGGCAGTCGCAGACAGTCGGCCGCTGCCGCTACCACGCCACGCTATGGCAAGAGCAGCCGTCACGGCGGCTCGTCGGGTAGCAAGCGCCGGGGGCGCCGTGGCTGACCCAACCAAACAACACCAACATGGACGAGACTAACCATACCAACAAGGACGCCGAGCGTGAAGCTGCCGACGAGAAGATGGTGAATGAGGCCTTCGAAAGGTTGCTCGAAAGCTATCTCAACTCCCCTCACCGCAGGAAGGTGGACATCATCACCAAAGCGTTCCATTTCGCCCGCCAGGCACACAAAGGCGTGCGCCGGCTTTCGGGCGAACCCTATATCATGCACCCACTGTCGGTGGCCATGATTGCATCAGCCGAGATGGGCCTCGGCTCCACCAGCATCTGCTCGGCTCTGCTGCACGATGTGGTGGAGGACACCGACTACACTGTGGAAGACATAGAGACCATCTTCGGCCAGAAGGTGGCGCAAATCGTCGATGGACTGACAAAGATTTCGGGTGGTATATTCGGCGACCAGGCATCGGCGCAGGCAGAGAACTTCAAGAAGTTGCTGCTCACCATGAGCGACGATATCCGCGTCATACTGCTCAAAATCTGCGACCGCCTGCACAACATGCGCACGCTGAGCAGCCAGCCGTCGAACAAACAGTACAAGATTGCCGGCGAGACGCTCTACATCTACGCCCCCCTCGCCAACCGCCTTGGGCTCAACAAAATCAAGAACGAGCTGGAGGACCTCAGCTTCAAATACGAGCATCCCAGCGAGTATGAGAGCATCAAGGAAAGACTCGCCATCACCGAGCAGTCGCGCAACACCCTCTTCCAGGAATTCACCGCGCCCATCCGCGAGTCGCTCGACCGCATGGGTATGAAATATGTCATCAAGGCACGTGTGAAGGCACCTTACTCCATCTGGACGAAGATGCAGAACAAACATGTGACATTCGATGAAATCTACGACATTCTCGCCGTACGAATCATCTTCAAACCCGAGAGTCGTGAGACAGAGATAGACGACTGCTTCAAAATCTATGTGGCCATCAACAAAATCTACGACTCTCACCCCGACCGTATGCGCGACTGGGCCAACCAGCCCAAAGCCAATGGCTACCAAGCACTTCATGTGACGCTCATGTCGAAGCAGGGACAGTGGATAGAGGTGCAGATACGGTCGGAGCGCATGGACGACATCGCCGAGCAGGGCTTCGCCGCACATTGGAAATACAAGTCGGGCGAGGGTGGGGGAGAGGACACCGAGCTCAACGACTGGCTGCACACCATCAAGGAAATCCTCGACGACCCGCAGCCCGACGCCATGGACTTCCTCGACACCATTAAGCTCAACCTCTTCGCATCGGAGATTTTCGTCTTCACACCAAAGGGCGAGATGCGCACCATGCCCGCCGGCAGCACCGCCCTCGACTTCGCCTTCCAAATCCACACCTTTGTGGGAAGCCACTGCATAGGGGCGAAAGTCAACCACAAGCTGGTGCCTCTGAGCCACAAGCTCCGCAGCGGCGACCAGGTGGAAATCCTCACCTCGAAGTCGCAGCATGTTGACCCCTCCTGGGTCAATTTCGCATCCACGGCCAAGGCGAAAGCCAAGATACAGGCCATCCTGCGCCGCAGCAACAGGGAAATCCAGAAGACGGGCGAGAGCACCCTGCGCGAATTCCTCGAGGCGCATGGCCTGGAGCTCACCAGCGGAGCCATCGAGCGGCTGTGTGAGCTGCACGACATCGACAAACCCGAGAAATTCTACCTCGCCTTAGGCAACAAGACCATCATCCTCAGCGAGAGGGACATCGATGAGCTGCTGGAGCGTAAGGCACCGGCGGCGACAGGCTGGAGACGCCTCGTGCCCTCCTTCCTCTCAGGCGAAAAGAAGGAAAAGGAGCGTGACCGCCAGAACAAGGGCGACAGCGACACACCCGCGCTCATCCTTGTCACAAAGGACTTCAACCGCAAGAAGACCTTCGTCGTGAACGACGACAACATCCGCCGGCTTGTCTTCCCCACCTGCTGCCGCCCCATCCCCGGCGACGACATCCTGGGTTTCATCGACAATAAGAACCACATCATCATCCACCGTCGCGACTGTGAAGTGGCCGCCAGGCTGAAATCGAGCTTCGGCAACCGCATCATCGACGCCAAGTGGGACATGCACCGCCGGACGCTCTTCGACGCCACCCTGCAAGTCACTGGCATCGACCGCATCGGTCTGCTCAACGAGGTGACCAGCATCATCTCGTCGCAGTTCAACGTCAACATGCAGAAACTTGTCATCTCATGCCGCGACGGTATCTTCGAGGGCATCATCGAACTGAGAGTCTATGACCGTCAGGACATGCGAACCATCATCGAGGCGCTCAAGAAGCTGGATGACCTCAAGGAAATCAACCAAATCCAATAACAACATCATCAATCACACATCAATCACACACCATGAAATCACTTTTCATACTCCTCGGCCTGTTTTGCGCCACGGCAGTAATGGCTGCCAACCCCTACGACAATCCCGACACCATTTTCGTGGCCCGCGACGGAACGGGCGAGTTCCGCACGGTGAACGAGGCAGTGGAAGTGTGCCGCGCTTTCATGGAGTACAGGAAAGTGATTTTCGTGAAGAAGGGCACCTACAAAGAGAAAGTCATCATCCCCTCGTGGCTCGACAACATCGAGATTGTGGGCGAGGATGCTGAGCAGACCATCATCACCTACGATGACCATGCCAACATCCGCTACGAAGCCACCGGAAAAGGCATGGGGACCTTCCGCACCTACACCATCAAAATCGAGGGCAACGGCATCACCCTGAAGAACCTCACCATCGAGAACAACAGCGCACGCCTGGGGCAGGCTGTGGCACTCCATACCGAGGGCGACCGCCTCACTTTCATCGGCTGCCGTTTCCTGGGGCACCAGGACACCGTCTATACGGGCAAGGCAGGCACGCGGCTCTTCTTCAACCAATGCTACATCGAGGGCACCACCGACTTCATCTTCGGTCCCTCGACCGCTTGGTTCGAGGACTGCACCATCAAGAGCAAGGCCAATTCCTACGTCACCGCAGCCTCCACGCCCAAGGACATCGAGTTCGGCTATGTCTTCAACCACTGCCGCCTCATCGCCGATGAGAATGTCACTCAAGTCTATCTCGGCCGGCCGTGGCGTCCTTATGCTTACACCTTATTTATGAATAGCGAGATAGGTGGGCACATCAAGGCTGAGGGATGGCACAACTGGGGCAACAAGGACAACGAGCAAACCGCACGCTACCTGGAATACAACAACACCGGCGCGGGCGCCAATACCAGCGGGCGCACCACATGGAGCCGCCAGCTCACAAAGAAAGAGGCCGCAGCCATCACCCGCGAGCGGGTGTTCACCATGAGCAGCAAGTGGTGATACTCGTTCCTCTTTTTGTTAAGATACCTTAAATTCGGGCGAAACGGAAGATATTTTGCGCTGATTTAACATTTATTTTGTAATTTTGGCGGCAGAAAAAGGAAACCTAATTGAATAATCAGGAAAGCGAGCCAGTCTGTGAAGCTATGGCTCGCGGTCTAACTACTTAACATCACTTACAAACTACATTTCCGCATTCTTTTCGCATTCATCTTTATAAATATAAGTATAACTAAAACAAACGTTTATGTATCAACCTATCAAAAGAGCCACTATGGCTTTATGTTTGAGCCTGCTATGTTTTCTGGCCTATGCTCAGAAGACCATCACAGGCACAGTGACCGACGTTTCGGGTGAGCCTCTGATTGGCGCAACCGTCACGTTGGGAGGATCCAACGGCGTCATCACCGATATCGACGGGCGTTTCTCACTCACAGGAGTGAAAAACGGCAGCACCATCACCGTGACCTATATCGGTTATCAGACAAAGACCGTGCAGGTAGGTAATGCCAACGACTACAGCATCGTTCTGGAGGCTAACGACAAGTCACTCGACGAAGTGGTGGTCATCGGTTATGGAACGGTGAAGCGCCGCGACTTGACTGGTGCCGTGGCATCGGTTACCGGCGAGACACTGGCCAAAAATCCTGTTTCCAACATCGCACAGGCCCTTCAGGGACAGTTGCCTGGCGTGTCGGTCATCTCGCAGGACGGCCGCCCCGGAGCCACCATGTCTATCCGTGTACGTGGCGGCGGCTCCATCACACAGTCGAATGAGCCACTCTACGTGGTCGATGGTGTGGTGACAAGCCGTATCGACGACATCCCCGCCGATGACATCGAGAGCATCGACGTGCTGAAGGATGCCGCCTCGACTGCCATCTACGGTGCCAGTGGTGCCAATGGTGTCATCCTTATCACCACGAAAAAAGCCCAGGAGGGCAAGGCACTGGTGAAATACAGCATGTACTACCAGTTCAAGGAGAAGCCCGACCAGCTCGACGTGCTCGACCCCTACGACTACGTGCTGCACACATGGAGCTATGCCACTGCCTATGGCGAGTCGTATGGCGACAATGTGGCCAAGTACTTCGGCCTTGGTACGAAATACGGCAACCACCTCAACGAGTACAAGAACATGAGCACCCACAACTATGTGGACGACCTGCTCGACAGTTCGCACGCTTGGAACCACGACCTCTCGCTCAGCGGTGGTTCGGAGCACACCAAGTACCGTGCCTCGGTCAACTACATGAACGACAGCGGCGCACGCATCAACACCGGTTTCCGCCGCTGGAATGCCAGCTTCAAGTTCGCACAGGACATCACGAAGAAACTGAAGTGGGACCTCGATGCACGCTACAGCGAGATGCAGTTCCGCGGCACACGCTGGAACACAGCCACCTCTGCCTATCAGTTCCGCCCGGTCGACAACCCCCTCGGCGCTGATGCCGACCCCTCGCAGATGGGACAGGGCTCCACATTCGTTGAAATGTCACGCAACCCGCTCGACTACACCAAGAACTACGACCAGTACAACAACATCTACCGCCTCCGTGTCAACACCGGCCTCACCTGGACCATCATCAAAGGTCTCACCGCCAAGTCGGAGATTGGACTGATGCGCGGTTGGACAGAGCGCCGCTCATGGGACGGTGGAAAGGGCGACACCTCATACAGCTCCGCCCAGCTCTACAAGAACGACAGCTACAACGTGAGATGGTCGTCGACCCTCAACTACAACGTGCAGGGACTGGGTGAGGACCATAGCCTCGGGCTCCTCGCCGGTTATGAGATGGTGGCGAGCAAGAGCAACTACAGCACCATCTATGGCTACGGCTATCCCACCGAGTTCTCCATGGACGATGCCTTCGGAATGATTAACTTCACTGGCAAGACGAAGGGCAGCGAGGGTCTCGACAAGTTCGACAACGTCATCGGCGAGCCCAAGCACGTACAGTCGTTCTTCGGACGTGCCAACTACTCCTATCTGGGCCGTTACCTGTTCACCGCCACGTTCCGTGCCGATGGCTCGTCGCGCTTCTCGCCCAACAACCACTGGGGCTATTTCCCCGCCGCCGCAGCAGCATGGCGCATCTCCGATGAGCCTTTCATGGAGAGCACCCTCAACTGGCTCGACAACCTCAAGCTGCGCCTCTCATACGGTACTTCGGGCAACGACAACATCGATGCCAGCCTCTGGCGTGAGACATGGACCACCAGCACCATCAACGTGGATGGCGTCAACAAGGTCGTCTATGTGCCTGGTGCCATGATGGGCAACTCCGACCTGAAATGGGAGACCACCGTGTCGCGCAACCTCGGTCTTGACTTCGGCATCTTCCGTGGCAAGCTCCGTGGTAGCATCGACCTCTACTGGAACACCACCAAGGACATTCTCATGAAGGTGCCCATCGATGCTTCCACCGGCTACAGCTACCAGTACCAGAACGTGGGCAAGACCTCGAACCGCGGTGTCGAGCTCGCCCTCAACTATGAGATTGTCCGCACCAAGGACTTCGGCCTCGGCCTCAGCCTCACCTACAACTACAACAACAACATGGTTGATGAGCTGAATCCCGACCTCGACCTCAACCCCGACACCCACACCGGCTGGGGCTCCTCGATGCGCAAGCCCTACTACGACTACATCATACGCCCGGGCTACCCCGTGGGTACCATCCAGGGTTTCAAGAGCGTAGGTTTCTACACCCTCGACGATTTCAACTATGCTGATGGCGTCTATACTCTCAAGAGCGGCGTGCCCGATACCAAGAGCATCGTCAACTATCCCGCCGATGCCTTCAAGGGTCACAAGGCCGAAGGGCAGACCGCATTCCCCGGCATGGTGAAGTTTGAGGATGTCAATGGCGATGGTGTCATCGACGACAGCGACGCCACCGAGATTGGCAAGACACAGCCGCACCACACTGGCGGTTTCAACATCAACGGCAACTACAAGAACCTCGACTTCTCGCTGGGCTTCACCTATCAGATTGGCGGCAAGGTATATAATGCCAATGCGATGCACGACATGATGGGCGACAAGGACAACAGCCTTGGTGCCAACCGTCTTGACATCATCAAGGACTGCTACC
>CAMHEL010000040.1 GCA_946184125.1 uncultured Prevotellaceae bacterium
GTCTAAAGTCTAAAGCCTAACGTCTAAAGTCTAAAGCCTAACGTCTAAAGTCTAACGTCTAAAGTCTAAAGTCTAACGCCTAAAGTCTAAAGTCTAAAGTCTAGCGTCTAACGTCTAAACTCTATTCCCAGCATTCTAAATCTTCTGCTATCTCTGGCAGTTGGCTGCGTCTGAAAGTGGGAGCTTTGACACCCTGTTTTTTCTGCCGGCGGTAGTCATTGAGCAGTCGGAAAGCATATTTCCCTAATGCGATGATGGCAATCAGATTGACAAAAGCCAGTAGAGTAGTGCAAATATCTCCGAGAAGCCATACACTGTCGAGGGAGGCGATGGCACCGAAAATCACCATCACGCCAGCCGAACAGATACGATAGATGGTCATGGCGGTTTTGCTCTTCGTCATGAAACGGATGTTCACTTCGCCGTAATAATAATTTCCGACAATCGAGGAGAAAGCAAACAGCATGATGGCGATGGCTATGAAATAGGGACCAAATGCACCTACTTTACTGTTGAGCGCCACCTGCACAAGGGCGATGCCGTTGACGGAAGGATTGTCGTACAACCCGCTTATTAAGATGATGAACGCGGTACACGAGCAGACGAAGAGGGTGTCGGTGAATACGCCTAACGATTGGATAAGGCCTTGCTTGACTGGGTGCGACACTTCGGCCGTGGCAGCCACATTGGGCGCACTACCGGCACCTGCCTCGTTGCTGAACAGCCCGCGTTTGGCTCCATAGATAATCGCCGAACCGATGGTGCCGCCTACTGCCGGACCTATGTCAAAAGCATCGGTTAGGATAACCTTGAAGACATGGGGGATAAGTTGGTAGTTCAGCACCATGATGACGATGACCAGCACAAAATATCCCACCGCCATGATGGGCACCAATACCGTACTGAGCTTGGCAATGCGATGAATGCCTCCAAAGACGATGAACAGTGAAATGACGGCAAGCACAATGCCCATAATGAGTGGGTTCCATCCGAATGCATGGTTCATGGCACCGCAGATGGTGTTGCTCTGAATGGAGTTGTAGCTAAGACCAAACGTGAGGGTGATGAGGATGGCAAACAGATACGCCATCTGTTTGCGATGCAGACCATGAGTGATGTAATATGCCGGACCGCCGATGAAGGTGTCGCCGTTCCGGCGCTTGTAAAGCTGTCCGAGGGTGGCTTCCACAAAGGCTGTTGCTGCACCCAGCAAAGCCATCATCCACATCCAGAACACCGCACCAGGGCCACCTATGGCGATGGCGGTGGCTACACCGGCAAGGTTGCCCGTTCCGACACGCGTCGCCACCGACACGGCAAAGGCCTGGAAAGAGGAGATGGGGGCGGCGCCTGCTTGGGCTTTGGGCTTGTCGGCAAGCAACCGGAACATCTCCCCAATCATTCGAAACTGAACACCTTTCGTGCGAATGGTGAACCATATCCCGCAGATGGACAAGGCGGCCATCAGGAGATAACCTAAAACATCGTTAAGGGCATTCAGCATTCTTCTCTTATTAATTATTCGTCATGCATTCAATTATTCTTCATACATTGAAATAGTCGAAGCCGACAATGGATCCACGAAGCGGTGCACGTAGTCGGCAGCTGTCGTAGGCCATCAGCGGCTTCCCACGGTTTTGTCGTCGAATAATCTACGAGGGCCAATCCCCTTCGCCCCCTCAATTATGAACTATGAATTTTGAATTAACTCAAATTTCACTTTCGTGGCGCGGTGGAGCACAAAGATAGCCAAGGCCTCAATGATATAGGCGATGAGGTAACTGTGCCATAGCATCTGAGGAGCATTGCGCGATACCAGCCACAGCACGGGGATGACCGTGAGCGAGAGGGCAAACGAGATGAACAACGCCATGTGATGATGACCGTACAGCTTGTAAACAATCATCAGCACATAGATGTAGCAGAAGGGGATGAAACTGAGGGCGAACACCCGCAGAGCCTGATTGGTCTCCATCATTTTTCCCGGATCGTCGGCCCCGAAAAGACGGGCGATGATATTTGGGTCAACCCACACGATGACACAGGTAATGACCATCGATATGGTAATGAAACGGAATGCCTTGCGCAACACCATGTGCAATCCTTCCTCGTCTTTTTTCCCCACCTGGATGGCACCCAACGACTGCAATGTCTGACAAGTTCCCGAGAGGAACAGATTATACACTTGAAGCAGGTTCATGCACACGGCGAAGGCGAAAATACCTGTCCGACCCAACGTGGACAGCACAATGGTGTTGGCTGAAAGCAATAACAGCGTGAGCGAGATGGAAGCAATCGCCAGCGGGGCTCCCTGAGAGACTATCCTGCGACAGGTGTTCCATGTCTTGCCCAACTGATACGTTCCGTATGTCAGGGTGAGGCGACGGTGCTCGGGATTCTTCCAATGCGACAGCAGGATGGCAATGCCCACCAGATGGCCTACCACCGTGGCTGCTGAAGAACCCGTGATGCCCCATCCGAAGAATTGGATGAAGACAATGTCGAGGCAGAGATTCAACACGTTGTCAACGATGACGGCAACCGAGACAAGTTTCGGACTGCCGTCGACACCCACCATCGTGGATAGTCCCCACATCAGGATGAAGGCAGGGTTGCCCAACAGCAGCACTTGCATGTAGTCACGTGCCAAAGGAAACAACTGTTCGTTGTTGCAAAGCAGGTGAGCCGTCCCGTTGGGGAAGAGCACGCCACCTACAATGGCCAGCACGACTCCGAGTCCAACGCTCAGTGTGAGGGCATGGGTGAAGAAACGCCGTGCATCGGCGAGGTTCTTCTGCCCCAAGGCATACGCCACCAACATGCCCGCACCCGCATTGATAAGCAGGTGGAGCGTGAAGATAAACTGGTTGATGGGCTTGGAAAGGTTGATGGCACTCACTCCGTCGCCACTGATCAGGTTGCCGACGATAATGCCGTCCACCACGTTTCCCAAACAACCTGAGAGCGCCACCAAGATGTACGCCCACAGGTATTTGTAGAATTGCGAGTGAATGTCGTTGCTATTATTTGACATGATTTTTCAATCTTCAATTATCAATCTTCAATCTTCAATTTTCAATAATCTTCAATTTTCAATTTTCAATCTTCAATAATCTTCAATAGTTTCATTCAAAAAATCCGAAGCCACCGATGGCGGTGAGCATGCGCTCGACGTAATCCCATGAGGTAGGCGACCATGCGAAGCCTAAGCGGTAGAGCACCTGCGTCGTGTAGTCGTTGTCGCGCTTCACGTCGGCAGTCTTCTGACCATGCGCCATATCTTTGTAAGCCAGAAGAGCGGCCATCTGTTTGGCCTTCTGCGGATCCTCCTTTGCCTGTTCCATTGCCTCGGCAAACTCCTCCTGTTCCACGAAACGTATGCCCTCGCTCACAGTGGTCAGACCAGTGAGCACATCGCCCAGGAACTGTCCGTGGATGTTGTAGGGATGGAACACACAGCACTCCTTCGGCGTGGTGGCCAACAACACAATGGCACGCGACACCTCGTTGATGGGTGAGAACTCCACCTGCTTGTTGCGCATCCCATAGGGACAGCATCCCAACATGTTATACACCTTGATGCGGCCCATGAACGAGTTGGTGGAGAAATTCGCCTGGAACTCACCGTCAGTGCTGCGGGCGGCAAGGTTGCCCACACGCATGATCTTCGCACTAAGTCCGTGAAGGGCCACTGCATCTAAAATCAACCGTTCGGCCATGAACTTCGAGTAGATGTACTTGTTGCCCAGATACTGACCCATATACAGCCGCTGCTCCGTGAACACATCGTCCTTGATCTCTCCTGCCCACAGACCGCGAGTACTGGCGGTGGAGACATGGATGAGCTTGGCACCAGCCGACACGCAGAGTTCCACACATCGCTTTGCTCCGCCGATATTCACATCCTCGATTTCTGTGCCTTCGGAGAAGTGCTTCACGATGGCGGCACAGTTGAAGACGGTATTGATGGAAACGGGGATGGAGTCGCTGCATAAGGAGACGAGGTCGTTGGTGACATCGCCCATGACCACATGCAGGCGCTGGCCAAAGAGTTCCTTGAAGGAATTGGCGAAATAGTAGAAGAGAAGGGTGCGCAGACGGCTCTCCGCTTTCTCCCGGGTCTTTCCGCGAACAAGGCAATAGATGTTTTCTGCATCAGAGTCGATGAGCTCGCGCAGGATGTGGATGCCCAGATAACCCGTGGCTCCCGTCAGCAGCACGTTGCCCAACTGCTGGCGCTCTCCCTCGCGGAAGACGGTGAGCGTGTTGCGCTGCAACAGGTTGTTGATGGCTGTGTAGTCGTAACCTGCCACCTCATCTGTGCTCTCGTCTGGGCCTTCGCCTGTGATGAGACGGGCCAACTGCCTCGGAGTGGGATGAGCAAACACATCGCCGTAAGCTACATGCAGCCCTGCCTTGTCGGCTTCTATGATGACGCGCGTCACCACCAACGAAGTGCCACCCAGTTCGAAGAAGTTGTCGGTGGCTCCCACCTTGTCCATCTGCAGGATGTCGGCAAAAATATCGCAGAATGAACGCTCCGTGTCGTTGGCCGGTGCCTCGTAGGCAGAGCTGATGGCCAACTGCGGTTCTGGCAGTGCCTTCACATCGGTCTTGCCGTTTGGCGTCATGGGCATTTCTTTCAACTGCAGGTAAGCAGTAGGCACCATGTACTGCGTCAGGCTCTTGGATATTTCTGCCTTCAGGGCATCGGGTGCGATCTCGCGGTCGGCGGTGTAGTAGGCACAGAGATGCTCCTTGTCATTGAGCTTGCGGATGAGGATGACCACCTTCTTCATACCCTCCACCTTGAGCATCACATTCTCGATTTCACCAAGTTCGATGCGCAGTCCGCGGAGTTTAATCTGATGGTCGGTACGTCCCAGAATCACCACGTCGCCGTCGGGCAGCCACTTGGCATAGTCACCCGACTTGTAGATGCGCTCGCCGTGGTACTCCAGGAAGCGCTCACGGGTCATCTCGTCGAGGTTGTTGTAGCCCCGGGCCACACCACGGCCGCCGATATAGAGCTCGCCCACTACACCCACTGGCAGTTCGTTGCCGTCAGCATCTACGATAAACTCTTTCACATTGAGCTGCGGCTTGCCTACAGTGACCAACTCGGCATGGGTGAGTTCCTTGTTGTTGGATGCCACGGTGATCTCGGTGGGACCGTAGCAGTTGAAAATGCGGGCCTTGGTCACCTTGCGCATCTGCGCGAGCAACTGGTCGGAGAATTTCTCACCACCGGCACGGCATATCCTGACGTTGCTGATGGCCTCGCAGAAATCCTCGCTCGTGAGCCATGTTTGCCAGCGCGACGGGGTACCCGACACCATGTTGATGTGCTGCTCCTTGATGAGCCGTGCCAGGTCGAGCGGATTGTTGGCCTGTTCCTCAGTGGCCACGATGAGTGTCTTGCCGTTGAAGTAGGCCATGCCTATGTCCTGCAGGGCGGCGTCGAAGGAGATGGTAGTGACGCTCAGCACACGGTCGGCATCGGTCAGCACGCCGTTGGCGAAGACATTGGCGGGATGGCCGTAGAGATAGTTGCAGATGCCTTCATGGCGCAGCATCACGCCCTTGGGCCGCCCTGTCGAACCACTGGTATAGATCAGGTAGGCCAGGTCGTCAGGACTTATTGAAGATTGAACCGTTTTTCCTTCATTTTTCAATTTTTCATCTTCAATACTCAACAGTTCCTCCACGTCTATGGCCTTGCCGGCTGGGACGGAGTCCATGCGGTCGGCGGTGGTGATGATATAGCGTGCCTCACTGTCCTCAAGAATCAACTTGACGCGGTCTGCCGGATATTCAGGGTCGCAGGGGATGTAGGCGGCTCCCGACTTCAGAACGCCGAACAGCGAGAGGATGAGTCGGCTGGTGCGAGGCAACAGGAGTGCCACGCGGTCGCGCTCCCTGACACCTCGGCTGCTCAGTCCGAGGGCGATGCGGTCGGTGGCCTCATCCATCTCACGGTAGGTATACTTCGCGTCAATCGCCACCAACGCCTCATGGTCGGGTTGCTTCTGGGCGAAGTGCCCGATGCACTCGTGGAAGAACTTGAAAGGTGCTTCACCGGTTGCCGTCTGCCGCAGATGCGACAGTTCCTCTTCCTGTCTCTCACTGACGATGGAAATGCTGCGCACACGGCTGTCTGGCTGCTGTATCATCCGTTCGGCAACAGCCACGATGCTTTCTGCCAATGAAGTCGCAAGCCGCTCAGAATAGACAGCGTCGTCGTATTGCACGACAACACCCCGCGTCTCTATCTTGATGTTGATTTTGAACTTCGGCACATTGAGTTCCAACAACTCCTGCCCGATGGTCTCGCCATCGACCTTGTATTCCGACAGCACACCCACCTGATAGGCATAGGCAATGGCGGGACGGAACCCGAAGTCGGTGGCAATGCGGGCAAACGGATAGTTCTCATGGCGCAGCGTCTCGTCAAAGGTTTCGCTGACCTTCTGAAGGAATTCGCCGACGCTAACGTCATCAATGCTCATGCCCAAAGCCAGGGTATTGACAAACATACCTACCGTGTCGGCGATTTTCAGGTTGGACCGACCGCTGCTGACGGTGCACAGATATACGTCACGGTTGTTGGTGTGGCGGGAGACGACGTACGCCGTGGCAGCCAGGAACAGATGGGCGGGTGTGATCTCCTGCTGGCGGCAGAAGGCGGCGGCTTTGTCGTAGTCGGGTTGGCACACCACCTCTCCGATGAGTCCCTGTCGCTCACTCTTGGGCAGGTCTGCGGGTATCTCGCTGGCTCCCTCGCAGGTCTGCAACTTCTCTGCGAAGAATTGCTGGGCTAACTTGAAGTCTTCGCTGCCCTCTGCCTTTTGCTGGTCACTGACGAAGTCAAGATAGGTATAGCCTTCTTTCTCCACAGGATCCCCCTCAAGCGCCGCATTGATCTGGCGGATGAGCAAGTCGGCTGACCCACCGTCGAAGATGAGATGATGCACATCGATGAGCAAGTGTACTGTCGAAGGTGTTTTCACCACCTCGAAACGGCAGAGAGGTGCTTTTTGCAGATTGAAGGGGCGCACAAAATCGTTCTTGTATGTCATCAACTGCTCATCGCTCATCATCATCACAGGAACCTCAATGGCCGTGCTGTCATCTGTAGTCTGGATGATGGTGTCGCCCTCTGTGGAGAAGTGCACACTCAGTTCGGGATGGCAGTCTACCACGGATCTTACGGCATCAGCCAACTGTCCGGCATCGGTCTGTGGCGGATAGGTGAGCAGATACGGAATATTGTAGATGGTCGATGTGGGGTTCTTGAGGCACTCGAAATAGACTCCCGTCTGGGCATACGACAGCGGTGCGGATGTCAGAGCTTTTTTCTCTGTCACCTCCTGACTGACGGCATTGGCGACATTGCCCGCCATCATCGCCGTCAGGATCTCATTCTCTATGGTCTGCAGCGTTCCGGTCTTGACCAAAGTCTTCGGCTCAAGGGTCACCCCAAAGCGTTTGTTCACCTGCACGGCCAACCGGATGGCTGAGATAGAGGTCAGACCTGCATAGCCAAGTACGGTCGTCACACCGAAATCCTTGCTGTTCACGATCCCGGCTATCATCTCGTGCAAGGTCTCTTCCAGCACGTTCATGGGCACGTTGGACGCCTCCACTGCAGCGGCTTTCTTTTCCGGTTTCGGCAGGGCGCGCTTGTTCACCTTCTGGTTTTGGTTCAGTGGGATGGCGTCAATCTGCATCGTCACGGCGGGCACCATATAGGGCGGCTTCTGCTCGAGTATGAAGTTGTTTAGGGCCTCGATGTCGATTTCCTTGTCGCTGACTATGTAGGCGGCAATGAATTTTCCGCCGCTTCCGCCTTCCTCATCGAAGGCCTGCACGGTGGCGTCCTTGATGCCAGGGAATTCGCGTATGACGCTCTCCACTTCTTTCAGTTCGATGCGGAAACCACGGATTTTCACCTGGCCGTCCCTGCGGCCCACAAACTGTATATCGCCGGATGGCAGGTAGCGCACGATGTCGCCGGAGCGGTAGACGCGCGCATATTTCTCTTCCTTGGTGAAAGGGTTGCCGATATACACTTCTGCTGTTTTCTCCGGGCGGTTCAGGTAGCCCCGGCTCACCTGCGGACCGGAAATCCATAGTTCGCCTGCTGCGCCGACGGGCTGGCGATGCCCCTGCGGGTCGACGACATAGAGGCGCATGTTGTCGAGCGGCTTGCCGATGGGAATCTCCTTCATCTTCTTCTCCACGCAGTAGGTCGTGGTGAAGATGGTGCACTCCGTAGGGCCATATACATTATAGAACGCATAGCCCTTGGGCGGGGTAAGTGATGCCAGCTTCTCGCCTCCGGTGGAGAGATATTTCAGCGAATGGTTCTCGATGCTGGTGGCAAATTGATATCCCACCTGTGTCGTCATGAACGAGTGGGTGATGCCGTTCTTCTCGAAGTAGTTGTTAAGGGCGATGAAGTCCAAACGCAGGTCCTCGGGGATGATGTGGACGGTGGCGCCGCAAGTCAAGGCGGGATACATGTCCATCATGCATGCATCGAACCCGTAGGAGGCGTATGCCGCCACCTTGTGCTCCGGCTTCAGACCGTAGAAGCGCTGGAACCAGTGGCAGAAGGTGACAAGGTTGCCGTGGGTCAGCTGGCAACCCTTCGGGACGCCTGTCGAACCAGAGGTGTAGAGGAGGATGAACAGGCTGTCGGGAGTGATGGATGACGGGGAGGTGAAGGGGGAAGAACCCTCGCACCCACTTTCGTTCCCAATTTCCATTTCTCCTTTTTTAATCAGTATCACGTCACCCTTGTATTCATCGACGATGTCGCGCAATTCCTCGTCGGCTATCAGCAACTTGGCATCAGCATCCTGCATCATGAAGTTCAGTCGCTCCTTGGGGTAGCTCGGGTCGAGCGGTTGATAGGCACAGCCTGCCTTCAGCACGCCAAGGGAGGCGATGGCCATCCACTCGCAACGGGGAATCAAAACCGAGACGACATCTTCTGCTCCAAGTCCTTTTTGGACAATGGCGGCAGCGATACGGTCAGAGGTTTCATCCACCTCGGCATAGGTGAACCGCTTGTCTTGATAGACGACGGCAATATGCTGAGGAGTGGCCTTGGCCTGACGACGGAACAGTGATACAATGGTCTGCGTATTGTCGTAATCGGCATCATTCTGGTTGAAGCTGTCGAGCATATCCACCTGAGCAGTAGTGGCAATGCTGATGTCGCGGAGATGCTCTTGTGCGAGGAAACCGCTGACCACGGCCTCATAGCTCTCCAGGAATTGGCTGATGAGTGTCGCGCTATATGCGTTGGCGCTGTATTCTGCCTCCACATAGAGACCAGCCTCCTTGCTGTAAACTTTCACGTAGATGGGACATTCGCGCGTGTTGTTGTTCAGTCGTTGCTGGCCCAGCGGCTTCTGGCAGAACTCGTTTAGGGCAAACAGCGTGCCATGCCAGGCAAAGGTGGACGCAGACTGCAGACCCAAGTCGGCAACCATGTCGCTATAGGCGTATGCTTCATGCTGCCGGCATCCGCTCATCTGCTCCTGCCCGGCTTTCAGGAAGTCGAGCACCGATGTGTCGCTGTCGAACTTCGCATACACCGGCAATGTCTTTACTAGCATGCCCATGGTATGGGAAAGGCGCTTGTCGCTCCTGCCGTTATGTATCGTGCTGAAAAGCACTTCCTGCTCGTTGTTGTACTTGGCCAGCAGAAAACTGTATGCTGCCGTGAAGAAGGTGCTCTTATAGATGCCATGCTCTTTGCAGAAGGCTTCCACCTCTGCCTGATCAATGCGCATCTTCCGGGTCATAATGCCCTCTTGAGGTTCCTCTTCCTCCAGGTCGGGCAGCAGCGGCGAATAGGTGTCGCTGCAATCAAAATGCTGGGCATACCATTGCTTGTCGTTCTCGAAAGCTTCCGACTGGCGTAGTGCCTCCTCTGCGGCGGCCACGTCGGCAAGACTCATTTCCTCTGCAGTCAGTGGCTCGCTATGGTAGGCCATCTCGATATCTGCCAGCAGCACCCTTCGTGACGTGCCGTCGCTGATGATGTGGTGGATGTCTTGCAACAGGTAGTAATGCGCGGCATCGCGAAGCAGGCGGATACGGAACAGCCGGTCTTTATACAAGTCGAACGGCTGGACGAAACGGGCTTTTTCTGCCTCTATGTCGCCCACGCTCTCCACGGTCAGCGCGAATGTCTCATTGTCGTCGATGACTTGCTGAGGGTCGCCCTGCTCGTTCAGTTCGATACGTGTGAACAGCGTCGGATGGGCGGCTACGGCAGCCTCTATGGACAATTTCAGCTTCTCCTCGTCCAGACTGCCGTCGAACGTGTATAGATAAGGAATATTATAACATGCCTCTCCCTGGTGGTTGACACACTCTACGTAGAGGCCATACTGCGTTTTTGTTAATGGTGCAAGTGTTTTCATATTGTATGTTTTCTATTTCTTCAATTCAAACTTGACATGGTATTTCTTGTGAAGCCAAATACCGGTTTTGAATGCATGATGGTTCAAACGGATGCAGCTAAGAACAAAATGCTTTTTTCAATAGAATGGAATGATAATCGTAGCTATTCGCTAAAATTTGTTTCTTGTATGCGCGAAGGTTCTTTTCCCTTTCGACCTTGCAAAAGTAGATAAAAAATCCGAATTATAAGCCAAATGTGATAAAAAGGAAGGAAATAGAATAAAAAAACGGTGGAAACTATCGTGAGCCACGGTCACAGGCACCAAGTGTCGGAAATTCCGCTGATGTGTCGTAAATCAAATCGGGGCAGCCGATTGGCTGCCCCGAAACTATAGGAGGGGAATGGTTTCACCCTGAAGGAGAGATTATTCGTCCCACAGATTTCCTCCTGCAGAGGCCGAGCTCTCTTCCTCGAACTCAGTAGTAACAACGTTGGTACTGGCCTCTTCAGTGAAATAACTGTACTGGATGTATTCGAGATCCTGCATAATCGATTTGTTCAGATGGAGCATCTCGATATCTGTTTGCGGTGCAATATATGTTCTTTTCATAACTCCTTTGATGATTATTTGATGACAACTTTCTTACCGTTTACGATATAGAGCCCAGTGGTAGTAGGCATGTTGCTCAGTTTCTGGCCGTTGATGGTGTAGATGCTGCTGGCGTTGGCGTTGCTGCTCATCTCGGTGATACCATCGTAGCTGCCGCTGAAGACGATGGAGAAGCCTGCAGAGGAACCTTCTTTCTTCACATCGGCGGTAAGCAACGGCAGGTAGGCTTTGTGGCCATTTGTGCTGATGCCGCCATCTTTCACGCGGTAGAAACCTTCTGAGCCTATTTTCACACCTTCACCTTCCTTGCCAGTCTCATAGTACTTGTAGCTGAGGACGTAGTAGGTGTAATCATCATCTCCATCAGCGATGCCTTCTGAAATCTTAGCCTTCAGCAGACTTTCTTCCTCGGTTGTGACATCCTTCTCACCACCCACAGCGTTGTCGGTGATGTCGCCTTCGTGGTCGTGCATGTCGGGAACGAAGAGGTGGAAACCGTTGTCGATGATGCTGACCTGTCCGTCGGGGCAGTAGAGCAGGCAGGCGCCGGTTTCGTCGTCTTCCATAGCGCGGATGACCTTGCCGGTGATGGGCTCCGACAGGTTGACCTGTCCACCTTCACCTGGCTCGCCGGTTACCACGTTCGAAACGAAGAGGGTCTGGATATTGGCACCTGTCAGATACTGTGTCAAATCTGGGTCTATCACATGCTCGCGGCTTTCGGAAGCCCAGCCGTTCTGGTCGAGTTTCTTGTCATCGGTCGAGACGGCCATCTTCTTGATGGTCATGCCATTCAAGGCAAGTTCGACATCCTGCTCCGAGGTGATTTTCTTCACATAGATGACATCGTCATCCACATTGATGGTCTTGTCGAAATTACCGCCATTGCATTGGGCGATGAGGGTCGCGCCGCTGATAGGAGTGGCTCTCACATAGACGGCGGCATTGGCATCAACCTTCGGGATGACCAACTTGTGGTACTCGTTGTTGGTGCTGTTCAGCACGAGTCCGTCGGCTGTGACGCTCACGCTGTTGTTCAGCAGCTTGGCATCCTCGGGCTGTTCGGCAGAGCGCTTGAGACCGATACCGGCCGACTCAGCGAACATCTGGTCGCTTGCATAAATTTGTCCGCCGTTGGCAAACAGGATGCCGGGCTCTGTTTCAGGAGCATTGCGCATTACGCCATCGGTCCAGCCTCTGTAGTCGGCAAGGAGGTTGGCATTGTCCTCTTCTGATGCGATGTCGTTATCCACCTCTCCAAATGGTACAAGGTCGGTGAAGTCCCAAGTATAGGGATAGGGCTTTGTCTCAAGATAGTCCACTGCCAGGCAGCCGGGTGCATAGTCGGTGACGTATGTGTTGGCGGCATCAGTGGTCTTCACGGCCATGTTAGCGCGGAAGGAGCCAAAGTCGCCCTTGTTCATTGTCGTGGTGACAGTGAAGAACGGGAACTCGTCAGATGCGTCGTCTGTCGTGAAGCTGCTTGTCTGCAAGTCAAGGTTGCCACGCACTTGGTCGACATCATTGATTGCCGATATCTCTTTGTAGCCACTATAGCGCAGGTAGCAGGTCATATCCTTCGAATCTTCATCGTCATCGGTGAAAAGAAGCTCAGGCTCCATACCCGTGACGCTGTTCTCGGTCAGGATGTCCTGGTTGTCGTTGGCTCCGTTGCGGTAGATGTCGATGGAGTAAATCTTCAGCAGGTCGGCTTCCTTCACTTCGATGTAGAAATCGTTGTCGAGGCTGTTGCTGGTGTTGGCCACGATGAAGTGGTATTCACCATGAGGCAGTGTGTTGGCAGGGGATGTCTCATCATTGAAAGGAATGGAACCGCCAATGACATAATCGCCGCTGATGGCATTTCCCTTGGCATCCAAAGCATTATTGATGGTCAGGGTGGCAGGTTTGTTGCCTATCGCGTCATCGCTGTTGCCGAAGGCTCCCATCTTGATGACCACGCGGTCGTCTTTCTTCAGTCTCGGGATGATGAGCTTTCCACCGTTCATGAATCCGATGTAGCGGTCTTGGAAACTTGAAGTGGGTGCATCGTTCTCGTTGTAGATACCCAGTTCGTTGGCATTGCTCATGATGACCAGTCCGGCGGTCTCGTGAATCATGTCGGCATTGTCGGCCTCCATGTCATACACGCTCTTGAAGATGGGCTCTTGTCCGCCTTCCTGCAGGTTGACGAAGGTCTTCGACCAGTCTGCTGTAAGTCCGTCAGCCTTATGCACTTCCTTGAAGAGTTTTGACTTTGCTAACCAAGCGCTGGGATTGCTGGCGTCATATCTGGTGCCATCGTCCTCGCCATACTTGCCGAGGTCCCAGTTGGTGTTGGAATAGAAGTCCCAGTGTTTCACCTCTTCTCCGCCATCAGAATAGGCGACACGTGTGTCCTTGCCGTCCACCTTGCCCCATTTGGCATTGGCGGCATCGTAAGCGATGGTGAGCACGAAGCTGGCCTTACCGTATTCACAGTCAATATGAGCCACCACGGCACCACCGGGGTTGTAGGTCTCGCCATTGGCATTGGTTCCTTCCTTGAAATGGATGTCATAGAATCCTAAGTACTGCCTCCCGTTGCGGGTAAACACCTTTGCCTTTGCACTCTCTACATTGCCAAGGCATTTCACTCTCGGCTCTTGTTCTGCGTTGCGGATGTAGGTGCCGGTGAGATTGTCGGTGTTCATTCCGGAGTAGGGGCCTCCCAGGACTTCTGCCGCATATTCTATCTCGGCACTGCCATTTGCCACATCGGTGGCGTTGTTCACCACTTTGTAAAGCGGCTCAACACGGAAAGAGGGAATGAAGGCGTAGGATTTCAGGCGGATGATGGGGTGCTCATGCGATTGGTTCGTCGGCAGCGAGCAGAGGTAATAGACGCCGCCTTTTTCTACATTCACTATGAGGGAGTAATGGTTGGTGCCATTGGTCCTGCCTGCGGCATTTAGGTTAATGTTCGTTCTTGACGGTTGCTCGTAGATGCTGGGTAATGAGCCGTCTTCTCTTTGCTTGTACCAGAAGGCGGGTACCTCTTCCTCTCCCTCGCAATAGTAGTCGATAACCAACTTTCCATTCACCTCGGGGAAGAAATAGAAGTAGTTGCCACAAAGAGGCCAGATGCTGTTGAAGATATCGCCAAAGACCACTGACCCTGGGTCATCACCATAGGGATTGGGTGAGCTGGCGTCAACGTTAAGGTCGTGCTGGGCGGTGAAAATCGACCACTCTTTGCCTATCAGCCTCTCTCTTGTTTCTTCCTGGGTGTATCTGTTCCAGGTTTGGTTGTCTACCTTATAGGTCAAGCGGTACTGCAGGTTGTCGGTATAAGGATTGAGCGTGTTCGAGGCGTCGATGATGGAGGCTGCGCCATAGTCTTCACTGCTGTTGGTGATGGTCCTCCCCGGTACCGAAAGGGTGATGTCCTTGAAATAGAAGGTGGTCGCATTGGAAAGGTCATCATTCAGGTTGAAGGCTATCGACTGCATGCCGTTCATGTCGCTGGTGACCGTAATTTCTCCTCCTTCATAATGTTGCCATTCGGTGGTGAAAGACAAATCGCCTAAAGCACCCCAATACAAGTATTGTGATGGCGTACCGTGAATCTGTGTGCTTACATTAGCTGCCTTGTCGGCTTTATACCAAAAGTCCACTTTGAATTTTTGACCTTGGGGAAGATCGTAGGGTGCTGCAATCCAGAACTGGGTATCCCAGCCAAACTGTGCATTGGAGCCGGAACTAACCGTATACTCATTATTGCTATTAGCTGTTGCTTCCACGACATCCCCGCCGAAATTCTTAGCGTATAATTTTGCGGGGGTCTCCTCCAAACTGCCATATTGGTAATTGATGTTGGAAAGTGGCCTGACGAAGGTCATGTCGTTGTCAGCACCAAACCTCATGGTGATGTATGGCACTGCGCCACGTTTGTCTTCGAGCACACCAGAACCCGTGAAGGAATAGCGATAGCCGAAGCCGCCAAATTGGGTCTGCTCTGCTTGGGTAAGCTCTTTGACTTCCATGGTCGCTTTCTGGTACTCCTTCATCGTGATGATTACTCGGCGGATGACAGCTTGCCCAGGTATCTCGATGGTGATGTTGCCAACACCAGAGCCACTCACTTCTGTGGGCTGGTTTTTGTTATTCTCATAATATTGGATGGAATAGCTGTCGCCGAGCTTCAAGTCGTGAATCACGAAATTCTCAGGATTGTTCGTGATGTTCTTCAGACCCTGGCCCTTGTTGTAGGCAGAGTTGTTGGTCTCGTCAAGCCCCCATGAATTTGTGTTTGCCACACTGAAACGCAATTTGTGGTCAAGCCAGGAATAAAAACTGGTTTTGGGCCTTTGACGGGGGTCTTGTCCTGTAGCCGATTTTACGATGATTATCGACTCGATGTAGTTACCACTCCAGTTGATGACTTTGTCATCGAAACCATAGGGGTAATCCACATACTCATACACACCGAACCAGTGAGTCTCCTTGATCTCTGGTTCCCAAGCCATCGCATTCGTTATGAATGCGAGCAATAGAATTGATAGAGTAATTGATCTTTTCATTCTTTCGTGTTTGAAATGTGAAATAACAATAAAGTAAAGATTTAGTATTTGTGAGATTATTGATGTCGCAATCTTACAATGGCCTGTATTTTTATTCTTATTTTTTATATTCTTTCTTCTGAAATGTATTCTTAACCGAATATAAAACGTTGTGTTGATGGCGACAAAATTAGAGATAATTTTTATAATCGTGCAAAAAAGATGTTCCTTTTTCCTTTAATTTGTTCGATTTGTAACATTTTGTAAACAATGTGTTATTTCATAAAAATGAGGCTATAATTAATACATTACAGGACATAAAAAGGACAGGTTTTTGATGTTTTTTTCGAATTCCATCAAAAACCTGCCCCCGTGATGACTGTCCCCGTGATTTATTTCATCCTCAATAGGGTTGACGACAGTTGTCATTCATCTTCATCGCAATGCTCTTCGTCATTATCCTCTATCTTCATTGATTCTGAAAACACGGGTTTCATGCCGTCCCATTTGAAGTGGTGTAAGAAGTGCCCCCGGCTTCCGAATTCACTAATTTGCAAATTCTTGCCTTCTTCTGGCAAATCATAGTAGAATTTTCTGTCTTCCGTCGTCCGGAAACCGTCGATGATTTGGGGTTCTGGAGTAAGTGTATGTCTCTTCATGTCGTAGTCGTAGAAACATACGAAATGTATGTTGGGGTAGTTGTCTGTCCCGCCAAAATATATTCCGAGCAAACGATGACCATTGGAACGCTTCCAGTAGCATGCTCTCATGAACTCATGTCGTTCAGCGTTACCGTACCAATCGACCGACACAAAACCGTCCTTAGGCTTGTTGTGTACAACAATTTGTCCATTGTTATGCGTATCTCGGCCTACCACACCTTTTTTCATCGTTTTGACAGCTGATTTCAGCATCCATGTGGGCCACTTCTTGTTGAAGCAGTCAAGCATAGAGACCAGAGAGCCATCCTTTACATTGCTTAGGGTTAAATTCTCCCATTCGTTGGCTATTACCTCCAAGTCCGTTGTGCCACTGAACATGTTTTGCCCCATCATTATTGTATTGGTAATCAGTGCAATGAAGGTCATCAAAAATAATTTTTTCATGATTAGAAACGTATTGTAAAGAATGATTTTTTACTATCATTGCAAATATAGTTCTTTATAATCATTCTTGCAAATATTTCCTGAGAAAATCATTTTTTTTTGTTCGTCCATACGAAAATGACATAACACCGTCTTGCCATCTACGTATTTTTGCAGCAGAAAACAATAACCCCGTTTTTGCAACCAATAATCAATTCATCACATCATGGCAAGACCCCTCAAGACCGGACTCAATTATTTCCCGTTCGACGTCGATTTCTTCGATGACCCGAGAGTTGGCGCCGCCATCGTAGAGCACGGCATCAAAGGGCAGGCAGCGGTTGTCATGCTACTCTGCACCATCTATCGCAACGGATACTATGTGGAATGGACACCAGCCAACCGTGTCGCCATCCTGAAACAACTGCCTGGCATCACCCTCGGCAAGATGGAGAAAATCGTAGGCACCCTCGTGGCATGGGACTTCTTCGACCGCACCCTCTTCGAACAGCATCAGGTGCTCACCAGCCGCGACATCCAGCAGCATTACCTCGTCGCAGCACGGCGCAGAAAGCATGCCAGCGACGAACCGCTCCTCTACTTGCTGGATGATGGCTCACCCTCTGCCACAACTGCCAATATGGCGGCAGGAAACGCGATGACGACGGCTGAAACACCAGAGCCGCCCTTGGCCTCTGATTCAAAAACACTGTTTCAGCAGACAAAAACAGCGGAAATGACAGCAGAAACGGCACAAGAGGAATATATAAAGATAAATGAAATTTATCAAGATTCCCCCTCCCCCTCCACGCCCGCGTATGCGCGAGAAGACGAACAGCTCGTGGTCCCATCTTGCCCACCATCGGCCAGCGAAACAACGCCTCCGGCACCCTCACGGCCCTGCAGTGCCGCTTACCGCACGCCACTTTCCACCCGTGAGGCTGTCGCACAGATGAAAGGCAACAGGGCATGGAAGGAGTCGGTATGCATGAGGCACCACATCACCATCGGGCAGGTCGACGACCGTCTCGACGAGTTTGCCCTCGACTGTGAGTGCCGCGGCAAGGAATCGCACGACGGCCTCGGCGACGCGCAGAGCCATTTCTGCAACTGGCTCCTCGTGGCGCAGCAGAAAGCATCACACCAACAACAAAGCAAATCATTAACCCTTTCAAATCATAACAACCATGCAACACACTATCAACAGCGCACTTCTGCAGACTACATCGAAGAGGCCAAGCAATGGGCCATTGAGCAAACCCTTCGTACCATCCGAACTCCAAGCAACAGAGGCCAGGAAGTTCAAAGCGCTCTTCCCTTCTGACACCGACGTGCTGGCTTTCTTCGCTCCCGTGAAATGGGCCGATGCCACTGCCAACCCCACCAAATGCCTCATGCTCCCCTCTGTAACGCTCGCCATGCTCGACAAAATCTACGGCAAGGAACTGGCTTTCAGCGTCGTGGTCAACAACATCGTGGGACTGTTCACCATGGGCAGACCAAGGGAGGCTGTGCTCAAAGAACCCGTAGAGCTCACCGCACGCCTTTTCATCGGGAAATTCGGCAATCAGCTTTCGATGTTCGGCATGCTGCTGTTCTTCGCCGACTACCTCACCGAGTACAAGAGCAGTTTCGGGCAGTTCGACCTCCCCGACGTCCTACGCACCTGTGCCAAGACCTTCATGCCCAGATGGAATGCACGCCTCGGTGCCGCCAACAAACAGGCGGATGCCAAAACGAAAGAGGGCTGCAAGGAGGTGGGGAAGCCTGCACTCTACCGATACCTCAGGCGTGAGTATGTGGAGCGTGGCATCGACGTGCGCACATCGCCTCTCGTCATCTACGGATGCCTCACAGAGAAAGAATTGAAGTTCATCGAAAGCGGCGAAGAACTGCTGCTATGACATCCTGAGCCTACACGGAAAGGAAGTCGGGTCTCCGAACCCGACAAAGATTATCCTGCCAGACTTTGTTACAAGGCATCTGTAGGGCATCTTGCTTTTCAAATGCCGCATCCCGTCGAGTATGTTTCGTTTTGCGGATTTGACAAGCAAGATGCCCTACTACAGAGGCGCAAGGGGTATGGTATTCGTTTTGCGGTCTTAGACGAGCTAAGACCCTACGGATAAGTTCGAAAGGATTGGGGCAATATGAATAGAACTCACCTAAAGATTGAATTTATATCCCACGGTGATGGTGAAAACCTTGTTCTTCTCTGATGGCCACGTATTGTCCTTATAAATGTCTGTCAGGCTGAAATGATAACGGGCGTCGAGCACCACGTTGAGATGCTCATACGAAATGCCTACGGGAATGGAGACATCCATGGAGTGCATAACCGATTTCAGGTCTATCTCCATGTCCTCTGTCTTTCCATACTCTATTGTACCATCAGTGAAATGTTTGATGGGGGTGGTCGAAAACAAAAATTCCGAATTGACGAGGAACCCCAACTGGATACCTGCCTTCACGGCCAGTCCATCCGCAATATATTGGTTGATGGTGAGCGGACACTGGATATAGTCCAACTTGGAGTGAACGTCGTCCCAACTTTCTGAAATGGTTTGGGTGTTGCCAATCTCAAAGTCAGAGAACCGACATCCTTGTTGTACGTAGCCAACTCCTAATGATATACTTGTCGTGGGAAGCATTTGGTATTCAGCCTCAATCCCTCCCATGAACCGGCCGTCGTATTTTCCCTTGGCCGGAATTTCTGAGTCGTTATAATATATCTCTTCGCCCGACAAATTGGTCAGACTAACGCCGACTTTCGGTATCAGCGAGAAGGTTCCAACACGTTCCTGACCTTTCATGGCCTGCGAGACGAATAAGGCCGTTACTAACAATACAAATATCTTCTTCATGTTCATGTGCTTTTTTTTAATAAAGAACGTTCCTCTACAACAAATTATTATCTGACGTGAGAGAAAAATGAGAAGGAGTTTTGGGAGTTTTTTGAGGGAGTTTAGGAGTTTGGGAGTTTTGGGAGAGTTTTGGAGTTTGGAAGTTTTGAAGGGAGTTTAGGAGTTTGGGAGTTTAGGAGTTTAGACGTATGCTTTGCGGGCACACGGTCTAAAGTCTAGCGTCTAAAGACCTGTGGCGAAACCGCAGGGAACGGTGGTCTAAAGTCTAAGGTCTAAAGCCTAAAGTCAAAAGTCTAATGTCTAAAGTCTAGCGTCTAAAGCCTAATGTCTAAAGTCTAAAGTCTAGCGCCTAAAGTCTAGCGCCTAAAGTCTAAAGTCTAGCGTCTAAAGTCTAGCGCCTAAAGTCTAAAGTCTAGCGTCTAACCCCTAAGTCTAAAATGTGACTTCATCTGTGCTACAATCTCCTTAACCATTTCGATGTCGTTGCCAGCACGGACGTAGATTTTCGGCTGACTTTCATCGTTGGTGGAAATCACCACTTGAAACTCGTCTGGCAGACCGAAGGCCGTGCCATACTTGTTGTGGAAGGTGATGTCGGTGATGCTTTCCTTGTCTATTGCGGTGCCATTGCAAACAAGGAAGCCTTTACCATGCTGGCCACCATTGTCATAGACCAGCACCGCGCCGTCTATCTCGTTGCCATGTGTGACATCAGTCACGATGATTTCGTCGGGGGTGCCGTAGGTGTCGATGAGGCTTTGGAGTGTCTGCTGATGCCGTTCTTCTACAATGATGTTGTCCTTTGGCTCTTCGCATTGTCTAAACGGGAAAACACAGATGATAACGCAAACGCCGATGGCATAGGCGATGAGGGTGTATGTTCCGGCACCAGTGCATGCCAAATAGATGAAGATGGCCATCAGGATGATAAATCCCGTAATCGAATAAGCGAATCTCTTCATATATGTTGTTGATAAACGGTTTGTCGGTGATGATGTTGCAGGTGTTGATGATGGTTTCTGTCATGGTGCTTTTGGAGGTGTGCTGCCATCGTCCGTTGTCTCTTCGTCGTAAATTCGTTCGAAGATAGGGCGCATCTGCTGTGGATGTGCGATGAGTTCGCGCAGTTGGTCGAGTTTCTTGCTGTTTGACGACCCTGGCAGCCACAGTTTGATGTAGCCATGGATGGAGTATTTGGCGTCCATGTGCTCGATGAAGCGATTCCAGTGCTCCTCGCGGCTTTTGTCGGGATAGTGGTTGAGCCCGTACTGTATGGTGCGCCTGATAACCGTCTCGGGAGTCAGTTCGCGGTCGGCCTCCGCCACGATTTTCCCGTATATGCTTCTTGGGGCATGCGATGCCGATGCCCGGTGGTCCTCCACAGCCTCGCGCATCACCTGCAGTTGTGCGGGTGAGAACCATTTTCTCAGCCTGATGTCGGCTGCAAGGATTTTGCCGCTTGTCAGGTGGTGTATGGCACGTGGCCCTTCCAGTCCAAGGTCGTGGTAGGCAGCTATGGCATACGACATGTTGACATCGGCTCCCACGGCGCGTGCCAACTGCACCGACTCCCTGATAACTTGTTGGGCATGTGAGAGGTTGTGCGCCTTATCGAATTGGTTGTAGCGGGGGAGAATTTGTTGCTCGACGAACTCCATGAGGTCGAGGCTGACATTGCGGTCTATCATAGGTATGGGTTATTGTGCTGCAAATATCGGAAAAAAAACGCAGAAGTGGTGCTTCGGATGGCATTTTTTTCTTACTTTTGCACGATTTAAAGAAACGATGATGATGAACGAGAATGACGTGAAGCTCAACTCGCCGCGGGCTTGGCTGCTTGCCGCCAGGCCGAAGACGCTGACGGGTGCCGCCGTGCCAGTGATTATTGCCCTTGCCCTTGCCTGGGCCGATGTGGGTCATCTGCGCCTTGTGCCAGCCGTGCTCTGTCTGCTGTTCGCCCTGCTCATGCAGGTTGACGCCAACCTCATCAACGATTATTTCGACTATCTCAAGGGCGCCGACGATGAGCAGCGTCTTGGTCCTCGCCGTGCCTGTGCCCAGGGATGGGTGACGCTGCCGGCCATGCGGCGGGCCATCTGCGCCGTGACGGCCGTGGCTTGTCTGACGGGTCTGCCCCTTATCATGTTCGGCGGTTGGTGGATGGTGGCTGTCGGCGTGGCGTGTGTGGTGTTCTGCTTCCTCTACACCACCCATCTGTCGTATCTCGGTCTGGGCGATGTGCTGGTGCTTCTGTTCTTCGGCATTGTTCCCGTCTGTGCCACCTATTACCTGCAGACGGATGCAGTAGGGTGGGTGACTATAACAGCGTCATTGGCCTGCGGACTGGTCATCGACACGCTGTTGGTGGTGAACAACTACCGTGACCGTGACAATGACCGCCGAACGGGGAAGGTGACGCTGGTGGTGCGTATCGGCCAGCGGGCCGCCGAGTGGCTCTTCTGGGGGCTTGGTGTAGCTGCCTGCCTTCTCGGCATGGTGTTCCTAACCAAAGGTTATGTGTGGGCCACGTTGCTGCCTGTAGGCTATCTGGTGCTGCACACGCACACCTGGAGGCGTATGAAGGCCATCGCCCAAGGGCGCCAGCTCAACGAGGTGCTGGGAGCCAATGCGCGCAACATGCTGGTCTATGGGGTACTCGTCGCGATAGGATTACTCATTGGATGAGCTTTTTTAGGAGTTTTTTGAGGGAGTTTTTTTAGGAGTTTAGGAGTTTAGGAGTTTTTGAGTTTTTGAGGGAGTTTAGGAGTTTGGGAGTTTAGGAGTTTAGACGTATGATTTGTGGGATTGGGAGAGTTTTGGAGTTCTGGAGATTTTTGAGGGAGTTTGGGAGTTTTTTGAGGGAGTTTAGGAGTTTAGACGTATGATTTGATGGGTTCGGGCTTTGGCTAAGGGCGACCTAACGGCCGCCTCACGGTGGCTTGAAATCAAAAGTCTAAGGTCTAACGCCTAAAGTCTAGCGTCTAAAGTCTAGCGTCTAAAGTCTAACGCCTAAAGTCTATATGAGCGAAGGCAACGGCGGCCTGAAAGGCCAACACGCTCTCAGCCCAGGGCAACGCCCTGGGTCTTAAATCGAGCAAAAATAATCGCCCTGAAAGGGCATAAGCTTCTGATTATAAAGTTCTTACCTATTATGAGACAATTTAGTTGTTTTGACAATACCTCCGTGAATTCTGGCCAATGCCTAACGCCTAAAGTCTAAGGTCTAACGCCTAAAGTCTAGCGTCTAAAGTCTAGCGTCTAAAGTCTAACGTTTAGCGTCTAAAGTCTCCTCTGTAGCGGGTGTTTCTTCCTGCACTTCGAGGTAGTTGAAGTAGATATATCCCAGGATGGCGATCAGGATGGCAGTGATGACGAGGCGTATGATGCATCCTGCCAGGCGCTTGATGAGGAAGAAGGCCACAGCCACTGCGATGATTGCGAAAATGATAAGGGGGATGTTATCGGGGTTGAGAAGTTCTGAACTAAGTTCCATAGCTGTTTACGTGTGTTCTGTTGTTTTTGGTTCCTAATGTTTTTGTCTTATTTGAAGAGTCGCTGGAAAGATGTGGGCACCGGCGTCTCAAACTCCATGCGCTGCCTTGTAATCGGGTGGTAGAAGCACAAGAGGAAGGCGTGCAGGCAGAGGCGGTGGAGCGGGTCGTCGCCGTTGCCGTATTTTATGTCACCACATACGGGATGCCCCATGTCGGCGGCATGTACGCGTATCTGGTTTTTGCGCCCTGTTTCCAGTCTGAACTCCACGAGTGAGTGCTCTGTGGTGCGTGCCAGAGTGTGGTAATGGGTCACGGCATATTTTCCGCCGTTGTCCACAGGCGATGAGTAGGTGACGTAGGCTTTGTTGTCTTTCAACCAGTTGGCTATCGTCCCTCCGTCATGCTCCATCTCCCCCGACACGACAGCGACGTAGCGCCGGTCGTAGACGATGTTGTGCCACTCATGCTCGAGTATTTGCTCCGTCTCCATGTCCTTGGCGTAGACCATCAGTCCGCTGGTGTCGCGGTCGAGGCGGTGCACCACGTGTGCCCTGCACCGCTGGCGTGTCTTTTGGAAATAGTCGTCGAGCACCGCTTTCACGTTGAGCGACGAGTGGCCGGCGGCCATCGAGAGGATGCCGATGTTTTTCTCCACCACGATGAGGTGTGAGTCCTCGTAGATGATTTTCACATAGCGGCTTTTGAACTGGTTGTTGCGTTTCGACTTGCTCACGGCTATCTTCATTCCGGGTTTCAGGCGGAAGTCAAACTGTGTGACCTGTTTCCCATCCACTTTGATGCCATGGCCTTGCAGGGTGTCCTTCACCTTGTTGCGGCTCATGCCCTTGAGGGTGTCGAGGAGGTATTCGAGCAGTGGTGCTTCGCGGTCCACCACATAGTGGTCGTAGTCGGGGGTCTTGTTGTAGTTTCGTTTCATATTGCTGTCGTCGTGTGTTCACTCTTGCTTCTGCAGGGTGGTCTTATTTCTTAAGTCGGTAATCAAAATTAAGTCGGTAATCAAAATTATCCGTAACTATCATCTATTTATGATCACCTACTTAGGTTTTTTGTTCAGTGCTTCCATGAGGTCGGGTCTCAGGCGCCTTGTGCGCTCGAGGCTCTGCTCTATCTCCCAGTCCTTTATTTTCCCTTCGTTGCCGCTGAGGAGGATGTCGGGCACGCGCCATCCTTTGTAGTCGGCGGGCCGTGTGTAGATGGGTGCTGAGAGGAGTCCGTCCTGGAAGCAGTCGGAGAGGGCGCTCTGGTCGTCGCTGATGACGCCGGGCACGAGTCTGACGATGGCGTCGGCCATGACCGCAGCGGCGAGCTCACCACCGGTGAGGACATAGTCGCCGATGGATATCTCTCGGGTGATGAGGTGGTCGCGTATGCGCTGGTCGATGCCTTTGTAGTGTCCGCAGAGGATGATGATGTTGTCGAGCATCGACAGGTCGTTGGCCACCTGCTGGTTGAATTGCTCTCCGTCGGGCGAGGTGAAGATGACCTCGTCGTAGTCGCGCTCAGCCTTTAGGGCGCTGATGGCTCGGTCGATGGGCTCGCATTGCATGACCATGCCGGCGAAACCTCCGTAGGGGTAGTCGTCGACGCGGCGCCACTTGTCGAGGGTGTAGTCGCGCAGGTTGTGCAGGTGAATCTCTGCCAGGCCTTTCTTCTGTGCCCTGTCGAGGATGGACTCCTTGACGAAGCCCTCAATCATGGTGGGCAGTACGGTGATGATGTCTATTCTCATATTGCTGTGTTGCTCTGTGTGTTATTGTTTTCTTGCCACGATGTGGCCGTTGTCGGTGCTGACGGTTGTTGTGCCCGCTTTAAGGCGTATGGTGCGTGTGGCGGTGTGCTCGCCCGTGATGGTGACGGTGGCTTTGGTGGCTTTCCTGACGGTGAGCGCAGCTGCCATCGGGTTGTCGCTGACCTGTTGTGCGGTGATGCCGTCGCCCTCGATGAAGATGTGGAGCGCTTGTCCTGTGGCGTCGCTTTCCTTGATGTTGAAGGAGGCTGTGGCCTTGCCGTTGGCTATCGTGGTGGGGACGGTGAACACCGGTGCGCCGTGGGGGCAGCTGAGTTGGCTGAGGGTGGTGGTAGCGGCGCTTCCGGCGAAGTGGGCGAGTAGCAGGTAATGGGTGCCGTCGGGGTCGGCGGCCATCATGCCGTTCCACCCCTCGGGCAGTTGTGCGGTGAGGGCTTGTGCCCGTTCTGCCACGGCTGCCGTGCCCTTGGCGCTGATACGGCTGTAGTAGGCCATGCACCGCCGGTCGATGATGTCGCCTGGCGCCACCTGCCGCTTCTCGCTGCTGTAAGCGGTGTATACTTTTGCGGTGAGGATGCTGTTGTTGGGAGCTTTGTCGCCGAAGGCGATGGCTTTTCCCCCTGTGTTGACAAATCCCACCTCGTTGTCGATGTTGAGCCATGGGCTTTGCAGCGTGAGGCGTGTGGTGCCATCGCTCTGCTGCCTTCCCTTGTCGTGATAGAGCGTGCGGTGGGTCTTGGTGAACTCATCGACGGAGATGGCCATTAGCCCTCCATATTCCCCGGTGATGGTGGCGGTGTCGAGTGCCTCCACATAGTCGGTTTGGAGCACGGCATTGCCTGGTGTGGAGTAGATGGCGAAGTGGTGGTCGAGGGCGCCGCCGTTGGTGCGCAGCCTACCGTTCATGGTATAGGCGTCGCCGCAGAGGTGGTAGTTGCCGCTCACCACGGGGGTGGCGTCGGTCCGCTTACCGTTCACGGTGTACCATCCAAGGAAGTTGCCGGTGTTGTTGGTGCGGAAGGGCACGATGATTTTGTTCTTGTCGGGACAGTTTGAGGCGATGTATCCCGTGTAGCTTCTCAGGCCCTTGCTCCATGAGAAAGTGGTGAAGCGGTCGCGTGTGAAAGCCCTCACCACATTCTGGCAGGGTATGAGGCGTGCTTCGCTGTGCGCCGTGCGGAAGTCTTCCCACCGTGTGGGCTTCATCGCTGCGGTGCTGTAGAGATGATGCATGAGCCATGTCATCATGACGCGGTGCCCCTGCACGCCCATTCTCCGGGCTTGCACGTCGGGCCGGAGCAGCCAACTGCCGTCGGGTGTGGTTTGCTGCCGTGCTTTGATGTATTTGTAGGCAAGGTTTTCGAGCATCAGTGCGTTGGGGTCGCGCAGCAGGGCTGCCATGGTGGTGTACGAGGTGATTTGGTCGTAGAGGAAGAGGCTCCAGTCGTTGCCGTTGGGCATGGCCAGTTCGCCATCGGTCAGTGCGAGCCAGCAGAGCACGCTGTCCATCACTTCCTGGCAGTGGTGCATAAGGGCATTGGTGTGCCACCGTTCTTCGTGCTGCAACTCGCTCTGGAAGAGGCGAAGGGCGAGGGCTGCCTCGCCAAGTTCCTGCATCACCACGTTCTGATACGAGGTGTGGAAGAGGTTGTGGTTCTGCAGTGTGTAGTCCTCGTAGAGGTTCGGCCCTTCGTAGAGGTCGCGCACGGTGCCGGCCCTGTCGTTGTCCACGGTAGTGGTGTTGGTGGCGTCGTCAGGGTGGCTGTAGCTGTTGATGGCGAAGCGTCGGAGGCGCTCGAACCACTGTGGTGCGAGTGGGTCGTCGGGGAAGAGTCCTAAGGCTGCAGCCAGCACGTCGGCCTCCCAACCGTTCTCCTCGGCTTTGGTGTCGCCCTGGAAGCCGGTGGGGATGCTGCGCTCCAACTCGTAGTTGCACTCAGCGCGCAGCAGGTTGTGGATGTAGCTGCGCTGCTCCTTGCTGAGACGCTCCCATTGGAAGAAGGCTGAATAAGCCACCGACATGGCCCACAGCGAACTTTCCCATACGCTGTCGTCGCGGCTTGTGCTGCCCCAGTAGTCGCCTTTTGCACAGGTCTTCAGACGGTTGGCTTTGTGGGTGGAGTAGGCGAAGACGAGGCTTCGCATCGCTATGTCACTCAGCTGCTGCCAACTGATACCGTCGGGCAGTCGCACCCCGGCGGGCTGTGCGTATTTCACGAGGAAGGCG
This sequence comes from uncultured Prevotellaceae bacterium, assembly GCA_946184125.1. Classification (GTDB taxonomy): domain Bacteria; phylum Bacteroidota; class Bacteroidia; order Bacteroidales; family Bacteroidaceae; genus Prevotella. The sequence continues at coordinate 27,013 of CAMHEL010000040.1, forward strand.
CAGAGCATCGAGAGGTCGGCATTGGTGCGCACGCCAGCTTCGTTGCTGGCCATGGTGCTCTCGCCACGGAAGCAGCCGCAGACCTCGCCGATGTCGTTGGGGTAGGTGCAGGCCTGGTAGTTGGCCACCATGTACTGGCTGAAGTCGGCGAGCATCTGGAGAAGGTCGGACATCATCGTCGGCTCATCGATGAACTCATCGCTGATGACACCTTCGGTGGGTGAGGGCACGTCACGCTCCGTGGGGCTCGCCTCATCTGGCATCACAACGGTTTGCGACGAGGCAGTGAGCACCGTCAGCAGGAAAATAACCAAAGTGAGCGTTCTTGTCATCGTTCTGTTATTGTCTATGCAGCTTAAGTTATGCAAAGTTAATGCAAATCGAGTGCAGAGCAAAATGAGCTTGCTCATTTTCTATGCCGAGATGCAGCTTAAGTTATGCAAAGTTAATGCAAATCGAGTGCAGAGCAAAATGAGCTTGCTCATTTTCTATGCCGAGATGCAGCTTAAGTTATGCAAAGTTAATGCAAATCGAGTGCAGAGCAAAATGAGCT
>CAMHEL010000041.1 GCA_946184125.1 uncultured Prevotellaceae bacterium
TGCGCAAGTCGCTCAACGTGCTCCACGACTCCTTCTTCCTCTCGGAATACAAGGTACTCAACCTCTTCATCTGCGGCATCGGTACCGTGGGCAGCAAACTCATCGAGCAAATCCGCTCACAGTATGAACAGCTGAAAGAGCACAGCCGACTGAAACTCAACGTCGTGGGTATCGCCAGTTCACGAAATGCCATCTTCACCCGCGACGGCATCGACCTCGACCACTACCAGGAGCTGCTCGCCGAGTCGGAACCGAGCAACAACAAACGTCTGCACGACGAGGTCATCGGCATGAACATCTTCAACAGCGTCTTCGTCGACTGCACCGCGAGCCGCGAAGTGGCAAGCCTCTACCAGTCGTTCCTCGAGCACAACATCAGCATCATCGCCGCCAACAAGATTGCCGCCTCTTCCGACTACGACACCTACCGGCAGCTGAAGCGCACCGCCCTTCGCAGAGGTGTGAAATTCCGCTACGAGACCAATGTGGGAGCCGGACTGCCCATCATCGGCACCATCAACGACCTCTGCAACTCCGGCGACAAGATACTGAAGATTGAGGCCGTGCTGAGCGGCACGCTCAACTTCATCTTCAACGAGATTTCGTCTTCCGTTCCCTTCTCCGAGACGGTCCGCCGTGCCAAGCAACTGGGCTACAGCGAGCCCGACCCACGCGTTGACCTCAGCGGCACCGACGTGGTCCGTAAACTGGTCATCCTCGCCCGTGAGGCAGGATACAAAGTGGAGCAAGACGACGTGGAGAAGCACCTCTTCGTGCCCGACGACTTCTTTAAGGGCAGCGTGGAGGAGTTCTGGAAGCGGCTTCCCGAACTTGACGCCGACTTCGAGACCCGCCGGCAGGGTCTTGAGGCTGAGGGCAAGCGCTGGCGATTCGTTGCCACCATGGACCACGGCACCACAAGCGTCGCCCTCAAGGAGGTGCCGCAGGGACATCCCTTCTACAACCTGCAGGGCAGCAACAACATCGTGATGCTCACCACCGAGCGCTACCGCGAGTTCCCCATGCTCATACAGGGCTATGGCGCCGGTGCCAGCGTCACCGCCGCCGGAGTGTTCGCCAACATCATGAGTATCGCCAATATCTGACGCCATGAAGCATATCATCATCCTCGGTGACGGAATGGCCGACCACGCCATCGAGCGCCTCGGCGGAAAGACTCCTTTGCAGCACGCCAACACTCCTTTCATGGACCTCCTGGCCCGACAGGGCCGCTGCGGCCGCCTCATCACCGTGCCCGAGGGCTTTCCTCCAGGCTCAGAAGTGGCCAACACCGCCATCATGGGCTATGACCTGAACCAGGTTTACGAAGGCCGCGGACCGCTCGAAGCTGCCTCCATCGGCTATGAGATGGCGGCCGACGACATGGCCATCCGCTGCAACATCATCTGCCTTTCTGAGGGGAAAATCAAAAACCACCATGGCGGGCATCTCTCCACCGAGGATGCCAGAGTGCTTATCAGCTATCTCGACCAGCACCTTGGCTCCGACCGGGTGAAATTCGTGCCGGGCATCCAATACCGACACCTGCTGGTCATCAAGGGTGGCAACAAGCACATCGTATGCTCTCCTCCACACGACCATCCCGACGAGCCCTGGCAGCCACTGCTGGTTAAGGGCGGCACCGATGAGGATGGCACCGGAAGGATGAGCCCCCAGGAGACCGCCGACCTCATCAACGACCTCATCCTCCGCTCGCAACAATTGCTTGCCGAGCATCCCTTCAACATTTCCCGCCGAGCTGCCGGGCACGACGAGGCCAACTCCATCTGGCCCTGGAGCCCGGGGTACCGCCCCTCGATGCAGACTCTCAGCCAACTCTACCCTCAGGTGAAGACGGGAAGCGTCATCTCGGCGGTCGACCTCATCAAGGGCATCGGCCACTATGCCGGACTGCGCATCATCGAGGTGGAGGGTGCCACAGGACTCTCCGACACCAACTACGAGGGCAAGGCTGCAGCAGCCATCGAGGCGCTTCGCCACGAGGACTTCGTCTTCCTACATGTGGAAGCCAGCGACGAGGCGGGGCACGACGGCGACCTCGACCTCAAAATCCGCACCATAGAGTATCTCGACCACCGCATCGTGGAGCCCATCTACAACGAGGTGGTGCAGTGGGACGAGCCAGTGTGCATCGCACTTCTTCCCGACCACCCCACACCCGTAGAACAGCGCATACACGTCAATGAGCCCGTGCCTTTTGCCATCTGGCACCGGGACATCACTCCCGACAGCGTGACTCAATATGATGAGGTCAGCTGCGTGACTGGGGCTTACGGCATGCTACGGCTCGAGCAGTTCATGCACGAACTGATGAAGATTGAATAATTGAACGAATTATCCCACTACTTCCGTATCTCGATTTCAAGCTGAGGGTCTTTGTATAGCTTGCTCATCAAGCGGAGATAGTCGGGGAAAAGCTGATGGGCACGGACGTCCAAAAACATATACCGGTTCATTCTGAACAGATAAGGGCGCAACCGCCAGTAGCCCGAGAGAAGGAGAATGACCGCCACCTCGGTCTGCCGGCTGTTTCTTGTGATTCGTGCCAATGTCCTTGCCATAGGAATGACGATACGCCCCCACATGGTGCGCTGCTTGCAGCCCACCATGGTAGTGCCTAAGTTATTGGCTGCCGGAGGCTGGGTGGCTTTCCGCTGCCGATGAGCTTCCTGAGCACGCTGCTCCAACAATTTGCTGTCACCCGTCACTTTTCGAAAGAATACCCTCAGCACCACCCCTCGCAGTTCACCCCGCTTCATAGCCGAACTGCGGAAGGAGAATGCCATGTCGCTGGACTTCAGCATCCTGACCTCGCCATCCTCACCGAGAATCTCCACGTCGCTGAGGCATGTGGCGACATGACAGCCATAGCAACCTGCATTGCCATAGACGGCAGCCGCCACTGTTCCGGGGAGGTCGACAAGGCCTTCAAAACCCTCATAACCATGGGCGACACAGAACTTGGCAAGTTGACGAACCTGAACGCCACACTCACACATGATGCAAATGTCGTCCTCCACCATTTCCTCAAGTTTCTTGGTGCATATCAGATGGCGCGGATGATAAGAAGGCAGCAAAAGCGTGTTGGAGGCATAGCCGATGAGGTCGAAAGCCTCGCCACGACGGTAGAAGCCACGGCACAACTCTATCAGTTCATCCATGCGCTCAGGATAATAGAGATGGGCTGCACTACTCGCGTGAACGTCTTTCAGCGATTCATCCGACTTGACCCATGAGACTTCCTGCAGCGGAACATTATTTTTTATTATCATAAGGTGAATTCAGTAATTGTTTAGCCAGCTACGGCAATGAATGATGATGGGGGGACAAGGCAGTCAGAAGATGTCAGATGGTTTTGCGACGAAGACCTTCGCTCCATGTCCGACGAGGCATTCGCGGTCGCGGAACCCCCACAGCACCGAAATGCACGGCATGTGGCAGTTGACTGCCGTGGCGAGGTCCACCTCGCTGTCGCCCACATACACCGCCCCCTGCGACGGGATGCCCAGAATGCGCAGGGCCTCTATGACGGTATCGGGTGACGGCTTGCGGGCAACACTCGCACTCTCGCCGATGGCGACATCGACCAGTGGGCCGAAGAAACGCTGGCAGAGGGCTTTGGTGGCGGCATCGAATTTGTTGCTCACCACGGCGGTGGCCTTTCCCGCCTCCTTCAGCCGTCGGAGCATGGACATGATGCCCGGATAGGGCGTTGTGGTGTCGTACTGATGGATGAGATAGTGCTCGCGGAAGGTCGCTAATGCCGCTTCGAAAAGCGGGTTATCCTTGCCGCCGGGCACCGCCCGCTCTATGAGTTTGCTCACTCCGTTGCCCACAAAGCGGCGCACCTCATCGATGGTATGCTCTGGCAGATGGTGGGTGCGCATCGCATAGTTGGTGCTCGCCGCCAGGTCGTTCAAGGTGTCGAGCAGCGTGCCGTCGAGGTCGAAGATATAAGCGTCGTAGGTTTCCATTCTTTTTGTCTGTCGGTTCGTTTACCTCCTGCTGTGCGCCAGCATCGTGCGCACTTTATTGTTGAACTTCCCCGCCTCCACCAATTGTTCGATGGAGGCCCTCATGCGGTATTTCCACTGGTTGTAGACATCGTATGGGGCGTTGATTCGCTCATCGGCGGCATTTTGCCCCCTGAGCTCGCCATCCATGGCAAGCCAGTCCTGCACGGCAAGGATACAAAGCATGGAGGGCGAGAAGGTCTGCCTTGCCACGATGCGCTCGGCGAGCAAGGGGGTGAGCTGCTGTGGTGCCCTCCCCTGCTGCTGCAGCACGGTGGCATAGTAGCGCTGCGTGCGCCCGATGTTCTCCTCCCACCACAGGCGCAGCGGGGCCATGTCGTGCGTGGACAGTGTGCAAAGGCTTCTGTATGGATTGGCCTCAAGATGGGCGAACTCATAGCCGGGCTGCTTGGGCAGACCCTGTATCTCGGTAGAAAGGATGCGCAGACTGTCGAGCACCTGTGGCACACAGGGTGGGAGCATCCCCAGGTCCTCGGCACAGATAAGCATGCGTGTCTGGGCGAGGATGCTTCCGAGCCGCTGAGAAGCCACCTCTGCCCAGAATGCGTTGTGGCGCTCGTAATAATAATTATTGTAGAGCCTCATGAAAGCATCCTTCTCCTCGGGAGTGAGAATCTCATAAACAGGCTCTTGGTAGACCAAGAAGCGGGGATGATACATTCCCGGCAAATGGCTGTCCTCGAGGAAGAGTACGTTTGCAATAAGGCGGTAGAGCCCATCTCGTATCCATAAACTGTTCTCGTCGGTCCGCCCTCCGAAGTAGTCGCGCACCTTCACCTGTGTGTCGAAATCCTGGCGCAGCGCATAGAGGCCATACGACTGCGCTACGAGGAAATGCTCCTTGACATAGCTGGCATGGATGCCGAAGAGGCGCTGTATGATGCGGTCGTTGACAAATGGCCTTGTGTGCAGTTCGCGGCGGAAGGTCAACCCCCATCGCTCGATTTCCTCCGCACTCATGGGCAAAGCCGGTTCGAAATGCCCCATGGTGGCAAGCACGGCATCAGCGGGCAGCTGCCACACCCTGAAATAGCCCACGGCATGGTCGATGCGCAAAGCGTCGAAATACTGCTCGATATGCTGAAGTCGCCGGCGTATCCAATCATAAAGAGGGACCTGCACCGTATTGTCGTTCCACCGGTAAGCAGGGAAGCCCCAGTTCTGCCCGTAAAGAGATTCCTGGTCGGGGGGCGTTCCGATTTGAGCATCGAAGTCGAAGAACTCCGGGTGACGCCATGTCTCGACACTGTCGCGGTAAACACCAATGGGCAGGTCGCCCATGAGGGCAACGCCCTGCTCATGGGCGAAGTGTGCGGCGGCGGCAAGCTGGCGGTGAAGATGGTACTGCACGAAGCATATGCGCTGGTAACCTTCCCTGTTTTGCTCGAGAAAGGCTCTGACACGGGCCTCATCATATTGGGCATAGTCGCCCCAGTCAGTGAAGCGCGAGGTGTTGTGAATGTCGCGCAGGAGGCAGAATGCGGCATAGGGCATGAGCCATGCTTCGTTGTCGGCAACGAACGACATGACTTCCTCGGTGGCAAGCGTGGCAGCACCATGAAGGGCGAAAACGGCATCGATGTATGCCGTCTTCACCCTATCGACAGCCATATAGTCGCTGTAGTCGAGGGCATTGAGCTCGCGCTGCTGCCGCCGGAAGGCATTGCTTTTCTCCTCATCGTCGAGAGGTGGCAACTGCGAGAGGTCGAGATAATGGGGATGGAGCGCGAAGGCAGAGATGGCGTTGTAAGGATGCGAGTCGGTCCATGAGTGCATGGTAGTGGTGTCGGCCACTGGCAACAGTTGCACGACATGCATGCCCACCTTGGCGGCCCATCCGACGAAATCACGGAGGTCGCCGAAGTCGCCCACGCCGAACGAGTGCTCTGATCTGAGCGAGAAGACCGGCACTGCCACACCTGCGGCACGCCACACCTCCTCACGCGTCCGCAATGCCCCTCCATGGAGCACCAATACCTCGCCGTCGGCAAGGGCATTGACGGGTATGGTGCGATTGTCGCCTTCCTCCCATGTTGCGAGATGGTGGTTGGCATCGACGATGACGTACTTGTATTCCAAGGGCAACGACATGCCTTCGACATTGACGGTCAGCATCCACTCGCCATCGCCCACAGGGTTCATGGGAAGGAAGCGCGAGGGGCTCCAGCCGCCAATGGCAGGATGGCTTCCGCAAAGAGCCACCGATTCGCCAGTGAGGAGCTGGGGTGCGGAAACGCGGAAGAGGATAGTGCGGCGGAAGAGGGGAACACGCACCACCTCCACGGGACGGTGGCGGGCGCAGGAGGTAGCCACATGATAAGCCTCAGTGTAGAGATGCTCGGCGAGCGGCACATCGCGCCACTGGTCGGGAAAGATATAACTGCGGCTGCTGTCGAAAGCATAGCGGCGTGGCACCTTGTCCCACTCACGGCGCAGCAAACCGCCCTCGCTGTCCATCACCTGATAGCAATAACGGAAGGAGGTGACGGGGCGCTGGCGCGACTCCATAACCGATGTCTCGAGCGTCCAGCACTCTCCATCGTCGGTCGTCATGGCAAGGAGGTGGCTGCGCTCACGGCCATCCTGCGAGCAATAGGTAATGGCTACATAGAGCCCCTGCCCCCAGGCCGTCTTGTAATTTATTGTGAATTTCAGTTTCATCTATAGAAATAATCAAATAATATGGTATACATAGAAAAAAAATAGGTGGGCTCAACTACTCATTGCGAGCCAAACCAACAAAACCAAGGGCTTTCTCACCGTTTTCATATGATAGATTTTGAAAGGTTCATTCTATTCATTCTGATGACTTAAAGTGGCCCCGCCATAAAATCAGCACGAGCCGAAGTACGGCGGTAGTGCATTCTCAGTCACTATCACGCTGCAAATTTATCAAAAAAAACAGAAAGCGCACCATATATAGGCCGATTTTTTCCTCCTTCATATCGGTCATGGTTATACCTTTACTACTTTTCAAGAATAAATCTGACTATAGGAACAGGTAATAAAAAACTTCGCCATTTATTTTGAATTACAATTGGTTTGCACTATCTTTGCATATTCTTTGCAGAATGCAAGCCGCGATGGCGTCTTTTGCAAAAAGGCGTGAAGCCTTGAAAGGAGAAGAGAGAAACAAGAATAGCCACTTATTAAGGAAAAACAATTTCATGGAAGAAAAGAAAAAGAAGATGGGTTGCCTGGCCAAGACCCTGCTGGGAGTCATTGCGCTGATTGTTTTGGCTACCGCCGGCATTTACTATTATTTTCTAAAAACGTCTCTCTCGAAAGAATCGGAGACAACCTATCTGTATATCGACCGCGACGACACCATCGATTCCGTCTATACAAAGGTGTCGGCCATTGCCAAGCCCCATGCGCTCAAGGGATTCAAGACCCTCGCCGACATGCGCGACTATGGAACGAACATCATCCGTGGTCGTTATGGCGTGCCCACCGACATGAGCGCCAGCGGGTTGTTCAACATGCTCAAGCGAGGTGAGCAGACCCCTCTCAATGTGCCCATTCCCTCCGCACGCACCATGGACCGACTGGCAGGAGCCGTGGCGAAGAAACTTGAGCTCGACAGTTTGGAACTGCTCCAAGCCCTCACCGACTCCACCCTGATTGCCAAATATGGCTATACGCAGGCCACCTTCCCCAGCATGTTCATCCCCGACTCCTATAATATGTACTGGACCGTATCCGTGGAGGACTTTCTCGACCGTATGCAGAAGGAGCACGACCGCTTCTGGAACGACGAGCGGCTGGCCAAGGCCAAGGCCCTCGACATGACACCCGAAGAGGTGAGCACTCTGGCGAGCATCGTTACCGAGGAAACGGCTGCCACAGCAGAGAAACCCACCGTGGCAGGACTGTACATCAACCGTCTGCGAAAAGGCATGCTCCTCCAGTCGGACCCCACGGTGAAATTCGCCATGCACGACTTCTCCATCCGGCGCATCCTCAACAGGATGCTCACCACCGACGACCCTTATAACACCTACAAATACCGCGGCTTGCCCCCAGGCCCCATCCGCATACCGATGAAAGAAGACTTGGAGGCAGTGCTCAACTATGAGCACCACGACTACATCTACATGTGCGCCAAGGAGGACTTCAGCGGCACACACAACTACGCACGCACCGAAGCCGAGCATGCAGCCAACGCACGACGCTACCACCAAGCCCTCAACGCAAGGGGGATAAGATAATGGCTATTGAAGATTGAAGATTGAAAATTGAAGATTGAAAATTGAAAATTGAAGGAACCCCCAAATAAAACGGCCCGCCCCATCTTCTCAGAGGGGGCGGGCTATTTCAATAGGTATTAGCTTTTTTTAAGGTAAAAAGATTGTATTCAGGATAACGGGCGCAAAAGTACAAGATATTTACATATCGTACAAATTATTTTATATGCTCTACAACATATTTTGAATTTTGTTGTTTTTCTCACCTTTTTTCACACTTTTACCCAAAAAATATTGCTCCTTTGGATTTTTTTGAGTACTTTTGGCGAAAGTTATCATTTCAACACCTTAAACCTATGTCTGCATTAGTTTCAGTTATTCCAATTGTATTGCTCATCGTCTTGATGATGGGCTTCAAAGTGTCTGGCTACAAGAGCGCTATGATTACCCTTGTAGTAACAATCCTATTAGCCTTGTTTGCTGCTCCTGCTTTGGGTATCATTCCCGAGAAGTATGCCGATGTTTCCGTCTTCGGTATAACGATTTGGTCGATTGTGGAAGGCTTTTTAAGGGCCTGTTTCCCCATCATTCTCATCATCATCTGTGCCATTTTCGGCTACAACATCCTCTGCGAGACAAAGGAAATAGATACCATCAAGACACAGTTCATCCAGATGACCTCAGACAAAGGACTTCTCGTCCTGCTTCTGACCTGGGGTCTTGGTGGTGTGCTTGAGGGCATGGCCGGTTTCGGAACAGCTGTTGCCATTCCTGCAGCCATCCTCATCGGCCTCGGTTTCAAACCGATGTTCTCGGCTGTCATCTGCTTGGTGGCCAATACTGTGGCCGTGGGCTTTGGTGCAGTGGGCCTTCCAGCTACCACTCTTGCCAACCAAGTAGCCGCCGATGGCAATGCCTCTCCAGAGATGCTCTGCGAAGTAGCCACCTTCATCATCGTGCAGCTCGCACTGATGTTCTACATCACTCCGTTCCTCATCCTCATGATGACCGACCGCAAAAAGATAATGAAGAACATCACCCTGGCCTTGTTCGTTGGAACATTCTCCATCATCGTTCAATTCTGCTGCGCACACTTTATCGGCCCTGAGACACCTGCCATCCTCGGCAGTGTTGCCGCCATCATCGCCATGCTGATTTACAACAAACTGTTCATTCATGACGAAAGCCCTGCCGACGAGGTGAAGGTAGAGAAGAAGAAATTCGGTCTGAGCAAAACACTCAAGGCATGGAGCGTCTACGGACTCATCATTTTCTTCATCCTTATCTCCAGCAAGATAGTGCCCCCTGTCAACGAACTCCTGAACAAGACATTGGTGACAAAATTCGACTTGCCCGTCGTGGGGAACACCTTCAAATTCGGATGGCTCTCCAATGCTGGATTGATGATTTTCCTTGGTGCCACAATAGGCGGTCTCATCCAGGGACTGAGCTTTGGCAAACTGATGAAGATTCTTGCCAAGACCACCATCAACCTTCAGAAGACTGTTGTCACCATCTGCTGCTTGGTCGCCATGGCCATGCTGATGAACAATACCGGCATGACAAACGACATCGCAAAGGGCCTCGTGGCACTCACGGGAAGCATATTCCCATTCTTCGCTCCACTTATCGGCTCTATCGGCACGTTCGTGACGGGAAGCGCCACCAATGCCAACATCCTATTTGGCAAACTGCAAGCCACAGCAGCCAGTGACTTAGGACTCGTCAACCAAGGTACCTTCTTCGGAGTGAGCGGCAATGAAACCAACTGGCTGGCAGCCGCCAACTGCGCTGGTTCGGAAGGCGGTAAACTGCTTTCACCACAGAGTATCGCCATCGCTACAGCCGCCTGCGACATGGAGGGGCAGGATGGTGAAATCATGCGTAAGACCATGCCTTTCGCCATCTTCTGGATACTGATGAACGGACTCATGGTCTACCTCGGACTCAACGTATTCTAAGATTGAAGATTGAAAATTGAAAATTGAAAATTGAAGATTGAAAATTAAAGATTGAAGATTTAGGGGCGACCTAATGGCAAGCCCAATGACGCTTTAAAGGCTAAGTAAGGCCCAAAGTAAAAAGACTAATCATATCTCTCAATCCTCAATCCTCAACTCTCAATCCTCAATCCTCAATCCTCAATCCTCAATTCTCAACCTTCAACACTCGATTCTCACACCGGAGGGGGCTTTTCAGAAGCCCCCTCCGGTGTGATTAATGAGGTGCAAAAGCGGGGTGAAGAATAAAAAACCATCATAGTTTTCCGTTTTCTCGGATTTTTCCACTAACTTTGCATTTTGTACACAACAACATCAGTTTTTTATGGCAACGACAGAAGAAAGCACCAACACCGAGAAGCGAAGCCTCAATTTCATAGAGCAGGCTGTGGAGAAAGACCTTGCAGAGGGCAAGAACGGAGGACGTATCCAAACCCGCTTTCCCCCTGAGCCCAACGGTTACCTCCATATCGGACACGCGAAGGCCATCAGCTTGGACTTCGGCATCGCCGCACGTTATCACGGCGAATGCAACCTGCGTTTCGACGACACCAACCCAAACAAAGAGGACACAGAGTATATCGAAAGTATCGAGCACGACATACGGTGGCTCGGTTTCCGCTGGGCAAACGTCTATTATGCCAGCGACTATTTCCAGGAACTGTGGGACTTCGCCGTGTGGCTCATACGCCAGGGACGCGCTTATGTCGATGAGCAAAGCGCCGAGACCATCGCTCAGCAGAAAGGCACCACTACCAGCCCGGGCACCAACAGCCCCTTCCGCGACAGACCCGTGGAAGAGAATCTCCGACTCTTCGAATTCATGAACAGCGGAGAATGCACACCCGGCTCTATGGTACTCAGGGCGAAGATTGACATGGCGCACCCCAACATGCTCTTCCGCGACCCGCTCATCTACCGTGTGCTCAACATCCCCCATATCCGCACAGGCAACAAATGGAATGCCTACCCCATGTATGACTTCACACACGGGCAATGCGACTACCTCGAAGGCGTCACCCACTCGCTCTGCACACTGGAGTTCGTGGAGCACAGACCCCTCTACGATCTCTTTGTCACATGGATGAAGGAAATGAAAGGTGAGACTGACCAGATAGAAGACAACAGGCCAAGGCAGACCGAGTTCAACAAACTCAACCTGACCTACACCCTCATGTCGAAACGAAACCTCTTGGCTCTGGTGAAAGCAGGCATCGTCGGCGGATGGGATGACCCACGCATGCCCACCATCTGCGGCTTCCGGAGAAGGGGCTTCAGCCCTGAGAGCATCGTGAAATTCATGGACAAGATAGGCTACACCACCTACGATGCCCTCAACGAAATGGCCCTCCTGGAAAGTGCCGTCCGCGATGACCTCAACAGCCGTGCCATACGTGTCAGCGCTGTGCTCGACCCCGTGAAAGTCGTCATCACCAACTATCCCGAAGGCGCCACAGAGACACTGACCGCCATCAACAACCCTGAGAACGAAGCCGACGGAATCCACACCATCACCTTCGGGCGGGAACTGTGGATAGAGCGCGACGACTTCATGCAGGTGGCAGAGAAAAAATTCATGCGCCTCGCACCAGGCAAGGAGGTGCGCCTGAAGAATGCCTATATCATCAAATGCGATGAGGAGCACCCGTGCGACACCGATGCCGACGGACGTGTCACCACCATCTATTGCACCTACGACCCCGAATCACGAAGCGGACAGCCTGGCGCCAACCGCAAGATAAAAGGCAAGACACTGCACTGGGTGTGCTGCGCGGAAGCCGTAGAAGCCGAGGTGCGACTCTATGAGCACCTCTGGAACGTGGAGAACCCACGCGACGAACTGGCTGCCATACGCGAGACACAAGGACTCGACCAAGTGGAGGCCATGAGGCAAATCATCAACCCCGACAGCCTACATGTGCTCAAAGGCTGCTATATCGAGCCCTTCGCCGCCACCATGAAACCGGGCGACTACCTACAGTTCCAGCGTATCGGATATTTCATGGCTGACCCCGACTCCACGACCGAACACCCCATATTCAACAAGACCGTGGGCCTGAAGGACACGTGGGCGAAGAAGAGCAAATAGACCATTTTGCCATGCAGGGTTATTTCGATAGCAAAGCGTTCAAACAGCTGCTGAACCGGTATGAAGAGGCACGCTCCCACAACGAGAAATTCTTCCTTGACTCCGACCAGCTGACCGATATCGCCGAGTACTACCACTGGATGGGGCGAACCGATGAGGCCCTGGCGGTGGCAGACGATGCCTTGCACATGTTTCATGGTGCCACCGGGCCACTCGTACTCAAAGCCCGAATAGCACTCCTCAACGACAACAACGCCAAGAAGGCCATCCGACTCGCAGAGGAAATAGAAGACAAAAGCGACCTCGACTACTACTATATCAAGGCCGAAATCATGCTCGCCATCGGAAAAGCCCAAGAGGCTGACCTCTATCTGGAGAGCTACCTCGACCAAATGGACGACAACGACTACTGCGACTACGTTCTCGATGCCGCAACGCTGTTTGTTGACTACGAGCAGACCGACCTCGCCAGAAAATGGCTGAAACGTTCGAATGAGGCCGACCTGCCCGACTTTCAAGAGACACTTGGGCGCATCCACTATCTCGAGAAAGACTACGTGGAGAGTGAACGAATCTTCGAAAACCTACTCGACCAGTCGCCATACAACACTTACTACTGGGACATGATGGCCTATAACCAACTGGCCATGGACCACCTGGCCGATGCTATCACAAGCTGCGAATACGCCCTTGCCATCAACCCCACCGACGAGTCGGCACTGCTCTACATGGGGCAGGCACTCATGCGCCAGAAAAATTATGAGGATGCCGTGGAGTATCTGCAGAAGTATGGAGACCTCCGTCCATGCAACATCGACGGTCCACTCAACATCGCTATCTGCCACATCAACCAGGAGGACTTCAACGCAGGCCTCCACTACCTTCACATCGCTGAGCACGATGCCGAAATACACTGCCCCGACCGACTTTGGGACATCTACCAAGAAGAAGTGTTCGTTCACAGCCAGACAGGACAGGTGGAACAGGCCCTCGGCTACATCGACAAGATGGAACAGCTCAAGGACAACGACTACGCTGTCACTACCGTGCTGAGGGGGAATGTCTATTTGGAGAACCTCCATCCCGGCAAGGCCCGTGAATGCTTTGAGAAAGCCCTAAAACTCTCTGGCAGTTCTCCCGCCATACTCATGCGTGTTGCCGTGTCGCTCTACGATAACAACTATTTGACGGAAAGCTACGGCATCCTCTCCAGCTTCGGAGCAGAAGATTTCCGACAACTGCCACAGGCACATGCCTACCTGGCCATCAGTGCCTACGACTTAGGCTACCGTGAGGAATTTCTCACTCATCTGAAAGAAGCGGTGGAGAAAGCCCCGGAAGCCGCACGACAGGTGTTCGCACCCCTCTTCCCTGAAGAGCTTGAACCCACTGAATATTACGAACACGCCCAGAAAAATCCCAACCTGACATGAATTGGATAACCGCTCTTTTGAGCAACCTCAATTACCCCACGATATTTCTTCTCATGCTGCTTGAGAGCACTGTAGTCCCCGTACCCTCGGAACTGGTGGTGTCTCCCGCAGCCTACCATGCCGCCGGAGGAAACCTGAATGTGTGGCTGGTCATTTTGTTTGCCACCATCGGTGCTGATGTAGGCGCCTCTATCAACTATGTTGCTGGCTATTACTTAGGCCGCCCCATCATCTACAAATTCGCCAATAGTCGCATAGGGCACCTCTGCCTCCTCAATCAGGAGAAGGTGGAAAAGAGTGAGCGGTATTTCTACGACCATGGCGTGGTGGCCACCCTTACCGGCCGTCTCATCCCTGGCATCAGGCATCTCATCTCCATCCCTGCAGGACTGTCGAAAATGCCCTACTGGAAATTCCTGCTCTATACCACCATCGGTGCAGGTGTTTGGCACAGTGTCCTCGCTGCCCTCGGCTGGTACATGCACTCTTTCGTACCCGAAGACCAGCTCAACGACCGACTCGTGGAATACGGCGACCATATCAAGTGGGGCATCATCGCCATCGTACTTGCCGTGATAGCATATTTCGTCGTAAAACACTACCTCAAAAAGAAATAAGACCTTTTCGAAGTTTTATCATGTCCGGAATATCGGCATAACGATATAAAGATATATCGGAAATCAAGAGAGAAAAATCCGCCAGGCACATTGTGCTTGGCGGATTATGTTTCTCACACTGTCCTCCGTAGAGGAAAGCGTTGAATATGGAGGCTCAAGGGCTTATTTTGAGTAGAGAGCCACGATGGTCTCATACTTCTCCTGCTTGCCAGAGATTTGCTTGGGCTCCTCCACTTCCTTTCCATACTCATAGACCTGCTCGAGGGTGAGTTTTCCGTCCTCGAAGTCTTTGCCGATGCCGCTGTCGAAGCTGGCGTAGCGCTCACGCTTCATAGCGGGAAGCTCGCTCTCCTCGAGGATGGCGGCAGCATTGAGCAGAGCTCTTGCCATGGCATCCATACCGCTGATGTGAGCGATGAAGATGTCTTCGGGGTCGGTGGAGTTGCGGCGAATCTTGGCGTCGAAGTTGGTTCCTCCATTGCCCAGACCACCATTGCGGATAATCTCAAGCATGGCCTGTGTCAGTTCGAAGTTGTCGATGGGGAACTGGTCGGTGTCCCATCCATTCTGAGCGTCGCCACGATTGGCGTCGATGGAGCCGAGCATGCCATTGTCGACAGCCACTGCAAGCTCATGCTCGAAGGTGTGGCCGGCAAGGGTGGCATGGTTGACCTCGATATTGACTTTGAAATCCTTGTCCAGACCATGTGCACGGAGGAAGCCGATGACGGTCTCTGTGTCGACATCATACTGGTGCTTTGTGGGCTCCATGGGTTTGGGCTCGATGAGGAAGGTGCCGGTGAAACCATTCTTGCGAGCATAGTCGCGAGCAGCTGTCAGCATCTGTGCCAGATGGTCTTTCTCACGCTTCTGGTCGGTATTGAGCAGGCTCATGTAACCCTCACGTCCACCCCAGAACACATAGTTGGTACCACCAAGCTTGATGGTGGCATCGATGGCGTTCTTGATTTGTACGGCAGCGCGTGCGACGACATCGAAGTCGGGATTGGTGGCTGCGCCATTCATATAACGCTTGTTGCCAAACACATTGGCTGTGCCCCACAGCAACTTGATGTCAGTGCCCTTCATCTTCTCGAGAGCATAGTCGGTGATGGCTTGCATGCGGGCCTCATATTCGGCAATGTTGGCACCCTCCTCCACGAGGTCGATGTCGTGGAAGCAGAAGTACTCAATGCCTAATTTTTCCATGATTTCGAAGCCTGCATCCATCTTGTCCTTGGCACGCTGGACGGCATCTTCTGCCTTGTCCCACTCATAGCTACGGGTCTGTCCACCGAACTGGTCGCCGGAAGCACCTCCCAGTGTGTGCCACCAAGCCATAGCGAATTTCAGCCAGTCCTTCATTTTCTTACCCATAACCACGCGCTCGGGCTCGTAGTAATGGAATGCCAACACGTTCTTACTCTCTGCTCCCTCAAATGGGATTTTTCCGATTTGGGGAAAATACTCTTTTGCCATAGTTGTTACTGAATTTTTGAAATAAAAATTATGCTTTTAGTTAGAAATCTCTGTATTTACTTTGTGACCTGGGCAAGCGTTGCCTTCCAGTTGGCATAAGCCTGCAAGTACTCTGCACGACGTGCCTCATCGGGCTCGATCACCGCCAGCTTCTTGAGCGTAGCAAAAGCCTCGTTGTTGTCTTTGTAGATGCCACAGCCCATTCCGGCTCCCTTGGCGGCTCCCACACTTCCGTCGGTCTCATAAAGTTCGATGGTAGCGCCACTGACGCTTGCCAAAGTGTCGCGGAACAACGGGCTGAGGAACATGTTGGCCTTTCCTGCATGGATTTTCTGTATATCCATACCCATCTGCTGCATGATTTCCATGCCATAGCAGAAACTGAAGACGATGCCTTCCTGTGCTGCCCTCATGAGGTGAGCCTTCCCATGCTTGTTGAAGTTGACGCCATGGATGGAGCATCCCACCTCCTTGTTCTCGAGCACACGCTCAGCACCATTGCCGAATGGGATGATGGTGACGCCATCGCTGCCAATGGGCACGGAAGCCATGAAGTCGTTCATCGCTGCATAAGAGATGCCCTCGGGGGCAATGTTTCTCCTGACCCAGGCGTTGAGTATTCCGGTGCCATTGATGCATAGAAGCACACCGAGCCTGTCGAGGTCCTTGGTGTAGTTGACATGAGCGAAGGTGTTGACCCGGCTCTTCTTGTCGTAGTTGATGTCGCCGAGCACCCCATAAACAACACCTGAAGTGCCTGCGGTGGATGCTATCTCACCGGGATTGAACACATTGAGCGACACTGCATTGTTGGGCTGGTCGCCAGCGCGGTAGGAAATAGGAATTCCGGCCTTGAGCCCGAGTTCGGCGGCTGCCGCGGCACTCACCTCGCTCTGTACGCTGAATGTTGGGACAATATCAGGAACGAGCGACTCGTCGAATCCAAAGTAGTCCATCAGGAATCCGGCCACCTCTTTATTCTTGAAGTCCCAGAACATTCCTTCGCTCAATCCACTGATGGTGGTGTTGACCTCACCACTGAGCCTCATGGCCAAATAGTCGCCAGGAAGCATGAATTTGTACACCTTATTATAGAGTTCAGGCTCGTTTTCCTTTACCCATGCCAGTTTGGCTGCAGTGAAGTTGCCGGGTGAGTTGAGCAACTGTGTGAGGCACTTGTCGGTGCCCAGTTCGGCGAAAGCTTTCTCTCCATAAGGCACAGCCCTTGAGTCGCACCAGATGATACTTGGCCTAAGCACGTTCAACTGCTTATCGACACAAACGAGGCCGTGCATCTGATAGGAGATACCAATGGCTTTGATATCCTCTCCCGTTGCTCCCGTCTCGGCCATGATTTTCTGCAGGCTCTGCTTGGCGTAAGTCCACCACGATTCCGGGTCTTGCTCAGCCCAGCCGGTCTTCAGAGCTTTTATGGGTGCTTCACTCTCGGGGAAAAAAGCCGATGCAGCGCATACTCCAGAGTCTGCGTCGACGAGCGATGCCTTGACAGAACTGCTTCCGACATCAAATCCTAAAAGAAATCTTCTTGTCATAGTATATTAAAATTAAACCTGATGCATAAATTTGCATGTCGGACACATTGCAAAATGAGTTTGCATTTTTCTATGCCGAGATGCAATTTATTTCTGCAAAGATAATGCAAAAAAACGATTGCCGCCAAGAAAAAAGGGAGAAATAATGGGGAGAAAAATCAAATATTACTTATATGCCGATATTTGAAACAAATTGTAAAATGCATGAGGCTGGGTAAAACATAAATACCCACCTTATGAACGAAAAAAGCCAGACCATGAAGGCCTGGCTTGTTTTTTGCGTCCTGTGATTAGAACAGAGGCTCATCGGGAACGATTGGTCCAGGAGTGGGCTGCTCTGAAGGAACGTTGATGGGCTCTGTGCAAACAGGAGCGTTTACGTTCAGCGTCATCACTTTGGTGATAGGCTGTGCATAGAACTTCTTCATAATGCTAAAATTTTAAGTATTAATACTGTGAGTTGTTAATGTGTTAAACACATTGCAAAGGTATAATATTTTTTCTATTATCGCACCACAAAAGTTACATATATAACATTTTTTAACGTTTTAACCCGCATTTTAGGCCGATTTTGTTCAATTTGAGAGAAAAATAGTTTCATTTTTCCTCTATTTGAGGCTCTGCAGCTATTTGATATCCACTTTCCTCCTCGGGTTGGGCATAGGGTTTCGCATGGTCGTGCAAGAAAATGCTGTTGAGCGTGTATTCCAATGCAGTAAGTGTTTGTTGCCGGAGTTGAGGTTTCAACTGGCATTCCCAAACTGTGATGCAGTGCCAGCCAAGCTCAGCCAGCAGTTTCTGGTCTCTCAAGTCACGCTCTTTGTTCCTTGCGATTTTTGCCGACCAGAAGTCGGTGTTGGTCTTTGGCATTCTAAAAGACTTGCAGCCATCGTGACCATGCCAGAAGCAGCCATTGACAAAGATACAGGTGCGGTATTTCCTCATCACCAAGTCGGGATGCCCAGGCAATCGTTTGTGAAACAGGCGGTATCTAAATCCCCTTGAGAAGAGGTATTTTCTGACGATGATTTCAGGTGAGGTGTTTTTCGACCTGATAGCCGCCATGTTGTTGTGCCGCTCCAACGATACCATGATTATTCAAATGCCGAGTCCACCATTGAAAGAAACGTCAAGCGCTTTACTTTGCAGGATACGCGAACCAGGAGGCACGCTATGCGTAAGCCAAATATTACCTCCGATGACGGTGTTGTGCCCAATGGTTATCCTACCGAGGATGGTCGAGTTGGCGTAGATGGTCACATGATTCCCGATAATGGGATGTCGGGGCACATTGACCGGTCTTCCATTGTCATCCACCTGGAAGTTCTTGGCTCCTAAAGTAACACCTTGATAAAGCGTGACATGATGACCAATGATACACGTTTCGCCAATGACAACACCCGTCCCATGGTCGATGGCGAAATACTCTCCTATCTCGGCTCCGGGATTAATGTCGATACCTGTGGCAGAATGAGCCAGCTCAGTGAGTATGCGAGGCAGAATAGGCACGCCCATGACATGAAGCTGATGCGCCACACGATAATGCAGCATGGTCTGTACGACAGGATAGCAGAAAATCACTTCACTGTAGTTGTGCACGGCTGGGTCGTTGTCGAAGATGGCCTTGACATCGGTGAAGAGAAGTCTTTTTATTTCAGGCAAATGGTCAATAAAACTGAGCATGATGCCCTGTGCTCTTTCACGCGCACTGTCACGACAGTCGCATTCGAAGAGCAAGGCGGTGGCTATCTGTTCGCTGAGCAACACACTGAGACGCTCAACATTGACGCCGATGTGGTATTGCCTATACAAGGGGTCGCTCTGTTTGTCGTCGAAATAGGCTGGAAAGACAATATCACGCACAAGCGAAACGATGTCGCGCACTGACTGCACAGAGGGCAGTCTTTTAGGGCTGCAAGGCACGACAAGCCTCTCCTCTACTGCCATATCCGAGAGCAGAGCAATGTTTTTCTTGAAAATCTCTTCTGGTTGCTGCATATTTTCTTTATTCTATCTATGTTGCTGAAATCGTGCAGGGGAATTCTACATTCATTTACTCATCCTATCACCTTCAACCGTGCGAATTTTGCAAGAAGGATTTTGGTGCCTAAGAGGTCAAAGGTGACGGTGACTTTCAGGTTTTCCCCACTGCCCTCCATCTTGATGACCTTGCCTTCTCCAAAACGGTCGTGATGCACACGGCATCCCTCATGCAGTCCGTCGGTTGGCGGCGCTGAGGGCGCTGATGAGCCAGATTGCTGATAATTGACACGACGCAGACGTCCTCCTTGCCTATTAAGCAATTTCTCAAACTCCTCAGAGAAAGGACTTTCTGGCGTTTCGGCTTCTCTCGGAGGTACGGCCCTGGGCTTGGGGTCAGCCTTGAACTGGCTCCCTACGGGCCTGGAGTTCTGCCACCACTGACGGCGGTCGTTGTCTCTTTCACGCTGGCGCCAGGAGCTCACTCCCCTACCCCTTTTCACCTCCATGAGTTTGGGATTAATATCGCGTATGAAGCGGCTCTCAGGATTGAACTCTGGCCTGCCATAGCGTAAGCGGTTCTGTGCGCTGGTGAGAATGCAGTGGCGCTCGGCTCTTGTGATGGCGACATAGAGCAGGCGACGCTCCTCCTCGAGGTCACGGGGATTGTCTGATGCCATGGGACTGGGGAACAGGTTTTCTTCGAGTCCTACAACAAACACCGTATGGAATTCCAATCCCTTCGCGCCGTGCACGGTCATCAGCGATACTTTTCCCTCTTTTTCATCACTCTCGTCGTCACCGCTTTCCAAGTCGGTGAGCAGCGCCACTTCCTGAAGGTAATCAGCGAGCGACACCTCATCGCTCCCTTCCTCTTTACGGCTATCGACGAAATCCTTCATGCCGTTGAGCAGTTCATCCACATTTTCTTTCCTCGACAGTCCCTCTGGGGTCATATCACCAGCCAGGTCGGCAGCGATTCCCGACAGCTGGATGATATCCTTTCCCAATGTGTAGACATCGTCGGTACCCATTCTTTGAATAAAACTGGAGATGAGGGAGTGGAAACTGTTCAGCTTTTCTGCAGCTCCCCTTGAGAGGTTGATGCCCACTGACGCAGGATTATCGCATACAGCCCAGAGACTCATGCCGTATTCCCTTGCTGCATCAGCAATTTTTCCCAAGGTGACATTGCCTATGCCACGCGAGGGATAGTTGATGATGCGCCGGAAGGCCTCCTCGTCGTCGGGGTTGACCACAAGTCTGAAATAGGAGATGATATCTTTGATTTCCTTACGCTGGTAGAAGCTGAGGCCACCATAGATACGATAGGGGATGCTTTCTTTCCTGAGTTGTTCCTCAAAAGCACGGCTTTGGGCATGTGTGCGATACAGAATAGCGAAGTCGCTGTAATTGCAATTCTCCTCCTCACGTATGCGCTGGATATGTCTTGCCACCACCACAACCTCCTCTTTATCGCTGAGGAGAGGGAGGTAAAGCAGAGGTTCTCCCTCGTCTTTCTGGCTATACACTTCCTTTTTTATCTGCCACTGGTTATGGCTGATAAGACTGTTGGCAGCCTGTACAATCAGCTGTGTCGACCGGTAGTTGCGCTCAAGTTTGAAGAGTTGGGTATTGTCGTATAGTTTCTGGAAATTGAGGATATTGTCGATGTTTGCCCCACGGAAGGCATAGATGCTCTGTGCATCGTCGCCTACAACACATACCCGCTGCCGCTCCTTTGTGAGCTGATAGATGATTTGCTGCTGGGCATAATTGGTGTCCTGATACTCGTCTACCAGGACATAAGCATAGTGCTCGACATATTTTCTCCTCACCTCCTCGTGGGAATTAAAAAGAAGGAAGGTGTTGAGCAACAGGTCGTCGAAATCCATTGCATTGGCCAAGCGGCAGCGATGGGCATAGAGGGTATAGATCTGATGGATGTCGGGCATCCTTGCCTCCTTGTCGCGCTGCAGCGCCAGTGGGTCTTGGGCATACTTCTCTGCGGTGATGAGCCTGTTTTTCGCCAGCGATATGATGTTCTGCACCGCAGCGGGCTTATAGACATTGACGTCGAGTTTGAGTTCCTTGATGACATTCTTGATGAGGGTTCGAGAGTCGCTTTCGTCGTAAATGGTGTAATTGGGCTGATAGCCGATATGCTCGGCCTCCTTTCTGAGGATGCGTGCGAAGATGCTGTGGAAGGTGCCCATATTGACATACGACGCCCTTTTGTCGCCCACCAACATCTCTATGCGCTCCTTCATCTCGCGTGCAGCCTTGTTGGTGAACGTAAGGGCGAGGATGCTCCAAGGCTGGAAACCATACCTGAGGAGGTATGCCACCTTGAAAGTGAGCACACGGGTTTTTCCGGAACCGGCTCCGGCTATCACCAACGAGGCACCGTCGCAATACTCCACGGCTTTGCGCTGGCTCTCATTGAGTTGGTCGAGAAAGTCATCGGTATGTTCCATTCGTCAATTCTGTCTTTTCAGAGGGAAAAGTCCTACATTTTTCATCTGTCGGTCGATATGTCTCATCAGACCTCTTACCCTTTTATCGGGGTTGAGCGGGTCTCTATTTAAAGGCCCTGGCACGACAGCTGCCAAGCGTATACACTCTTCACGTGTCAGTTGGCTGGCATCCTTGTGGAAAAAATGCTGTGCGGCAGCCTGAGCGCCATAAATGCCATCCCCAAACTCGATGGAGTTGACATAAACCTCCATGATACGTTCCTTGGTCCAGAAGAGTTCCAAAAGTACGGTGAAATAGGCTTCAAAACCTTTTCTGATATAACTACGCGCTGGCCACAAGAACAGATTCTTAGCTGTTTGCTGACTAATCGTGCTTGCCCCTCTGGGGTTCTCCCCTCTTGCCTTCATAGCCTTCTTGATTTCTTCAACATCAAAGCCATGATGCTTTAAGAAACGTTGGTCTTCATTGGCCCAAAGTGCTGAAGGCATATAAATAGAAATCTCGTCGAGCGGCCTCCAAGAGTGCTTAAGTTTGAGGTCCTTACCATTGGCCATCTGCTCACCGCACCTGATCAGCATCAGTGGAGTAAGAGGCACGGGCAGAAATTTGAACGCCACAACACTTAACACTGAGGCCACAATGAAAAGGGCCACCAACCGTTTGAGAAACTTCCAGAACTTACGTATCATCAAAGAAAATTTGGAATAAATACTACAATCAGATATAGCACATGACAGGACGGAGGTTCCCCGTCCTGTCATGAATGGATGTGTTATAATCTTGCAAAAAAGATTGTGACAAGATTAAATATGGATTACTGCAGAGTACCGTTGTTGGCCTTGTCAATCATAGCCTGGCTGGCATACATATAGACCTCCACGCGACGGTTCTGGGCACGACCCTGAGGAGTATCGTTGGAAGCAATGGGCTGATGTGAGCCGAAGCCAGACACATTCTGGAACTGCCTTGAGGGCACGCCACAGGAGACGAGGTAGTTGGCAACAGCCTGAGCACGCTTCTCTGAGAGAGGATCGTTGACTGCATCAGAACCAGTGCTGTCGGTATGGCCCTGGATGTCGATAAACAAGTCGGGCTCTGAAATCAGCATGTTAGCAAACTTGGAGAGAGCAGTCTTGGTGTTGTTCTTCAGAGTAGCCTTAGCATGGTCGAAGAGGATGCCACCATCGAAAGCGACCTTCACAGCGGTAAGACCGTTCTCGTCGGTAATTTCAGAAACCTGTGCATTCTCCACGGCAGCGGCCTTAGCCTTCACCTTGTCCATGTGCTTACCAATCAGAGCACCAGCTGTTGTACCGACAGCGGTACCAATAGCAGCACCGATGACAGTGCTCTTCGTGTTCTTACCAATGAGCTGTCCGAGGACACCACCGAGGATGGCGCCACCACCACCACCAAGCAGACTGCCTGTACCGGCGTTGGTGCTACAACCTACAACCATCAAAGCACACATCAAGTATGCTATCAAATTTGTTTTCTTCATAATGTTATTAGTTTGTGTTAATAAATGAGTTCCTTTTCTTCTATGCCCAATGAAGCCTCCAAGGCAGCAAAGGACATAAAGATGTTGCAAAGATAGTATAAAAAATGATATGACTGCAAATTATGTCCTCTTTTTTTAATTTTTTTCACGATTATAGGTTAGAATGGGATGAAATAGAGGACTTCAGATGAAAAAGGATGATAAAAAGGTGTCGTTTTAGATAAAAAAGGGTAATTTTGCAGAAAAATATCCAACATTACGACAACAATGGCAAAAGAACTGAAAGATTTGACGAAGAGAGCTGACAATTACAGTCAGTGGTTCAACGACTTAGTGGTAAAGGCCGATATGGCAGAACAGTCGGCTGTCCGTGGATGTATGGTCATCAAACCATACGGCTACGCCATCTGGGAGAAGATGCAGCAGCAGCTGGACAAAATGTTCAAGGAAACAGGCGCACAGAATGCATATTTCCCACTTCTGATTCCAAAATCATTCCTCTCACGCGAAGCAGAGCATGTAGAGGGTTTCGCAAAAGAGTGTGCCGTGGTGACACACTACCGTCTTCGAGCAAAGGCTGATAAGAGTGGCGTGGAAGTAGACCCTTCTGCTAAGCTGGAAGAGGAACTTATCGTGCGCCCCACCTCAGAAACCATCATTTGGAACACCTATAAGAACTGGATTCACTCCTGGCGCGACCTGCCTCTGATGTGCAACCAATGGTGCAATGTGATGCGCTGGGAGATGCGCACCCGCCCATTCCTCCGTACTTCAGAGTTCTTGTGGCAAGAGGGGCACACGGCCCATGCCACACGTGAGGAGGCCGAGGAAGAAGCACAGAAGATGCTGCGCGTCTACGCTCAGTTTGCCGAGGAGTGGATGGCCATGCCTGTGGTGCAGGGAGTGAAGAGCGAGACCGAACGTTTCGCCGGTGCACTCGACACTTATACCATCGAGGCAATGATGCAGGATGGCAAGGCGCTCCAGAGCGGCACGTCGCATTTCCTGGGCCAGAATTTCGCCAAGGCTTTCGATGTGACGTATTTGAATAAGGAAAACAAGCCCGAATATGTATGGGCCACCTCGTGGGGTGTCTCCACACGCCTGATTGGCGCTCTGATTATGACCCACTCCGACGACAACGGTCTGGTGCTTCCACCACGCCTGTCGCCCATCCAGGTGGTAATCGTTCCTATCACAAAGGGAAGCGAGCAGTTGGCAGCCATCAGCGCACGTCTGCAACCCGTCATCGACGAACTGCGCCAGGCTGGCATCACTGTAAAATATGATGATACCGACAACAAACGACCAGGCTTCAAATTCGCCGACTATGAATTGAAGGGTGTCCCCGTGAGACTGGTGATGGGTGGCCGCGACCTTGAGAACGGAACCTTAGAAGTCATGCGCCGCGATACGCTCGAAAAAGAGACCCGCCCCATCGACGGCATCGTGCAGTATGTTGAGCAGTTGCTGGAAGACATTCAGGCCAATCTGTTTGCCAAAGCCAAAAAACGGCTCTCCGAACGTATTTACGAATGCGACAACTATGAGGAATTCAAGGAGCGCGTCAAGGATGGCGGCTTCTTCCTCTGCCACTGGGACGGCACAGCCGAAACAGAAGCACGCATCAAAGAGGAAACACAAGCAACCATCCGCTGCGTACCCTTTGGCGTGGAGCAGACACCTGGCATCGACATGGTAAGCGGAAAACCATCTGTGGCAAGAGTCATCATTGCAAGAAGTTATTAACAAAAGGTGCAAAACACAAAAATAAAAAAGCATCCAGCCTCTCTAAGGCTGGATGCTTTTTTTCTAATAAATGCTTAATACTTTGTTAACGAGCCATATGAGTATTAGTTGAGATAACTCATCACTTTCTCGAAATAGCGTTGCGTGCGGCTCACTTTGTAGTTGATACCACCTTGCCACATCCTGATGGCACGTTCAACATTGTTTTTTGGATTGTAGTATGACTGGATGACCTCAAACATCTCCTTTGATTTCTGCTTGTTGAAACGGTCGTTGAGAGAATATCTCTTCGTACTGTTCCTTCTCTTGAGAATGTTATTCACCTCGCTGACCAAAACTGGAGAGATTTGCAGAGGACCACAATAAATCCCATTACGGGCATTGACATTTCCCTTACTTTCCACCATCATAATGGCATCAACCACATTACTCCAATCAAAATTGGAATTCTGAGCTGAGGAATTGACAGTAAAAGTGAAAAATGAAATCATCACAAATACATACTTCAATGCTATCTTCATAAATCAAAATTTTTATGGAGCCAAAAAATATTATCCTTTAAAAGAAGAAAAAACGGCAGAAAAAAGCGCCGCAAAAGGCTCCTGTTACCAATTCAAGTACCACCTCAAGAAAATAAAGGTAAGCACTTGCTTAATTAACTCGATGCAAAGGTACGAATAAATATCCGAAAAGAAGGCAGATTCTTGCTGAAGCACCCATTTTTTAAGATTTTGTAAGGATTATAAAGGGTTTTTCAGAGAGAAAAACCAATTTATCTAATGTCTAAGGTCAGATATTTAGGAGGTTAGGAGATTAATTAAGGGAGTTTAGGAGTTTGGGAGTTTAGGAGTTTAGACATATGCTTTGATGGGTCTCGAAACTCTTTGCTCACTTCTCTTTGCTCTTTTCTGTTTGTACTCGAAACTGATGGCGGGTGACCTAACGGCGCGCCCAACAGTGACTAAAGTCTAGAGTCTAAAGTCTAGAGTCTTTATTCGGAGTTCGGGAGTTTAGGAGTTTAGACAATAGCAATGATGGTTTCGAACCGATTTATTTATTAGGAATGTAAGAGGTTGGACAATAGCAATGATGGTTAAAGGCGTTGACCAAACCCATGTTTTTCCCATTTCCGGAAAACCATACAAATTGACATGGAGCCATTTTCATAAAATCCCATGGTAACAAACCCTTCACTATAAATGTCGAAAGCCACGGCGCCCCGGAGGGGCAGCACGCTCTCAGCCCAGGGCAACGCCCTGGGGTTTTATTCGCAGGCTAACTTTCCGCCCTGAAAGGGCATAAGCAACAGAATATCAAGCTTTTGCCCCTTCAGGGCGATATAATGTATGTCGATTCTAAAACCCAGGGCGTTGCCCTGGGCTGAGGGCTTGTTGGCCTTTCAGGCCGCCGTTGCACTCGCCAGAATTCTATTAAAAGCACTCCAAACACGGGGAAACAACATTGGCATGACTCGCCAAACACGGGAAAACAACATCGGCATGACTCGCAAAAAATGGGGAAAACAACATGGGCATGGGCATGGCCCTACAAAAAGGGGAAATGACATGTGACATGGGCATGGCTCTCCCAAAACGGGGAAAACGACATGTGACATGGACATGGCCCTACAAAAACACGGGGAAG
>CAMHEL010000042.1 GCA_946184125.1 uncultured Prevotellaceae bacterium
GAATGCCCCGATGAAGAGCGAAGGCGCAAACGTACCGCCACAGCCTCCTCCGCCGTTGGTGGCAGAGGTGGCAATCACCTTGGTGGCGAGTACCAGACCGATATATACCAGCAAAAGGTTGCCATGGCCGTAGAAGAGCGAGTTGTTGAGCACCATGTCCCAGTCGGCCTCCGTCCGTCCGTTGATGAGGATGTTGATGCTGTTGTAGCCCTCGCCATAGAGAGCCGGGAAAAGGAAGATGAGGCAACTCAGCACCACGCCTCCCAGAGCCAACTTGAAATAGGGTTTGTTGCGCATCTTGGCGAACACCCCCTCGCAGGCCGTCATCACCCTGATGAAATAGAGGCTCACCAGTCCGCAGAAAATGCCGAGGAGTATAGTTGCCGGCACTCTTTCCACGAGCCATGCCGAGTCGAGGGTGAAGTGAAAAAGCGAATCACTCCCCACCAAGATATAGGTGAAGCAGGTGGCTGTGACACAGGAGATAAGTATGGGTAGGAGCGATGCCATGGTGAGGTCGACCATGAGCACCTCGATGGTGAATACCAGGCCCGCCATGGGCGCTTTGAAGATGCCGGCGATGGCGGCAGCCGCACCACATCCCACGAGCACCATCATGGTCTTCCCCCCGAGCCGGAAAGTCTGCCCGAGGTTGCTTCCTATGGCGGAGCCAGTGAGGACGATGGGCGCCTCGGCTCCCACACTGCCACCGAAACCGATGGTGATGGCGGAGGCGATGACCGAGCTCCAGCAGTTGTGCCCCTTCAGCCGGCTCTGTTTTCGGCTGATGGCATAGAGGATGCGCGTGATGCCGTGGCTGATGTTGTCTTTGACGACATAGCGGACGAAGAGCGAAGTGAGGTAGATACCGACGACAGGTAGGACGAGGTAGAGCCAGTTGAACGAGCGGATATTGAACCCAGCGGTGAGCAGCTGCTGTATCTGGTTGATAAGGCCATGGAGCACAAAGGCGGCAAAGGCGGCAAGCAAGCCCACGACGAAACTGAGCGCCAGTGTGAACTGCCTGTCGGACACATGCTCCTTCCGCCAGTTGTCGAGCCTGCCGAAGAGCGTGTTTCTGTTGTCATTCGTCGCGTCCATCCCAAGTCAAATTGTCAGCACATCGTGTGGTTCGGTCTATTTTCTGATGACCTCCACCTCGCCGTCGGGCCTTAGCCTGACGATGGCCGATGGTGTGTGAGGTTTCTTCTCCTGGCGCCTCGACGTGCAAACATAATCGACGGCTTCGATGAGTTCCGGCGAGAGGTCGCAATAGTTGGATGCCGGTGGCTCGCCGCTGATGTTGGCACTGGTGGAGACGATGGCTTTCTGGAACCGGTAGCAGAGCTGCTGTGAGAAAGGCTCATGGGTCACGCGGATGGCCACCGAGCCATCCTCCGCCACCAGGTTGGGAGCGAGGTTGACGGCACCGTCGAGGATGAGGGTGAGAGGCTTCGTGGCCAGTTCAATCATGTCCCATGCCACATTGGGCACATTTCGCACATAGCGCTGGAGTCGTGCATCGCTGTCCACCAGGCAGATAAGGGCTTTGGAGTCCTCCCGGTGCTTGATGGCATACACACGTGCCACGGCCTCTGCATTTGTGGCATCACAGCCGATGCCCCACACCGTGTCGGTGGGATAAAGTATCACGCCTCCACGGCGCATCACCTCGACTGCAGCCTTGATATCCTTGTCGTAATTTACCATTTGTTTGCGATAATAAATAGAAAAAGTGAGTTTCAGCGCACAAAGATAAGCATTATTCCCGATAAAGCGACATTTTTTCAGACGTTTGTTAGATTAGTCGTCCGCATCTATGGTGATGATGTCGGGGCGTGCATCGGGTTTGTCGGTGGCGATGCTGATGTGTTGGATGACAACACCTTTGGCATGTCGGACGAAGAATCCCTTGGCGGGGAGGTTGCCCATCATCGTGGCTTCGGGATACTCACGCGACTTGTCCTCGGGCGGCATGGCTGCGGTGTCCACCCCACCGTCATGATGGATGGAGATATGGTCGAGGGTGATGTCGCAGATGGGATGTCCGGGCATTCCGATGACGGGACATCCCGTGGCTCCGGCATTCCTCACCGTGACATCATGGATACGCACGCCCCTGATCGTGCCGACATGGGTGATGGTGTCGCCCTGCCTGAAGGGGCGGGAGCGGTTGCCGAGCCACACGAAGATGGGTGCCTCGGTGCCCTCGGCCAAGATGTTGCTCACATCCACATTCTCCATCTTTCCCCCATCGGTAATCTCCAGCGAGATGACCGACGTGCCCCGCCACTGTCCGAAGAATTTCTCTTTCTGGTCCTCGCTGGGTTTCACCACGATGCCGCTGATGCTGATGTTACGGAAGCCGCCGTTGCTCTCGGTGCCGAGTTTGATGGCATTGCAGTGGCTGCTCACCACACAGTCGGCCACGCGGATGTTCTCGCACGACCGTGGCGACGAGCTCTTGAGCGTGATGCCATCGTCGTCGCTGTCGGCCATCATGCCGGTCACCACCACGTCGTGGCAACCGTCAAGGTCGAGGGCATCGTTGTTGTAGTTGTTGCGGTTGAACACCTTGATGTCGGCAATCCTCACCCTGTCGCACGCCAGGTAATGCTGCATCCAGCAACCTGAGTTTCGCAGCGTGACGCCCCTCACCGTCACGTCGCGGCACTGAATGAAGCGCAGCAGGTGCGGACGTGTGATGCCCTCATCGTTCCACGACTGTTTGACGAACGCCCTTCCGCGCCCGTCGATGGTGCCTTCGCCCTCGATGGCGACATCATCGGCACCGTCGGCAAAGATGAGTTGGATGGTCGTCGTCTGCGTGCGCAGCGAGACATAATCGGTGCGCATGGGGGTGTAGTCGCCGAGCCGCGTGCTGCCATAGAGGATGGCGCCACGGTCGAGATGCAACGCCACATGAGAGCGGAGCGTGAGGCTGCCGGTAACGAAATTGCCCGTAGGCACGATGACCCGCCCGCCACCAGACGCAGAACAACGGTCGATGGCCTGCTGGATGGCATTGGTACTGAGCACTGTGGTGTCGGCACGGGCGCCGAAATCGAGGATGTTGTAGTCGGCCGCATGGACGAGAGCTGTCACGATGCAAAGGGTAAAAAGAGAGATGGTTCGTTTCATGGATGCAAAAATACAAATAAAGAATGAAGATATGAAAGAACTTGCCAAATATGATGCGAAACACATTAATTTAGTAAGACAATTTGCTGAAGTCGGGAAAAAAATGTAACTTTGCGCCTTGATAATCATTCCACCCAGGAATATCACTTCAAACGAAGCGTAAAAACAGGACATAAAGACTGGATGCAGTCTTCTTTATAGTACACCCAAAATATCTATTTTTCTTTAGAAAGCAATGGACAAAAACACCATCACCGGCTTCATCCTCATCGCCTTGGTGCTCATCGGATTCAGTTGGTACAACCGTCCCTCCGAGGAGCAGCTAAAGGCACAACAGGAGCAAGCCGAGAAGTTGAAGGCCGAACAGCAGAAAGCCCTTGAGAAGAAGAAGGCCGATGAGGCCCGTCAACTCGCCAAACTTGCTGCGGCTCGCGAGGACAGCACCGCCGTCTTCCACAACGCGCTGAAAGGAACCGCCAGCGACATCGTGCTGCGCAACGAGAAAATCGAGCTCACCCTGAGCACCAAGGGCGGCACAGTGACCAAAGCCGTCGTCAAGAACTTCAAAGACCTGAAGGGCAATCCCGATGTCACCATCTTCGAAGGGAAAGACCAGCAGCTGAGTTTCCAGCTGGAAGGCAAAGACACCAACATCTCCACCGCCGACCTATACTTCACACCTTCGGAAGTCACCGACAGCACCGTCACATTCACTGCCGACGGCGGCAACGGGCGCCGCATCGTGATGGACTATCTCCTCGGCCCCGACTACCTGGCCCATTTCTCCTTCCGCGCCGAGGGCATGGAAGGGCTCTTCTCGACCAAGACGAAGTCGATGGGCGTGCAGTGGCGCGAGGACTGCAAGCAGCAGGAGAAAGGCCACTCCTTCGAAAGCCGTTACGCCACCCTCACCTACAAGGAGAAGGACAGCGGTACCCACCACCTGAGCGAGACCTCGGAGAAAATCGACGAGAAGATTGAGGAGGCACTCGACTGGGTGGCCTTCAAGTCGCAGTTCTTCAGTGCGATGATGATTGCCAAGACCCAGTTCAACCCCAATGCCACGCTCACCAGTATCCCGCAGGACAAGAGCACTGGCTATCTGAAGAAATACAAGGCCGACATGGAGACCACCTTCGACCCGAAGGGAGTCACCGCCACAGAGTTTGAGTTCTTCTATGGCCCCAACGACTTCCAGTTGCTGAAGTCGGTGGAGAAGCAGAGCACATTCGGCAAAGACCTCAAGATGGAGCGTCTCGTCTACCTGGGATGGCCGCTGATACGCTACATCAACCGCTGGTTCACCCTCTATATCTTCGACTGGCTCACCAAGTTGGGCATGAACATGGGCTTCGTGCTCATCATCATCACCCTCATCCTCAAGGCCATCACCTATCCGCTGGTGAAGAAGACCTATCTCAACTCCGCCAAGATGCGCGTCCTCAAGCCCAAACTCGAGGAGGCCACCAAGCAGTTCGACAAGCCGGAGGACCAGATGCAGAAGACTCAGGAGATGATGAAACTCTACTCCGAATACGGCGTGAGCCCCATGGGCGGCTGTCTTCCCATGTTCATCCAGATGCCTATCTGGATTGCCATGTTCAACTTCGTGCCCAACGCCATCCAGTTGCGCGGTGAGAGTTTCCTGTGGATAAAGGACCTCTCCACCTACGACCCCATCCTGGAATGGAGCAAGCCCATCTGGCTCATTGGCGACCACCTCTCGCTGTCGTGCATCCTGTTCTGCCTCGCCAACATCCTCTACTCGGTGATGAACATGCGCCAGCAGAAAGACCAGATGGTGGGACAGCAAGCCGACCAAATGAAGGCCATGCAGTGGATGATGTACCTCATGCCCGTCATGTTCTTCTTCATCTTCAACGACTACTCCTCCGGCCTCAACTTCTACTATTTCATCTCACTCTTCTTCACCGCAGCCATCATGTTCATCCTGCGCAAGACCACCAATGACGAGAAACTGCTCGCCATCCTCGAGGCCAAGCGTAAGGAGAACAAGAACAACCCGAAGAAGCAGGGTGGCCTGGCAGCCCGCCTCGCCGCCATGCAGAAAGAGCAGCTGGAGATGCAGCGCAAGCGTGAAGAACTCGCCCGAAAGAAAAAAGACCTCAACCACTGACACCATGACACGCAACACCATCCTTGCAGCAGTGCTGGCCCTCGCCGCGCTTGCTCCCGCCCAAGCCCAACAGAAAATGATTATCGGAAAGAACAACATTGCGCTGAAGAGCGACCTGCTCACCCCCGAGGGCTTATGGGCAATGGGCCGCATCGGAGCCTACGCCCCCTCGCCCGACGGCCGCCAGATTGTCTACCAGGTAGGCTACTACAGCGTGGCCGAGAACAAGAGCCACCACGTGCTGTGCATCATCAACACCGACGGCACGGGCCAGCGACAACTCACCACCGACGCCGACAATGAGACCGACCCGGCATGGCTCGGCAACAGCATCTCATTTATCAAAGGTGGGGAAATATGGACGATGGACGCCGATGGCGGCAACCGCCGTCAACTGAGTCATACAGACGGTAATGTGGAGGGGTACAAATTCTCTCCCGACGGGCAGAAAGTCATCCTTATCAAGTCAATGCCCTTCCACGACATCATCAAGGAAAACCCATCAGACTTGCCCAAAGCCACCGGCCGCCTTGTGACAGACTTGATGTACCGTCACTGGGACCACTACGTGGAGAGCATCCTGCATCCTTTTGTGGCTCAGGTCACACCCGACGGTGTCGGCACTGCCACAGACATCCTTGAGGGTGAGCCCTACGAGTGCCCCATGGAGCCCTTCGGAGGCATCGAACAGCTCGACTGGAGCCCCGACTCGAAGTTCATCGCCTACACCTGCCGGAAGAAGACCGGACTGGAATACTCCATCTCGACCGACTCCGACATCTTCCTCTACGACATCGAGAACAAGACCACACGCAACCTGTGCAAGCCCGAGGGCTACAAAGCTCCCGCCGTCGACCCCACCAAGACCCTCGCCACCCAGAGTGTCAACGCCCCCGGCAACCTCGACAACAATCCGGGCTATGACCAGAACCCGCAGTTCTCGCCCGACGGCAAATATATCGCATGGCAGAGCATGGCACGCGACGGCTACGAAGCCGACCGCAACCGCCTGTGCGTCTATGAGTTCGCCACAGGAAAGAAGAGCTATCTCACAGAGACTTTCGACTCCGATGTCGATGCTTTCTGCTGGGCAGGCGCCAAGAGCGATGTCATCTACTTCACCGGTGTCTGGCACGGCACCTACAACATCTATTCCACCAACCTGAAAGGCGTGGTGAGGCGTCACACCGAAATGACCGCCGACTTCGGCAGCATCAAGATGCTGGGCGACGGGAAACGGCTTATCGCCGAGAAGCACAGTTACACCGAACCGGCAGACCTCTACCTGATCAACCCGGGCATGCGAGGCAAGGCGCTCGACAAGGACGCTAGTTCTGTGGCCAACAATATGCTCCCGACAACAGCAAAGAGCTTCACCATGAGCCAGATTACTCATGAGAACCAACATATACTCGACCAGTTGGCCAAGCCATCCGTTGAGGAGCGCTGGGTGAAGACCACCGACGGCAAAGAGATGCTCTACTGGGTCATCCTGCCGCCACACTTCGACGCGAACAAGAAATACCCCACCCTGCTCTTCTGCGAGGGAGGTCCCCAAAGCCCCGTGTCGCAGTTCTGGAGCTACCGCTGGAACTTCATGATTATGGCTTCGCATGGCTATGTGGTCATCGCCCCCAACCGCCACGGTCTTCCCGGCTTCGGCAGCGAGTGGTGCGAGGAAATCAGCGGCGACTGGACCGGACAGTGCATGGCCGACTACCTGACCGCCATCGACGACGCTGCTGCCAACCTGCCCTACGTCGACCGCGACCGCATGGGTGCCGTCGGTGCCTCGTTCGGCGGCTTCAGCGTCTACTACCTCGCCGGACACCACGACAAGCGTTTCAAGTGCTTCATCGCACACGACGGAGCCTTCAACCTCGAGGCGATGTACACCGAGACCGAGGAGAACTGGTTCTCCAACTGGGAGTACGACGATGCCTACTGGAACAAGGACCGCACGTCGAGAGCCAGCAAGACCTACGACAACTCCCCCCACCGCTTCGTCGACAAGTGGGACACCCCCATCCTCTGCATCCACGGCGAGATGGACTACCGCATCAACGCCACGCAGGGCATGAGCGCCTTCAACGCCGCACGCATGAAAGGCATCGAGGCACAGCTGCTCATCTTCCCCGACGAGAACCACTGGGTGCTCAAGCCCCAGAATGGCATCCTCTGGCAGCGCACCTTCTTCAACTGGCTCGACCGCTGGCTGAAATAGAAAAAGTATACTATTAATATATAATAAGGTTAATGAGGAAAAATAGGATTTTTTAGGATAGCCTAGGATTACCTAGGAACGCCTAGGAATGCCTAGGATAGCCTAGGATTACATAGAATCTCCTACCCCCTCAAGAAGAAAAAAAACAAAAACACCACAATATGACTGCTACAATTCAAAAGACGCTTCGCGACTCGGCTGCCATGCGCTGGACGGCACTGCTGTTACTGGCCCTGGCCATGTTTTGTTCATACATCTTTATGGACATCCTCTCACCCATCAAAGACTTGATGCAAGAGTACCGTGGATGGGATTCCACAGCCTTCGGCACCATGCAGGGCTCCGAAGTGTTTCTCAATGTCTTCGTATTCTTCCTCATCTTCGCCGGCATCATCCTCGACAAGATGGGCGTTCGCTTCACCGCCGTCCTGTCGGGAGTCGTCATGCTCGTGGGCGCCATCATCAAGTGGTATGCCATCTCTGAAAGTTTCATGGGCACCGGCATAGAAGCCTGGTTCAACAACCACCTCAACTATATCCCCTTATTCGAAGAACTTGATGTATCACCCTTCTACAAGGGCATGCCAGCATCGGCGAAGTTCGCCGCCTGCGGTTTCATGATTTTCGGTTGTGGTTGCGAGATGGCGGGCATCACCGTCAGCCGTGGTATCGTCAAGTGGTTCAAAGGCCGTGAGATGGCCCTCGCCATGGGTTCTGAGATGGCATTGGCACGCCTCGGTGTGGCCACCTGCATGATATTCTCCCCGTTCTTCGCCCGTCTGGGCGATGATGTGAACGTCACCCGCTCAGTGGCCTTCGGTGTGGTGCTCATGTGCATCGCACTCATCATGTTCATCGTCTATTTCTTCATGGACAGCAAGCTCGACTCACAGACGGGCGAGGAAGAGGAGAAAGACGACCCCTTCAAGGTGAGCGACATCGGCAAGATTCTCACCAGCAGCGGTTTCTGGCTTGTCGCCCTGCTCTGCGTGCTCTATTACTCCGCTATCTTCCCCTTCCAGAAGTATGCGGTCAACATGTTGCAGTGCAACCTGACGCTCACCCCGCCCGAAGCCAACTCTTTCTGGGCCAGTTCGAGCGTCACCATCGTGCAGTACATCATCATGCTTGTTGTGGCAGCCGCCGGTTTTGCCAGCAATTTCCAGAAATCATCCAGCAAGAAATACGGTCTGCTGTGCCTGTCGATCCTCGCCCTCATCACCTATTGCTATATGGGCTACATGCGTCAGTCGGCTGAGTCGATATTTGCCGTCTTCCCCCTGCTTGCCGTGCTCATCACCCCCATTCTGGGCAGTTATGTCGACAACAAGGGCAAGGCCGCCTCGATGCTGGTGCTTGGCTCCCTGCTGCTCATCGCCTGCCACCTCACTTTTGCCTTTGTGCTTCCCCTCTTCAAGGGCAATGCCATCGGCGGTGTGGCAGTGGCTTACATCACCATCCTCGTCTTAGGTGCCTCGTTCTCACTCGTTCCTGCTTCACTCTGGCCGAGTGTGCCCAAGCTCGTGGATGCCAAGGTCATCGGCTCTGCCTACGCGCTGATTTTCTGGATTCAGAACATCGGCCTGTGGCTCTTCCCGCTTCTCATCGGCAAGGTGCTCGACAAGACGAATCCCGGTGTGACAGACCCGACACAGTTCAACTACACATGGCCGCTCATCATGCTTGCCTGCCTGGGCTTTGCCGCCCTCATACTCGGCCTCACCCTCAAGGTGGTTGACCGCAAGAAACACCTCGGCCTCGAGGAGCCCAACATCAAAGGATGAGTTCTTGAGTGTCTGAGCCAAGTAACTTGTCACTATAAAGGAATACAATTTGCCAACTCTTAGACAAAGAAAAGACAGCGCTTTGCGCAGATGGACCGTGCTCATCATCGTGGCGACAGTCATGATGATGGGCTACGTGTTTTGGGACATCGTGTCGCCCCTCTCCACCACACTGAAAGCCCCAGTTGCAGAAGGCGGCATGGGGTGGACCGCCGAAGAATACGGTTTCTACGCCGGCAGTTACAGCATATTCAACATTTTCCTGCTGATGCTGTTCTGGGGAGGCATCATCCTCGACAAGTGCGGCATCCGCTTCACAGGCCTCCTCGCCACCGGCATGATGCTTGCCGGCGCCTTGGTCAACTACCTCGCTGTAGAGTCCATCAGTCCGATGGGACACACCCACCTGCCTTTCACCCTTTTCGGCCTTGTGCCGGAGTACATGAAGACGCAAGTGCTCGTTGCAGCCATCGGCTTCGGTCTCTTCGGTGTGGGATGCGACATCACAGGCATCACGGTGTCGAAAATAGTCACAAAGTGGTTCACCGGCCACGAACTGGCGTCCGCCATGGGCATTCAGGTGGCCATGGCACGTCTCGGCACGGCCAGTGCCATCAGCATGAGTCCCGTGGTGGCCAATGCCTACGGACTGTCGGCGCCACTCCTCGTGGGAACCGCCCTATTGCTGCTGGGCCTGGTGATGTTTATCGTCTACCTGATGATGGATTCCAAGGATTCAAGAGAATCTGCGACATCCAGCGAATCCAAGGCATCTTCTTCCACCGACGACACATTCACCCTGAATGATTTTCTCCGCATCCTGCGCAATCCGGGGTTCTGGCTCATCGCCATCCTCTGCGTGATGTTCTATTCCAGCCTGCGCCCCTTCCTCAAGTTCGCCACCGACCTGTTGGTCAACAAATACGGCATAGAAGAAGTGACGGCAGGGTGGATTACCTCTATCCTGCCCTATGGCACCATCGTTCTCACCCCCCTGTTTGGAGTCGTTTACGACCGTATCGGCCGTGGCAGCACCCTCATGCTCATCGGCTGCGTGATTGTCACGCTGTGCCATATATCCCTTGCCCTTCCCATCATGGAGCACGCCTGGTTTGCCTCGGTCATCATGCTGCTCTATGGCGTGTCGTTCTCGCTCGTGCCCAGCGCGCTATGGCCCAGCGTGCCCAAGATTGTGCCGCTCAAGCAACTGGGAACGGCCTACAGCATCATCTACTTCGTTCAGAACATCGGACTGATGCTCGTGCCCATGCTCATCGGAAATCTCATAGGCCAACATACCGACAGCGAGGGGCATGCCGACTTTACGGTGCCCATGCTCGTTTTCGCTGCTTTCGGACTGGGTGCAGTAGCCACCGCCCTCCTCCTCATGGTGGTCGATAAGTGGAAGGACTACGGACTCTACAAGGCCAACATCAAGAAAACCAACACTTGAACACACCAGAATCTACTATGGAAGAAAAGAAAAAAGATGCTGTCATCGTCCTCTCGGGCGGCATGGATTCGGTCACGATGCTTTACGACCAGCGTGAGCACATCGCCGTTGCCGTGACCTTCGACTATGGCAGCAACCACAACCAGCGCGAGACAGCCTGCGCCGCACTTCACTGCCAACGTCTCGGCATAGAGCATCTCACCATCCCCCTGGTATTCATCAGCCAGTATTTCACATCGTCGCTCCTCGAAGGCGGCGACGCCATACCCGAAGGGCATTACGACAGCGACAACATGAAATCGACCGTGGTGCCGTTCCGCAACGGCATCATGCTTGCCATAGCCTGCGGCATCGCCGAGAGCAGAGGGCTCGCCCGCGTGCTCATCGCCAACCATGCCGGCGACCATGACATTTATCCCGACTGCCGCCCCGAGTTCATCAAGGCCATAAATGATGCCATGAAAGCAGGCACCTACATCGCTGTGGAGGTGGACGCACCATACACCCACCTCAGCAAAGCCGACATCGCACGAATCGGAAAACGGTTGGGCATCGACTACTCGGAAACCTACTCCTGCTACAAAGGAGGCGAGCACCACTGCGGGCGCTGCGGCACCTGCATCGAAAGAAGGGAAGCCCTGCAGGAAGCCGGCATTCACGACACAACCATTTATGACGAATGAAACAGTTGCTCGACCATATCAGTGAGATGGAGAAACGGCTTGCGCTGCTCGAGCTCGAGGCGCAGACCGCACACAGTCAGTGCGCATGGATGAAACGGCGCATCGACGAAATCACACAGCAACGGGACGAGGCAACAAGACAACGAGACGAAGCGGCACAACAACTGGACGAGGCGACCCAACAACTGGATGAGGCGACTCAATTACGAGACGAGGCAACACAACTAAGGGATGAGGCAACACGGCAACGGAAAGAAATAGAACAACGGCTACAAGAGGCCGACATAGAGCGCCAACATATAGCGAAAGAACTCCGTCGAGCCGAGGAACGTATCAGGCAACTCGCTGATGAAGCCCATGCGGCAAAGGTGGAGGCCAATGCGGCAAAGGAGGAAGCCAATGCCGCAAAAGAGGAAGCCAACGCCGCAAAGGAGGAGGCCAATGCGGCAAAAGAGGAAGACGGCATCATCAGGAACCGGCCACGCCCGAGGAAAAAGGGGAAGAAACCCTCAGACGACCCCAGGCAGTTGCTCATCCCCTTCGAATTTTAGTGCCACACGCTCTTACAAAGACCGCCCCTCTGTCACTTCGACAGAGGGGCGGCCTTGATATGATAGACCTGGGTCAAAAAATCCAAAGCCGAAGCCCGGGGCATCAGCACACCTTCTCGAGGCGCTTCATCATAACAAACATGAAGACAGCGGCTGCAAGGCAGACAGCAAGGAACACGCCCCAGCACACCCAAAGAGGAACGACACCCCAAAGGAGGCCACCAACAAGGACAAGCTGGTTGCCGATGGCGGTTGCGACAAACCATCCGCCCATCATCATACCCTTATATTTTGGAGGTGCCACCTTGGAGACGAATGAGATGCCCATAGGTGAGAGCAGCAACTCGCCAAAGGTGAGGATGAGATAAGTGCCGATGAGCAAGTTGGGGGTCACATCAGCCACATGCATGGCTACAGGGCTGCCATCAGGTCCAGGCTCCGTCTGAGGCATAGGCAGGCCGATGGAGAAGAACATCATCAGAGCATAGGCAGCAGCAGCCACTATCATGCCGTAGGCAATCTTACGAGGAGCAGAGGGTTCCTTTCCCTTTGCTGCCAGCGAGCCGAAAATGGCCATGCTGACCGGTGTCAGTGCAACGACATAGAAAGGATTGAACTGCTGGAAGATGGGTGCAGAGACAGACACACTGCCGTCGGCATCATACTGCAGGCAGAGGAAAGCCAGGGCGGCAACAATGACGACTGCGGAAATCGTCTTGCCTTTGGAGGTCTTCGACTGGAAGAGAGAGAACAAAGCATAGACGATGAAGATGACTGCCACAAGATTCCATACGTCGAAGCACATGGCCTGAAGGCCTTCAGACGACCGTGCGGTGAACTCATCGGCAAAGTAGGTCAACGACAGTCCGTTTTGATGGAAAGCCATCCAGAAGAAAATCACCACGGCGAAGACCAGGCAAAGGGCGACGATGCGCTGCTTCGTCTCCTCCTTCGACAGTTCCGGCTCTGCACTGGCAGCAGCCTGCACCTTGTCGGCTTTCTTCTTACCACCTTCTGTATGGCGGAAGGTAGAGCGGAAGATGTAGTAGATAGCAATGGAGACAATCAACGAAGCACAGGCCACGGCAAACGAAAAATGATAGGCGTCGTTGGAACTGTAGCCTAAAGCGGTCTCGGCATACTCTTTGATTTTGATGGCTGCCGTCGGGGCAAAGAGGGCACCGATGTTGATGGCCATGTAGAAAATGGAGAAACCAGAGTCGCGCTTGTCGGCATACTGAGGGTCATTGTAAAGGTCGCCCACCATCACCTGCAAGTTACCTTTGAACAAACCTGTTCCGAAGCCGATGAGAAGAAGCGCACAGAGCATCACAATGAGTGCCACTTTATCACCGCCAAGGGGTACGGAAAGCAGGAGGTAGCCCGCGAACATAATGATAATACCCGTTGTCACCATCTTTCCGAAGCCAAACTTATCGGCCAGCATACCTCCGAAAAGCGGAAAGAAATAGACAAACATGAGGAATGAGCTGTAGATGGTGCCGGCCATAGCAGGTGTCAAACCATAGTTGGCACGCAGGAACAAAGCAAAAACGGCCAGCATCGTGTAATAGCCAAAACGCTCACCAGTGTTGGCCAACG
The DNA here is from genome assembly GCA_946184125.1 of uncultured Prevotellaceae bacterium. Lineage (GTDB taxonomy): Bacteria > Bacteroidota > Bacteroidia > Bacteroidales > Bacteroidaceae > Prevotella. The sequence goes on from CAMHEL010000042.1 coordinate 13,576, forward strand.
CCAACGCATAAAGACCTTTCGGTTGTCCTTCAAACATGATTGTAAAGATTTTAAAGTTAATAGGGGCATCGAGTTCCCCACAACGTGGTTAAACAATATCGGGGCGGAGACGTTGGTGAACAACTGCGAAACCGCCTCAAGTCTTTCGCCGACAAAAGTAAGGAAAATTATCGAAATACGAAAAAAAGAGGAAAGATATTTGCATCGACCTCACCACAAGCCAAAAAACACGAAGAAAAAGGCTGATTTTTGTGATAGATTTTTGGCGTTTCATCAAAAAAGCGTAATTTTGCCCGAAACAACCAATCATTGATTAGATTATGAAAACATTCTACAGAATCGCTATCGCTCTGGTGGCTGTGCTGACTGCCATTCCAGCAGGAGCCATCGACATCAAACTGAAGAAAGACCGCGCCACCGTGGATGGAATCACCTACACCATCAACGTCAAGAAACAAACCGCCCAGGTGGTGAAAGGACAAGAGGCATATATAGGCGACATCGTCATTCCAGAGAAGATTGTCGTCGACAGCGTCACGCTCTATGTGGAGAGCATCACTTCAGGAGCATTCAAAGACTGCCCCGGAGTCACCTCCATCACCATTCCCGAATGCATCACCAGCATCGGCTCGAATGCTTTCGAGGGGTGCGCCAGCCTCACCGAAATCACCATCCCCAGCAAAATCAAGGAGCTCCCTGCCAACTTGTTCGAGAACTGCGCAAGCCTGGTCACCGTCAACCTCCCCGAAGGAACGACCAAACTGGGTGCCGACATCTTCAAAGGATGCAAGTCGCTCGTAGAGTTCACCATTCCCTCTGCCGTGACCGAGATTCCCGATGAGGCATTCGATGGCTGCAGCGAACTGCGTTTGGTGAACATCCCCTCGGGCATCAAAAAGATGGCCACCGAGGCTTTCGCCGACTGCACCAGCCTGGAATACATCGAGCTCCCCACAAGTCTGAGCAACATCGGTTCGGGCGCCTTCAAGGGCTGCACCAGCCTGAAGGAATTCAGCTTCCCCACCAGTCTGACCACCATCCCCGCCAACGTACTCAGTGGCTGTGTGGAACTGAAGAAGGTGGAACTGTCGAAAGCGGTCAGCAAAATAGAGCACGACGCCTTCAACGGATGCACTTCGCTCGACAGCATCTATCTGGGCAACGCCATACGGTCGATTGGCAGCAGCGCTTTTGAGGGATGCGCCAGTCTCAAGGCTATCATCCTGCCCAACAGCCTTAAGGAAATCGCATCGAGCACGTTCAAAAACTGCTCAAGTGCCACAGAGCTCACCCTCCCCACCGCATTGCAGAAAATAGGCAGCAACGCCTTCAGAGGATGCGCCAGCCTCAAGACGGTGAAACTGCCCATCACGCTCAAGGAAATCGACGGCAATGCCTTCGACGACTGCAACAGCCTCATGGACATCTACTGCGACAGCGCCACACCGGCTAAAATCGCTTCCAGCTCATTCTCAAAAGCTACCATGAAAGAGGGTATCGTACACGTGAAGAAGGGGTATGCCACCAACTACAACCTCGATAAGTCGTGGAAGAAATTCCTTAATATCATCAACCAAGAGTAAAGGAATTAGGAAAGAGGAATTAGAAATGAGGAAAGAGGAATGAGGAATGAGGAATGAGAAATGAGGAATGAGAAATGAGAAATGAGGAATGAGAAATGAAAAATGCCGTTTCTTAAGTTTTAGCCCTTCTCGTTTCCGTTTTCCGTATGCTGCGGTTTCACCGCAGCAAACAACTAAGTGCCCGCAAAGCATATGTCTAAACTCCCAAACTCCTAAACTCCTAAACTCCCTCAAAAAAAACTCCTAAACTCCTAAACTCCCTCAAAAAAACTCCCAAACTCCCAAAAAAGTAAAAACCCTCCCAAAAATAGACAATGAAAAAAAGAACATTATTAGCCTTAACAGCAGCTGTCATGCTGATGGCAGGATGCAATGGCCTGGGCACCACAGGACTGCTCAGCGGAATAGACGGTGCAAGTGCTCTGGGCAACGTTTTGGTCAGTGTGCTGGGCATCAACAAAGTGCCGGAGACCACCCTCATTGGCACATGGAAGTATGACTCGCCGGGATGCGCCTTCACATCCTCGAACCTTCTTGCCAAGGCCGGAGGCGAAGTGGCAGCACAGAAGATAGAGAGCGAACTGCTCCCCCATTTCCAAAAACTCGGCATCTCCAGCTCCAACACCTATCTTACGTTCGGACAGGACAAGACGTTCAATGGAAAGCTCAGCGGCAAAGCACTCAGCGGCACCTATACTTACGACCCGAACACAGGCGCCATCACACTGAAGACACTCCTTCTGTCGCTCAACGGCTACATCACCATGAGCACCAGCGGCATCAGCCTGCTCTTTGAGTCGCAGAAAGCGCTCAGCATGCTGCAGGCTCTCGGAGCACTCAGCGGCAACACCACCGTCGCCGCCGTCGGCGAACTCTCGAAGAACTACGACGGCGTGCGCATCGGCTTCGACATGAAGCGATAGCATATCGTGAAGCGGCCAATTCGGCCAACAGAATACCGACACCTTTTAGCCATCAACCGACAGCACTGGGAGTGTGGAAAGAACCCAGCACTGTCGGTTGATGTGCATAAAAACATGAAAACATTTGGAGGACTCTGAATTTTTTCCTATATTTGCCAAATGTAATACAAACCATGTGACTGATGGCAAGAAAAAAGCCCCTACCCCTGTATGAAAACGTGACAATAACCGACTGCGCAGCAGAAGGGAAATGCATCGCAAGAGTTGACGAGAAAGTGGTCTTCGTCCCCTTTGTCGTGCCTGGCGACATAGTTGACATCCAGGTGAGGAAGAAGCGCAAGAGTTACTGCGAGGCAGAGGTGGTGAGACTGGTGAAGCCCAGTGAGTTGCGCCAGGAACCGATGTGCCGGCACTTCGGGGTCTGCGGCGGGTGCAAATGGCAAATACTGCCCTATGCCGAGCAGCTCCGCATGAAGCAGCAGCAAGTCTACGACCAGCTCACACGTATCGGCAAGGTGGCACTGCCCGAACTGAGCCCCATTCTCGGTTCGGCGAAAACACAGGGCTACCGCAACAAGATGGAGTTTGAGTGCTGCAACAAACGATGGCTCACCCGAGAAGAAGTGGAAAGCGGAGCCACCTTCGACAACATGAACGCTATCGGACTGCATATCACCGGCGCATTCGACAAAGTGCTTCCCATAGAGCAGTGCATGCTCATGCACCCACTGCACAACGACATCCGCAACGCCATACGCGACTACGCCGATGCCACCGCCATGCCCTATTTCGACATCAGGCAGCAAACCGGACTGCTGCGCGACATCATGATACGCAACTCCAACACCGGCGAGTGGATGGTGCTCGTGCAGTTCCATTTCGAACGCGAAGGCGACAAGGAGCGAGCAGAGGCACTGATGGAGCATCTCACCGAGCGCTTCCCGCAAATCACATCGCTCCTCTATGTCGACAACCAGAAATGCAACGACACCTTCGGCGACCTGCCCGTCGTCACCTACAAAGGCAACGACCACATCTTCGAGACCATGGAGGACCTTCGCTTCAAAGTGGGACCGAAAAGTTTTTACCAAACGAATACCGACCAAGCACACGTGCTTTACTCCGTGGCACGCCGGCTGGCAGCCCTCACCGGCAACGAGCTGGTCTACGACCTCTACACCGGAACCGGCACCATCGCCAACTTCGTGGCACGCCAAGCACGTCAGGTCATTGGCATAGAATACGTGCCTGAAGCCATCGAGGATGCCAAGGTGAACTCCACCATCAATGGCATCGGCAACACCCTTTTCTATGCTGGAGACATGAAAGACATACTCAACGACAGCTTCATCGCGGAGCACGGCAGGCCCGACGTCATCATCACCGACCCACCACGGGCTGGCATGCACCCCGACGTGACACAAACCATCATGAGGGCTGCGCCACAGCGCATCGTATACGTCAGCTGCAATCCCGCCACACAAGCAAGAGACCTGGCCGACCTCGATCCCATGTACCGGGTGGAAGCCGTGCAACCCGTCGACATGTTCCCACATACGCCACATGTGGAGAATGTGGTGCTGCTCTGCCGACGAGAATAACAATCGTAACATTCACAAATCATTACTCTTTAAACCACCTCAAACCAAAAAACTATGAAAAAGAAACTATTAATCACTTGCTTGCTGGCATTCTTAGCCATTGGCATCCAAGCGCAGGACAAACCAAAGAAATGGTACGACAACATAAAGTTCAGCGGATACGGAATGTTGCAATACCAAGCACAAGACCCCTATGCTGCCAGCACCGACGATGCAGGCAACGTGGTGGCAAAAAAGAACGAAAGCAACACGTTCAAGCTCCGCCTGCTGCGTCTGATTTTAGACGGTAAAATCGGCGACTTCGACTGGCGTGCACAAATCCAGGGCACCAACGCAAAAGGGCCGGCAGAGCCCACCGTTCAGCTCGTAGACCTCTATACCGAATGGGTGAAATACCCGGAATTCAAGGTGAGGGCCGGACAGTTCAAGCGTGCATTCACTTTTGAAAACCCCACTCACCCCATCACCCAGGGCTGGCGCGGCTATGCCGACGTCATCAACAACCTCTCAGGCTTTGGCGACAGGGCTGGCGAGAAGTCAAGCGGTGGACGCGACATCGGTATACAAGTCAGCGGCGACGTCTTCCCAAACAGCAATGGCCGCAAACTGTTCCACTACCAAGTGGGCGTGTATAATGGCGAAGGCGTAAACACTGCCGACAAAGACAACCGAAAGGACATTATCGGTGGCATCTGGGTAATGCCTATCAAGGGAGTGCGCATAGGCGCCTTCGGATGGACCGGCAGCCACGGCAACATGGTGGTAGCCAGCGGGAAACAGGAAAGTGTACCCCTCAACCGCTACTGTCTGTCGGCTGAGTACGACAAGGATGAGGTAACCGTACGCGCCGAATATCTGCACTCGCAGGGATGGGGCACCGGCAAAACTGGCACCAACGTCATCAATTACGCCCTGGGCGACAAAGCCGACGGATGGTATATCTTCGGCATCGTGCCCGTGATAAAATCAAAATTGCACGCCAAGGCACGCTATCAGACCTATCGCGTAAAGAAGGACTGGGACACGGCAAAGACATCTTATGAGGCAGGACTGAACTACTTCTTCACCAAGAACCTGCAATTGAACTTCGAATATGCCCGCGTGAACGACAAGACGATACCCTTCGCCGACAAACACAGCTACAACCTCGTGGACGTGGAGTTCGACTTCCGCTTCTGACGACTGCTGACGACAACGGAAAACCTATTGACAGCCCGCTCAAACATCTGAGCGGGCTGATTAATGTTTTCACGGCATTGCAGCATAACGACATTTCGATATCGCGAAACCCACTACCCCGTCATCACGCTGCCAAATCAGCATAAAAGATAACTCACCCCTCTGTTTTTTTTCGAAAAACTTGCCTGCATGATGGCTGTTCGGAAAATTATGCGTAACTTTGTGCCAATGAACAACGAAGAAACACGGCAGACCATCGCCTGCGACAACATGATTATCATCGACGCCGACTTCGCCGACCGGGTGGCGTTCGACCTCATCGTCAACTTCGAGCGCATCATCGGGCGGAAAATCCCCAACGCCGACTTCGCACGATGGATTGACTGCCTCGCCCTCGATGGCGGCATCACACAGGGCAACGACCACACACAAGTGGTGCTCGTCCACAGCAAGGAGAAGACCGAGCTCGAATACTTCACACCAGGTAAGTTCAAAGAAGAACTCGACGGAAAAGCCTTCAGCGACAACCTCGGCGAGTTCGCCATCAACACCGTCAGCGAGGAACGCATCGTAAGCAGAAGCCAGCTGATGGCCGACACGCTGAGCCTTGCAACCGCTGCCGGCGAGGTGAAACGCGTCATCGTCGTCGCCGATGATGACGACCTCGGCAACCTGCGCGGCATCCTGAGAGCGGCAAACGACAATCAGCGCATCACCGTGATGGCCATGCAGCCCGTGCACGGCAATTTCCGCCAGGAAATCCTGGGCTACTCACTCATGAGCGCCCTCGGCATCAGAAGCGACGAGATACCAAGAGAATAAGCAACCCCTAAAAACCAAAACGACAAAAACATATTGAAAATGAGCAGAGTACTGATGATTGGAGCAGGTGGCGTCGCCACCGTCGCAGCATTCAAAATCGCACAGAACGCTGACGTGTTCACAGAATTCATGATTGCAAGCCGCACCAAGAAAAAATGCGACAACATCGTTGAGGCCATACACAAAGCCGGCTACGACCTCGACATCAAGACGGCACAGGTGGACGCCGACGACGTGGAGCAACTCAAGGCCCTATTCCGCAGCTACGAGCCCGAACTCGTCATCAACCTGGCTCTACCCTACCAGGACCTCACCATCATGGAGGCCTGCCTGGCATGCGGTTGCCACTACCTCGACACCGCCAACTATGAGCCCAAGGACGAGGCACACTTCGAGTACTCGTGGCAGTGGGCATACAAAGAGCGCTTCGAGGAAGCCGGCCTTTGCGCCATCCTCGGATGCGGTTTCGACCCGGGCGTGAGCAGCATCTACACCGCATACGCCGCCAAGCACCACTTCGACGAGATACACTACCTCGACATCGTGGACTGCAACGCGGGCGACCACCACAAAGCTTTCGCAACCAACTTCAACCCAGAAATCAACATCAGGGAAATCACACAGAAAGGCCTTTACTACAAAGACGGCCAATGGATAGAGACCGAGCCACTCGAAATACACCAACCACTCACCTACCCCAACATCGGCCCAAGAGAAAGCTACCTGCTGCACCACGAAGAACTGGAAAGCCTCGTGAAAAACTACCCCACACTGAAGCAGGCCCGTTTCTGGATGACCTTCGGAGAACAATACCTCAAGCACCTCGAAGTGATACAGAACATCGGCATGAGCCGCATCGACGAAATCGTCTACCAGGCTCCGCTCGCCGATGACCCCAACACCACCGTCAAGGTGAAAATCGTACCCCTGCAGTTCCTCAAGGCCGTCCTGCCCAACCCACAGGAACTGGGCGAGAACTACGAGGGCGAGACAAGCATCGGATGCCGCATCAGAGGCATCAAAGACGGAAAGGAGCGCACATACTACGTGTACAACAACTGCTCACACAGGGCGGCCTACCTCGAGACGGGAATGCAGGGCGTCAGCTACACCACCGGCGTGCCAGCCATGATTGGCGCCATGCTGCTGTGCAAAGGCATCTGGAAAAAACCAGGCGTGTGGAACGTGGAGGAATTCGACCCCGACCCCTTCATGGCACTGCTCAACGAGAAAGGACTGCCCTGGCACGAGGTGTTCGACGGAGACCTGGAACTGTAAATCCATTTTTTCCACCTACTTAACAAGAAACATCACATCATCACCACCACACATATTTATATATAATAGAAATGGCAAAGAAACCAATCATCGCAGAAACCGACGGCAGCGCCGAGGGCAAGCTCAAAGCCCTGCAGGCTGCCATGGCGAAAATAGAAAAAGACTTCGGCAAAGGCTCAATCATGAGAATGGGTGAGCAGCAGGTGGAGCCCGTGGATGTCATCCCCACTGGCAGCATAGGCCTCAACGCAGCACTGGGCGTGGGAGGACTGCCACGCGGACGCATCATCGAAATCTTCGGCCCGGAGTCATCGGGCAAGACCACTCTCGCCATCCATGTCATCGCCGAGACACAGAAAATGGGAGGCATAGCAGCCTTCATCGACGCCGAGCACGCCTTCGACCGCTTCTACGCCGAGCACCTCGGTGTGGATATCGACAACCTGCTCATCTCACAACCCGACAACGGAGAGCAAGCTCTCGAAATCGCCGACCAGCTCATCAGGTCGTCGGCCATCGATGTCATCGTCATCGACTCAGTGGCAGCACTGACACCAAAAACCGAAATCGAGGGCGACATGGGCGAGAACAAAGTGGGACTGCAGGCAAGGCTCATGAGCCAAGCACTCAGAAAACTCACCTCAACCATCGCCAAGACCAACACTTGCTGCATCTTCATCAACCAGCTGAGAGAGAAAATCGGCGTCATGTTCGGCAACCCCGAAACCACCACGGGTGGCAACGCGCTCAAATTCTACGCCAGCGTGCGCCTCGACATACGCCGCGTCACCACACTCAAGGACGGCGACCAGCCCATCGGCAACCAAGTGCGCGTCAAGGTGGTGAAGAACAAAGTGGCACCGCCATTCCGCAAGGCCGAGTTCGAAATCCTCTTCGGAGAAGGCATCTCAAAAACCGGCGAACTGGTGGACCTCGGCGTGGAGCACGACATCATCCAGAAAAGCGGCTCATGGTTCTCCTACAACAACTCGAAACTGGCACAGGGCCGCGACGCCACCAAGGCGCTGCTTGCCGACAACCCCGAACTGTGCGAGGAGATAGAGGCGAAAATCATGGAGGCTCTGGCACAGAAACAATAATCAAAAACCGACAGCCAAACGTGACATACTGTCACTTTGCACAACAAATTGGCAGGTTTGGCACAGCATTTGTTACAATCAAGGCAGACCGTTGTCGTCAAGGCAAGGTCTGCCTTTAATGTTTAATGATTACATAACAAATAAAAACTATACAACAATGGGAAAGATTATTGGAATTGACTTAGGAACAACCAACTCTTGCGTCTCCGTATTCGAGGGCAACGAGCCGGTAGTGATTGCCAACAGCGAAGGAAAGCGCACCACACCTTCAGTGGTGGGATTTGTGAAAGATGGTGAGCGTAAAGTGGGAGACCCCGCCAAGCGCCAGGCCATCACCAACCCGAAGAACACCATCTACAGCATCAAGCGCTTCATGGGTGAGACCTTCGAGCAGTGCCGCAAGGAATGCGAGCGTGTGCCCTTCACCGTCGTCAACGAGGGAGGTTACCCACGTGTGGAAATCGACGGAAGAAAGTACACCCCACAGGAAATCTCGGCCATGATACTGCAGAAAATGAAGAAAACCGCTGAGGACTACCTCGGCGAGGAAGTGACCGAAGCAGTCATCACCGTGCCTGCATACTTCAGCGACTCACAGCGCCAGGCCACCAAGGAGGCAGGACAGATCGCAGGACTCAACGTCAGACGTATCGTCAACGAGCCTACCGCCGCTGCCCTCGCCTACGGCATCGACAAGGCCAACAAGGACATGAAAATCGCCGTCTTCGACCTCGGTGGCGGTACCTTCGATATCTCCATCCTCGAGTTCGGCGGCGGTGTCTTCGAAGTGCTCTCCACCAATGGTGACACCCACCTCGGCGGCGACGACTTCGACCAGGTCATCATCGACTGGCTCGTACAGGAGTTCCGCAACGACGAGGGTGCCGACCTCAAGGCCGACCCCATGGCCATGCAGCGACTCAAAGAGGCTGCCGAGAAAGCAAAAATCGAACTCTCAAGCAGCTCATCGACCGAGATCAACCTGCCCTACATCATGCCCGTGGCAGGTGTGCCAAAGCACTTGGTGAAAACCCTCACAAGGGCCAAGTTCGAGCAACTCGCTCACTCACTCTTCCAGGCTTGCCTCGCACCATGCCAGAAAGCCATGGCAGACGCCAAGCTCAACACCTCCGACATCGACGAGGTCATCCTCGTAGGCGGTTCCAGCCGTATCCCTGCTGTGCAGGAGCTCGTGAAGAACTACTTCGGCAAAGAGCCCTCCAAGGGCGTCAACCCCGACGAGGTGGTGGCAGTAGGTGCCAGCATCCAGGGTGCCATCCTCAACAATGAGGGCGGCGTGGGCGACATCGTCCTGCTCGACGTCACTCCTCTGACACTCGGCATCGAGACCCTCGGCGGTGTGATGACCAAACTCATCGACGCCAACACCACCATCCCCTACAAGAAGAGCGAGACCTTCTCGACCGCTGCCGACAACCAGACCGAGGTGACCATCCACGTCCTTCAGGGCGAGCGCCCCATGGCAGCACAGAACAAGTCCATCGGTCAGTTCAACCTCACCGGCATCGCACCGGCACGCCGTGGCATCCCACAGATTGAGGTGACCTTCGACATCGACGCCAACGGCATCCTCAAGGTGTCGGCAAAAGACAAAGCCACCGGCAAGGAGCAGGCCATCCGCATCGAGGCATCGTCAGGACTCAGCAAGGAGGAAATCGACCGCATGAAGGCTGAAGCCGAGCGCAACGCAGAGGCCGACAAGCGCGAGCGCGAGCGCATCGACAAGATGAACCAGGCCGACTCGATGATCTTCCAGACCGAGACCTTCCTCAACGAGAACGGCGACAAGCTCGGAAGCGAGAGAGCCAATGTGGAGGCTGCCGTGCAACAGCTCAAAGACGCCCACAAGAACGGCGACGTGGCTGCCATCGACAATGCCATCAACAACCTCAACCAGGTGATGCAGGCTGCCAGCGCCAAGATGTACAGCCAGGCTGGCCCGCAGAACGCAGGCCCCGATGCCAGCGGCTTCGGTGGCGGCGGCTTCGGAGGCGGCCAGCAGGACAACCAGCAGCAAGGCCCGAAGAACGACGACAACATCCAAGACGCCGACTTCGAGGAGGTCAAGTAGGAAACGACAAGCAACAATAAGAAAACCTATAGAAAGTGGTGTAACTCACGTAGTTGCACCACTTTTTTGTTTTGTTAATCTTTGTTATTTTTCTTGTTATTTACCGATTTTTGCCTTATATTTGCGACATATTTGCGACACGACAAAATGGTAGATGTGATTGAACAAATGAACACATAATGGTAGATAACTATGGCAAAAGCGAATTTTGAGGTTAAGAGGAAATGCGAATTATGCGGCAAGGTATTTGTCGCCAAAACGCTTGAATCCAAGTATTGCTCACCCCAATGCTCCAAGAGAGCATGGAAGCGAAAGAAGGACGAAGAAAAGAAATTGGCTCGCTTGAAACTCATAGCCGACAAAGTTCCCGACACACGTGATTACATCTCCATTACTGAGGCCACTGCAATATATGGTGTAGGTCGTAGCACTCTGTACAGGCTCATCCGTCTCGGACGCATACCAAGCATCAATTTGGGAGAGAAACTCATCAGAATAAAGAAAAGCGATTTAGGCAAGGTTTACCCAGAAAGGAAATCTGTCACCAATGATGAGCCAACAGAAAATACCTTATATAATATGTCACCCGAGAATTGCTATACTATCGGTGAGATCAGCAAGAAATACAACATCAACGACAGCACCGTATGGGCGCACATCAGAAAGTACTCCATCCCTACCCGGCAGATAGGTAACTACGTCTATGCACCCAAGTCTGAAATCGACGAACTATACAAGAGCCTATGAAAAAGCCTTTATCACATACGAAAGTTACGGTAAAACTCCGCAAGTCACAATACAAGGAGGAATGGTATCTGATTGTCGAAGCATACCCCGTCATAGGGACAGGCGGCAAGGTGGAACGTGTTGTGGAATCTGTGAACAGGAGTATCACCACTCCTGTTTGGGACAAGTCCACTTCCACTCGTTCTTCAGGTTTCAAGCCCAAACGCGACATCAACGGAATCATCCAATGCCGTTCTGCCATCGACCAGGAATCATGCGTCTATGCAGACAATGTGCGCAAACTTCGTCAGCACGAATACGACAACCAAGCCCTTTACACCGACAAGGAGAGTGAGATTGCCGCTCAGAACGAACGCTCGGAGCAGGACTTCATCGAGTATTTCAAGAAGATTACCTATTCACGCCATCCCAATGCATCTAAATCCATCATTGTCAACTGGGAGCGGGTTGCTGTGCTGCTTGAACTCTTCACTAAAGAAAAGCCAATGCCTTTCAACACCATCACAGTCAAATTATTGGAAGAGTTGAAAGTATTTATGCTGACTGCACCACAAGGTGGCAAGAAGTCGGGTCCCGTTTCTCAGAACACGGCATCCACCTACTTTGCCATTGTCAAAGCCGGATTGAAACAGGCCTTCGTAGATGAATACCTCACCGTTGACATCAGCGAGAGAGTGAAAGGCATACCATCCAAAGAAAGCAGACGCGAGGCACTAACCATCGAGGAAGTCAATCTATTGGCGGAAACCCCTTGTGAGGACGATGTGTTGAAACGAGCCTCTTTATTCTCCATCCTAACAGGTATGCGGCACTGTGACATCATGAGACTCAAATGGAGCCAATTGGTGAAGGTTGATGACTCTTGGAGAGTGGACTTCACTCAAAAGAAGACATCAGGAGTGGAATATACCCCCATTTCCGACCAGGCTTATATGTTATGTGGAGAGCGCAGGGAACCTGACAACTTGGTTTTTGAGGGACTAACTCCCCCATCGTGGATCAGCCGTCCTTTGAAAAAATGGATAGAGGCAGCAGGTATCAAAAAACACATCACTTTTCATTGTTTCAGGCACAGTTTCGCAACTCTTCAGTTAGCCAACGGTACCGACATCTATACAGTCAGCAAGATGCTTGGCCATACCAACGTCAAGACCACGCAAATCTACACAAAAGTGGTGGATGAGAAGAAAGAGAAGGCAGCAAAAGCCATACAAATAAAAAACTTGGAAAACGAAAATGCTGAATAGACCAACATCATCAAAACGTATAAGAAAGACATTGGTGGACCTCTTCTAATAGATATCGAATTAGTTTGGGGCGAGAGAAGGATATACGCATCAAACCGGTTCCTTGTACCTCCCGAGACATAGAGTACAATTAAAATCATCAAGTACAAGACATTAGCCCCGATTTTGATATTCCGGCTATGTGTCAATCTTGATGCGTGATTTTGTTAGAGTTCAAACTGATTTGTGAACCCCTCAAGAGAAATGCCTATACTTTAAATATGGTTATATATGCTGTCCAAGTTTTTTCAGAAACTAATTGATTCTTATTTAATGCCTCATGAAATAATTTTTTCCCTTTAAGTAATCGCATAAGTTTATTATGCCTTCCATCAAGATTGGGATCATGGTACCACGGGTCTACACAAATAAAGATGTCACCATGATTCTTTATTTCATTAATAATATCTCC
>CAMHEL010000043.1 GCA_946184125.1 uncultured Prevotellaceae bacterium
CCGAACGCAATGAAACTCGTTTCAATTGCTGAGGTGCCGCCGATATTCAAGCGAAGCTTAATTTTCAATTTTCAATCTTCAATCTTAATTTTCAATTTTCAATCTTCAATTTTCAATCTTCAATTTTCATATTCCCACGCTCACTCCTTCGATGCTTTCTCCTGTGCTGATGGCTCCGATGATAACGATGCGGTGCCATCGGTAGGGCGTGCCGTGGTGGTGGCAGAGGTATTGGTTGGCTGATGAGCCGATGAGATGCCAGCGTGTGCGGTCGTTGCTGCCGTAGAGTGCCACTCCGATGTGGCTGCCCTGAGGCCCCCGGTGCTGGAAAAGGCCGCGGACGAGTAGGCGGCCGATGGACACTGGACGCCCACTGCCTATGGCGATATCGTCTGTGCATGCCAGTACGACTTGTTGGCCACGTGTGCCAAACTCCACTTGGGCGAGTGTGCCGTCGCCGAGGGTGACGAATATCTTCCCGTCGGTCAGTGGCGATGTGCCGTCGGCTCCCTCGCCGATGGCCGAAGTCCACTCCTGCGTCGCGATGCTCCAACTGCCTGAGTCGAGCGCGCAGACGAGGGTGCCTGGCCATTGCCGCTGGCCGTTGTTCAACGCCGTGGAGAAGAGCCAGAGATGGTGGTGGGTGGCATCGTAGGCCAACTGTGTGTGGCTGTTCAGCAGACAGCCGAGGCCGGGCCTCTGGGCGCTCCATGGGGGCAGTTGGCTCTCTGTGGCGAGGAGGCGGTCGGAGTGGGGGAGGGCGCCCCATGGCATGGGCAACCCCTCGATGGGTGTCGATAGGCATCTCACTTTCGAACCATGGACCATCATCAGACCTTGTGGCGATACGAAGGCCACGCTGTCGTCGGTGCATATAGGGCGTGTGCCGGCAATGATGGCAAGGCGGCTCACCGCCTGCTGGGCGTTCCAGCGGCCCTTGCTCAGTCTGAGGAGCCATACGCCGTCGCTGCAGAAGGCATAGTACTGACCGTCGCCGTAGAGACCGTCGGCGGTGCGGCGGGTGTTGGGCGCGAGACTGCGTATGGCACCATTGCCGATGCGCACCTGCGACGATGAGGGGAACACCAACGGGTTGTCTTCTGCCGAGGTGAGCAGCAGCGAGGGGCGGCGGCTCAGTGCCCATGATGCCCTTGCCTTCGTCGCATACCTCTCGTAGTCGGCGGCCTGTTCCTCTTCCCAGATGGGATAGGTGGGGGTGTAGGTGCCGCTGTCGGCGTCGTATGCCACGCCGCGCACCTGTTGCAGCAACAGCGAGAGGAGTGCGGGGCGTGACGGGCGGTGGGCCTGGCCTGCCGCGGTGTAGATGGCCACCGCAGCGCCTTTGCTGCTGAGGGGCGTGAGGGTCTGGCGCGTGGTGTAGTAGCGGTAGCCGCCGGCGGTGGGTAGCCGCAGGTGGTGCTCCACGACGGTGAGGTGTCGGTGGGGGACCATCATCATGCCCGGGATGGGGTATTGCACCTGCTGGTGCCACCACACCTCACGCGTGCCGTCGTCGTCGGTCAGGGCATGGGTGATGAGGTCGGCCGTGGTGCCATCGGCATTGCCGTTGGTGTCGGGGATGGTGCCTGCCACGAGGTCGCCGTAATGATAGCGGAGGCCTATCTCCCATGGGTCGTGGAGGAGGGGTGTGGCATCGGCGAGGCTGAGCCGTCCGCCGTGTCCGAAGGCGGTGCGTGCCCCTGCCGTCATGCGGCGGAGGTCGGAGAGGTCGGCTCCCTCGGCGCCTGCCGCGATGTCGCCCACCAGCAGAGGGGTGCCCATCTGGTCGGGACGGATGGTCATGGCATGGTAGAAGGTCATGTGTTCCACACGCTGCAGCAACTGCTGGGTGTCGGCGGGGGCGAAGGTGAGACGGGTGGTGAGGCCTCCTGCCGTGCTGTCGGTATCGGTGGCCTGGCGCAGGTCGCAACCGTGTTGCGGACGGGTGAGGAAGATGTCGATGCCGGCGACCAGACCCGTGTCGGTGGCCACCGTGGTGCGCATGGTGGCGCTGATGGTGTGGCGGTGGAGCCAGACCGTGGCACGGAGCAACTGGTTGTCGCGGTCGGCGGTGAGGGTGTCGGTGAGGGCGGCAGGGAGGAGGGCGAAGATGCCGGAGTGCATGAGGTGGCTGCCATCGCTCAGGCGCAGGGCGGCGATGCCGAACACCACATGGCGCTTCATGCCCGCTCCTCTGCGGGTGGTCTCGGCACTGATGGCGGCTTCCATCTGCGCCACCACCATCGTCGCACCGGTGGCGTAGGCGTCGGCCCTGTCGTAGTAGCCGTCAAATAGTTGGGTGAGCAGGGTGTGCCGCTGTCGCTCCACGGCATGGGGGTGGTCGAGATGGGTGGCGGTGCTGCCGGTGATGGGGATGGCAACGTCGCAGGCCGTCTGCTGGTCCTGGCTGATGGCGAGGTCGTAGAGGAGGTCGTCGCGACGGAGGATGGCGTAGGCGTCTTGCTGGGGTTGCCACAGGCAGTAGGTGGGGCCCGCGTCGCTTGTGAGGCAGAGCATGGCGCCGGTGGCGGCAATGCCGGTGGCACGTGTGGAGGTGGTGAACAGCGGGTGCGGCTTTCCGTCATCGCCGACCCATTGGTAGGTCCACTGTCCGTCGTGCCCGCTCTCGGCGATGAGGTGGGTGCTTGTGCCGTGGCGGTGGAGGCCGACGAGGGTGGTGCCGGCGGCGAGGGTGGCGAGGGGCGTGGCACCGGCGGCGAGGGGGCGCAGCGACGTGCCGTCGGAGGCGATGTTGACGAGCACGGCACATTCTCCGTTGCCGTTGCCGCCGGTGGTCATGCCTTTCAAGGTGATGTGTTTTCTCATGGTGGTGTGGTTAGATAAAGATGGTTGGAGTGAGATAACCCTGCACGATGATGGGCAGGGCGGTGCCGAGGCCGCAGACTTCCTCGGCGGTGCCGACGCGGAGGCGCAGCGTGCCGCTGACGTGGCACAGGCGCTGCATGTGGGTGGTGAGCTGCTTGCTGAAGGCGCGCAGGTAATGGCCGCTCTTCGCTGGACGGCAGGTGCCGGCATGCCGGCCGATGGTCTCCGTGGCACGGCGCGACACGTAGAGGTAGTGCTCGGCATGCCGGTCGCTGGTGCTCGCGATGTTGATGACGTCGCCGGGGGCGATGCCCAGGGCCTTGGCTACATGGGCGGTGAGGTCGATGCGGCCGTCGCTGTGGAAGGTCAAGTCGCACCGACGGCTGGTGGGGATGATGTGCTCGATGTTCATGGCTGTCTCCTCCAGGTGAACTTGATGGTCGTGATATACACGTAGGTGCGGGTCTGTTCGATGCGGCGGCGGTGGGCCTCGGCCGATGCGAGGCTGTGGTGTATCTCTGATGCCACGTAGTAGCGGTCGCTGCCGCGCTCGCCGATGATGATGGCGTAGCAACGATTGCCTGCAAACAGTTCTCTGAGCTTATTCCATAGTCTTTTCATTTTTCTCGCTTCTTTTGGTTTGATTTTTTTCTCGTTCTTGGGGGGGTCATCTTTCAAGTAATTGAAACGTTTTCAGGATATTGATGACTCAAAATGTAAAATTCATGGCTAAAATTGTTAATTTGATATTATAAAAACGCTGCAAATATAAATCAAATATAAAAATTCTGCAAGACTTTTGTTGATTTTAACATTCTCTTTAACATTTCGTAACCTTGTTCACCATGTGTTTGCACACTGACAAGACCGCCCGCGTTTACATCTCATCACGCCAAATCCTGTGAAGCATACGTCTCTTGGGGCTTAATTCCTCCAAAATCTCATTTCAAAATGTAATTCTTCAAAAAAATATAAATAATATTTGTATATTTCAGATAAATTGTCTACATTTGCAACTAAGGAAAGAATTATCATATAAACTCATCACATTCATTGCATGCTTATGGCTTCGAAAGACAATCTCCGCAAGGTGGTCAGTTGGTTGGTTATGCAAGGGCGTGCCACCTCACAGGGCGACCTGGCCGTGCAGATGGGATACAACCCCTCTGCTTTCTCGCAGGTGCTTAATGGCAGGGTGCCGCTGAGCAACAAGTTCCTCAGGCGACTCAAACAGTTTGAGCCACAGGTCAGCATCGACTGGATTCAAACGGGGAGGGGGAGCATGATCGAGGGCAAAAGGGCTGACATCGAGACTGTTCTCGTCGATGGCGAGGAGGCGGAGTTCTACACCGAGAACAAGCGCGGGGCGAGATTCTACAAAAAGGGTGACCAACTCTACATCACCGTCAAACATGTGCCATACGCCGCCTTCGGACAGTTTGCCAACGATTCCGACCGGCTCGACCCCATCAACGATGAGTGGGAAGAGGAAACCTACGAGGCCGACTTGGTGGCAAGGGGCAACTACCTCTCGTTCGAGGTGCAGGGGGCATCGATGGACATCGGGACAAGGCAGAGTTTCGAGGCGGGCGACAAGGTGCTCGTCAGGGAACTCGAGCGAGACCTCTGGAGGGAGCGAATCTGGTACGACAAACATCCCTACTGGGTCGTCGTCTTCGGGGCAAGCGTACTGCTCAAGCAAATCATCAACCACGACACCGTCAACGGCACTTTCACCTTCCACTCTCTCAACCCCTCGCCGGAATATGCCGACTTCACACTCAACCAGGACGATGTCAGGGCGCTTTACTATGTCATAAGGAAAAAACCAAAAGAAAGAAAGTGCTAAAAGATTTTCTAACACCGGAATTCAACGCATCAACCTATTTTGGGCATTTTGACTTGCCACGGCTTTGGCGCATGGGATTTTTTTGTTACCTTTGCGCCTGAATAGGGCGAGAAGCCCTTCGTCAATCATCATTTTTACAACTTATGGTAATATCTATCGACTTCGACGGGACTGTGGTGGAGCACAGATACCCGAAAATAGGGGAGGAACTCCCAAAGGCAACTGAGACGCTAAGAAAACTCATCGCCGACGGACACAAACTCGTGCTGTGGACCGTCAGAGAGGGAAAACTGCTCGACGAGGCGGTACAGTGGTGCCGAGAGCGAGGGGTGGAGTTCTCTGCCATCAACGAGACGCTCAGGGCCGACACCAACGAGCACACTCACAACACAAGGAAAATCGACGCCGACATCTATGTCGATGACTGCAACATCGGGGGAAGGCTCGACTGGGACATCGTCTATCACATCATTCACGACAACCTCACCTACTACGACATCATACGCGAGGCGAAACGCGAGGCTCAGAGGCAGGCTGTGAGCAAACCCAAGAAAAAAAAGGGGTGGTTCTGATGAAAAAGGCTCTTCTTCCCTTCTTCCTCCTGATGGTTCTCAGCGCCACTCATGCCGCCGACACGCTCTCCATTAAGCAGATCACTGGAGGCTCTTTCGCACCCGAGACCATGCGCTCGCTCTCGCCTCTGTCCGATGGCGAGAGTTTCGCACAGGTGAGTGCCGGCCACGACAAAATCCTGCGCTATGCCTTCTCCACCGGCGAGCAGACGGGGGTCATCTTCGATGTGGCTGACACCAAGGGAAGCACCATCAGCGACATCGACAGCTACACGCCAAGTCCCGATGGCAAAAGGCTGCTCGTCGCCACCACCACAAAGCGCATCTACCGCCGCTCATATACCGCCGAGCACTATGTCTATGACGTCGACTCCCACCTGCTCACACCCCTCTCCAAGGGTGGACCGCAGCAGGCGCCCATCTGGAGCCCCGACGGGCGGCGCATCGCATTCGTTCGCGACAACAACATCTTCGTCGTCGATGTCGACAATGCCATGCGCGAGCGCCAGGTGACCAGCGACGGGCGGCGCAACGAGGTCATCAACGGCATACCCGACTGGGTCAACGAGGAGGAGTTCGGATTCAACTGCGCCATGGCATTCACCGCCAATGCCAGCCATATCTGCTGGATAAGATACGATGAGCGGCGCGTCGCCACCTATGCCCTACAGCTTTTCAAGGGCCTTGCGCCCGAGCGGCAGGAGTTCGCCGACTACCCCGGGGAGTATGCCTACAAATACCCCAAGGCTGGGAAAGACAACGCCATCGTCACAGCATGGAGCCACGACATCGACTCCGGCTCTTCAAAAGCGTTCGAACTGCCCCTCCCCGACGAGGGATATATCCCGCGCATCCTCCCAGGGACTGGCAAGGGCGATGTCGTCGTCTATACCCTCAACCGTCACCAGGACTCTCTCGCCGTCTATTCCGCCGACGCCGCCACAGCGCAGTGCCGGCTGCTCGTCCGCGAGAGCGTGCCCAAGTACGTCCGAGAGGATGTACTCGGAGGCATCGCATTCACTGGGAAGCACATCCTCATGCCCAGCGACAGGAACGGCACCAACCAGGTGTATCTCTACGACCTCAATGGCAAGCTCCTACGCTGCCTCACCAGTGCCCGCTATGGCGTGACCAATATCTACGGATACGACGAGCGCAGTCAGAAGCTCTATTTCCAGGCTGCCGGAAGGTCGCCCATGGAGCGCGAGGTGTATGTCGCCGACAAGAAAGGGAAGACCACACTGCTCACACCAAGACCAGGATGGAACAACGCCCTCTTCTCCGCCGACTACCGCTACTACATCCGCACCTGGAGCGATGCCGACACGCCCTATGAGGTCGAGGTGTTCGACATCAAGGGGAAAAGTCTGCGCACGGTCGTCGACAACGCAGAACTGAAGGCCAAGCGCTCGGCGCTCGCTCTCACCAAAAAAGAGTTCTTCTCATTCACCACATCCGAGGGCGTCGAACTCAACGGATGGATGCTGAAACCCATCGACTTCGACCCCTCCAAGCGTTACCCAGTCATCATGTTCCAGTACAGCGGTCCTGCAAGCCAGCAGGTGGTCAACTCCTACGCCATCGGCTCCATGGGGCAGGGCGGCATGTTCGACCACTACCTCGCGCAGCAGGGCTTCATCGTCGTATGCACCGACGGCAGGGGAACGGGAGGAAGAGGCTCTGAGTTTGAAAAATGCACCTATATGCAACTCGGAGAACTCGAGGCACGCGACCAGGTGGAAACGGCACTCCACCTCGCTTCGCTGCCATACGTCGACAAGCAGCACATCGGCATTTGGGGATGGAGCTACGGAGGATTCTGCACGCTCATGAGCATGAGCGAGGGGCGGCCCGTCTTCGCTGCCGGAGTAGCCGTGGCGCCGCCTACCAACTGGCGCTTCTACGACACCATCTACACCGAGCGGTTCATGCGCACACCACAGGAGAACGAGAAGGGATATGCCGTCAACCCAACAGTAAGGGCAAGGCAGCTGCACGGCGCACTGCTCATCTGCCATGGCATGGCCGACGACAACGTCCACCCGCAGAACTCCTTCGAGTACTCCGAGGCACTCGTGCAGGCCGACAAGGACTTCCGCGAACTCATCTACACCAACCGTAACCACAGCATCTATGGGGCCAACACAAGGAACCACCTCCTCAGACAAATCACAAACCACTTCATCGATTACTTGAAATAAACAGCATAACCTTATGAATATCAAAGCATTTTTCTATTGCATCGCTCTTGCAGCCATCACATTGCCTGCAAGTGCCAAAGACGCCGATATCGTGGTCATCAACAACGAACCGGTACAGAGACAGGAACTCGTGGAGGTCGATTTCGAGACCGTACGACAGAAAATGGGCATCGGAAAAGGAGAG
This sequence comes from uncultured Prevotellaceae bacterium, assembly GCA_946184125.1. Taxonomy (GTDB): domain Bacteria; phylum Bacteroidota; class Bacteroidia; order Bacteroidales; family Bacteroidaceae; genus Prevotella. The sequence continues at coordinate 7,633 of CAMHEL010000043.1, forward strand.
AGCATCGTCGTGAAAAACGCACTCGGACAGGAGGTGCCCTACCAGATTGCATACGACGGGAAACTGCTCATCGATGTGGCGGTGAGACCATGCGGAGAGGCTACCTATACCGTCACTCCGGGAAAACCGCAGCCCATGAAAACTTTCGTCACCGGGAAAATGTACCCCGAGCGAGTCGATGACATCGCATGGGAGAACGACCGCACCGCTTACCGTCTGTACGGACCTGCCCTGCAACGCTCCGGAGAGAAGGCTTACGGCATCGACGTGTGGCTGAAGAACACGCCCGACCTCGAGGTGGACAAACGATACAAAGTGGAACTGTCGAACCATGCACGCATACAGCAGCTCATCAAGGACGGGAAGAAGGACGAGGCCAAACAGGTGGAAATAGAGACCACCTACCACTTCGACCATGGCTACGGACTCGACTGCTACAAGGTGGGACCATCGCTCGGATGTGGAACGCCTGCTCTCATGGAGAACGGAAGACTCGTCATGCCATATTCCTACAAGGAGTACAAAATCCTCGACAACGGACCACTGCGCTTCACCGTCGAACTCGTCTATAACCCCACCACGGCCAACGGCATGAGCAACATCGTCGAGCACCGAATTCTCAGCCTCGACAAAGGCTCCAACTTCAACCGCATGACCGTGTGGTATGAGGGACTGACGAAAGCCACCGACATCGCCGCCGGCGTCGTCATTCACGAAGAGGACACGCAGTCCATCAAGTGCGGCCGCGACTTCGTGGCATACGCCGACCCCACCGACAACCCCGCAGCCCAGAACTTCCAAATCTATGTCGCTGCTCTCTTCCCCAATGGCATCAGCGAGACAAGGCAACTGCTCAACGACACTCCGGCAAACGGCATCGCAGGGCATGCCGTGGGCATACAGAAGGGATGTACTAACAACCAGCGATACACCTATTATTTCGGCTCGGCATGGAGCAAGAACGACTGCCGGAACTTCGACGAGTGGGTCTTGCGCATCAACTCCTTCCTCGACGCACTGCACAGTCCGCTCGAGGCAAGGGTGAAATAACGGGCCACCACGAACCAGAAAACATTTTTGAATTCCTATTTATAAAAAAATGAGAAAATTACTCTTAGGCGACGAGGCCATCGCGCAAGGCGCACTCGACGCCGGACTGAGTGGCGTGTACGCCTACCCGGGGACTCCTTCAACGGAAATCACCGAGTACATCCAGGGCTCGCCGCTCGCCATCCAGAGAAACGTGCACCGCAACTGGTGTACAAATGAGAAAACGGCCATGGAGGCTGCCCTCGGTATGTCGTACATGGGCAAGAGGGCACTCGTATGCATGAAACATGTGGGACTAAACGTCTGCGCCGACCCCTTCGTCAACGCAGGAATGACTGGCACCAACGGAGGAATCGTCGTCGTCGCAGCCGACGACCCCTCGATGCACTCCTCACAGGATGAACAGGACAGCAGGTTCTATGGCAACTTCGCCATGATACCGATCTTCGAACCCGCATCGCAGCAGGAGGCATACGACATGATCGGAGAGGCTTTCGAATACTCCGAGAAGGTGCACCTACCCGTTCTCATGCGCATCACCACGCGTATGGCGCACTCAAGGGCCGTCGTCGAGGTGAAAGAGACGCCCCGCGAGCAGAACGCGCTCAACTACGACTCCGTGGCTGCCAATTGGGTGCTCCTGCCTGTCAATGCCCGGAGGCGCAACGATTTCGTCACCGCACAGCAGAAGAGCCTCGAGGAGGATGCTGAGGCATCGCCTGCCAACGCCTATAACGATGCTCCCGACCATTCCATGGGTATCCTCGCCACAGGCATCGCTTACAACTATGTGATGGAGTGCTTCCCCGAGGGATGCCCCTATCCCGTGCTCAAAATCGCACGATACCCGCTGCCAAAGGCACTCGTCAGACGCATGACCGAGGAGTGCGACAGCGTGCTCGTCGTCGAGGAGGGACAGCCGGTCGTCGAGCAGATGCTCACGGGCATCATGCCGGGCAACGCCACCATCAAGGGAAGACTCACCGGTGAACTGCCAAGGACGGGCGAACTGAGCCCCGACTGCGTGCGAAAGGCACTCGGACTGCCTCCCGTCGAGGGATACGGCAAATGCGACGATGTGGTGGGACGTCCCCCGGCCCTATGCCAGGGGTGCGGGCACAGGGATGTCTACAAGGCGCTCAACGAGGTGCTGCGTGAGTATCCCAACGCACGTGTCTTCGGCGACATCGGGTGCTACACGCTGGGATTCCTGCCGCCTTTCCATGCCATTCACTCCTGTGTCGATATGGGAGCCAGCATCACCATGGCAAAGGGCGCTGCCGACGCAGGACAGTGGCCGGCTGTGGCCATCATCGGCGACTCCACATTCACCCATTCAGGAATGACCGGACTGCTCGACGCCGTCAACGAGAATGCCAACATCACGGTCATCATCAGCGACAACCTCACCACGGCCATGACGGGAGGACAGGACTCCGCCGGAACAAATAAGTTCGAGGCCATTTGCCGGGGACTGGGCGTCAGCGACGACCACCTGCACGTCGTCGTACCCCTGCCCAAGAACATGCCCGAAATCACGGCCATCATACGACAGGAAATCGAGTACAGGGGCGTCAGCGTCATCATACCACGGCGAGAGTGCATCCAGACACTACAGCGCCATCTCAAACAGAAAAAAGCCAAGGAGGCAAAACAATGAAAACAGATATCATACTCTGCGGTGTGGGAGGACAGGGCATCCTCTCCATCGCCACCATCATCGGCGAGGCGGCCATGAAGGAGAACCTCTATATCAAACAGGCTGAGGTGCATGGCATGTCGCAGCGAGGAGGCGACGTGCAGAGCAACCTGCGCATCGCTTCTACGCCCATCGCCAGCGACCTCATACCACGTGGACAGGCCGACGTCATCATTTCCATGGAACCCATGGAGGCCCTCCGGTACCTGCCTTTCCTCAGAAAAGGGGGCTGGATCATCACTTCCTCGGCGCCTTTTGTCAACATCCCCAACTATCCCGACATAGAGACCATCACCGCCGACTTGCAGAAGATTGACAATGTCATCATGCTCGATATCGAGCGTCTCGCAAAGGACAACGGCGTGCCGCGCTCGGCGAATGTCATCCTGCTCGGAGCGGCGCAGAAAGCGCTCGGCATCGATTATGAGAAGGTGGAGGAGGCCATCAGGCGGGTCTTCGGAAGAAAAGGGGAGGCTGTCGTCGATGCCAACATCAAGGCGCTCGCCATAGGAAAGGAGGCCCAGCGATGAGGGCTACTCCCATTGACAAGACGCTCATCGACAAGGCCATAGAGGACTATGGCATCCAGGATTTCGCCCGTGCTACCATACGCGAGGTGAAGGCCATCGCGGCTTTCGCCGAGAAGGAGTCGGGCGTGGAGTTCATCAAGATGGAGATGGGTATTCCGGGACTTCCCGCAGCGAAGGTGGGCGTCGATGCTCAGGTGGAGGCCCTCAGAGGGGGCATCGCCAACAGCTACCCCGACATACAGGGATATCCGGAACTCAAACGCCAGGCAAGCCGCTTCGTCAAGGCTTTCATCGGCATCGATATCGACGCTAAAGGGTGCATTCCCACCGTGGGCTCCATGCAGGGCACTTACGCTGCGCTCATGCTCTCACAGCAGGCCAATCCCGTGAAGGACACTGTGCTGTTCATCGACCCGGGATTCCCGGTGCAGAAGATGCAAATACAGGTCATGGGGGGCAAGTACGTGTCGTTCGACCTCTATGACTACCGTGGAGAGCGCCTCGCACCAAAGGTGGAGGAGTACCTCAAAAAGGGAAATATCTGCGCCATACTCTACAGCAACCCCAACAACCCGTCGTGGGCTTGCCTCACCGAGAGCGAACTGGCCGACATCGGCCGCCTCGCCACGCAGTACGACGCCATCGTCATCGAGGACCTGGCTTACTTCGCCATGGACTTCCGCACCGACCTCGGACAGCCTTTCCAACCGCCTTACCAGCCTACGGTGGCTCGCTATACCGACAACTACTTGCTGCTCATCAGCGGTTCCAAGGCGTTCAGCTATGCCGGAGAGCGCATCGCCGTCACCTGCATCAGCGACAAACTGTTCTCACGGCGCTACGAAGCGCTCGCACAGCGCTATGAGGGACTGCCTTTCGGCATGGTGTTCTCCACACGCATCCTCTACGCGCTGTCGTCGGGCACCAGTCACAGCGCGCAGTATGCCCTTGCCGCCATCATGCGCGAGGCATGCGACGGCCACTATTCCTTCCGCAGCGAGGTAATGGAGTATGGCAGGAGGGCGCACCGCCTCAAGGAAATCTTCCTCCGCCACGGCTTCCACATCGTCTACGACCAGGACCTCGGGCGCCCCGTCGCCGACGGCTTCTATTTCACCATCGGCTATCCGGGCATGACGAGTGGAAAGCTGGCCCACGAACTGATGTACTACGGGGTCAGTGCCATCTGCCTCGTCACCACAGGAAGCCATCAGGAGGGCCTCCGCGTATGCACCTCTTTCATCGGCGACCACCAGTACGCCCAGCTCGACGAGCGCATGGCCATCTTCGCCGAGAACAATTCGGGGTTTGAGGTTTGAGATTTGAGATTTTGATGGGGGAGTTTCGGAGTTGAGACTGATGCTCAGATTCTTTTCGAAAGCATCCGCCCGAACCTCTCCTCCTGAAGGTCATCTTTCCTTCGTTCCCCCCTGCCAGTTGTCGAGGGCTTTTCTTGCGGCGCGCTCGCCACGGGCAATCATCGTGTCGATGCTCTCGGCACCGAAACTGGTCACACCATACTCGGCCAACTGCGGGTTGATGTACACATCGGCATCCTCGCGGTTGGCCTTGTTCTTCTTCCAGTCGGGGCGCGACACCAGCCAGTCGAGGATGCCGCCGATGCCGAAGGTCTCCTTCAGCGAGAAACGGTCATCGGAGTGCTCGCCCTGGTCCAGGTCGACGGCTATCACCACGTCGGCACCCATCTGGCGAGCCACATCCACGGGAAGGTTGTTCATCATACCGCCATCGACGAGGGTCTTTCCCTTCCATTTGATGGGGCGGAAGGCACCGGGGATGCTCATGCTCGCACGCATGGCCAGTTCTATCTCGCAACTGTCCATCAGCACCTCTTCCTGAGTCAGGATATCGACTGCCACGCAGCGGAAGGGGATGGGAAGTCGGTCGAAACTCTCTATGCCGTCATACTTTTTTGTCAGGCTGTCGAGCAGGTGGGTGATGCGGCGGCCATTCAGCACACCGAGGGCCGACTCGTCCACTCCCGGCTCCTTCGTCTTGCCACCGATGGGAAAACCGAAGATATAGGTCACGCCATCCACCTCGTCGAGGATGCTGCGGCGAAGGTCGTCGTTGCGGTTGCCGATGAGCGACAGCCAGCTTTGGGTGCGGAAGAGGTCTTCGATTTGCGATGCGCTGTAGCCACAGGCATACAGGCCGCCGACGATGGCACCGATGCTCGTGCCGGCGATGTAGTCGGGGCGGATGCCGCGCTCCTCCAGCACTTTCAGCACACCCACCTCTGCCGCGCCTTTCGCACCGCCTCCGCCAAGTACTAAGCCGATGCGGGGACGGTCGACGGTGTCGCCAGCCAACAGCAGTGTGCTGACCGTCATTAAAACTATGGTGATAAAGGTTCTGAACATTTTGACTCGATGGGGTTAATCGTGATGATGGGGAAGATGAGGAACAACAGGATTACTCCAATTGCAGGGGGTGGTCGCGCCAGTACTGCTCCTCGTCGAAGGTGGGGAAGGTGTCGATGGGCTCATAGTCCTGGCGGAAGACAATCTCTGGCTCTGAGTACGACACGTCGGGCTCGTCGGTCATGGCAGGGGCGATGTAGTAGTGGTAGCGGGTGAAGTCCTCCTCCTTGTTGCTGCGCTGCGCACCGGGGCTGTAGCCTTGATGCTCGTAATAGATCTCGGGCTTCTCCTTGTCGGGGCTCACCAAGTGGTCTATCACTCGGCGGAGGTTGGCACGCGTGCACCCCGACAGCAGCAACCCGGTAGATAACAAAAAAAGCGCAACGACCACCGCGGCAGGTCTGACGGATGCCAGATGCCGGGGATGGTCGTGCGCTTTCTTATGGTTCATCATGACTGCTTTCGTGTAATGGGGTTTGTCCTGCATGGGCTGCCTGCCTCGTGAATGGGGTATGTCCCGCTTGGGGTGACTGCCTCGTGAATGGGGTTTGTCCTGCATGGGCTGCCTGCCTCGTGAATGGGGTATGTCCCGCTTGGGGTGACTGCCTCGTGAATGGGACTTGTCCCGCATGGGCTGCCTGCCTCGTGTATGGGTCTTGTCCCGCATGGGCTGCCAGCTTCGTGTATGGGTCTTGTCCCGTATGGGGTGACTACTTCTGCAAAGGTAAGTCTTTCTTGCCGATTGCCAAAATGTTATCCATCCTTTTAGGGTGAATTAACATTCCGACTTTCTATCTCCTTCATGGCCTCCCCGAATTAATACGGCATCCCCGAAATAATACGGCATCCTTGAATTAATAATGCCGGGACCAGCGTCTCCCCTCCACCGCTTGCGGGGAGGGGCCGGGGGTGGGGTGTCTAACTAATACCATCCCATCAAAGAGGAAGTGCATTCCAACGCCGGTGGTGTCTAACTAATTATCTCCTCCATGGCCTCCCCGAATTAATAATGCCGGGACCAGCGTCTCCCCTCCACCGCTTGCGGGGAGGGGCCGGGGGTGGGGTGTCTGACTAATGCCATCCCCATCAAAGAGAAAGTCCCATCAAGGGGCATGCCAATGCCAGGGGTGGGGTGTCTAACATCATTGATAAAAATCGAAAGAATTCTCCCGAGCGCAACGGCGGCCTGAAAGGCCAACCTGCTCTCAGCCCAGGGCAACGCCCTGGGTTTTAATTCGCGTGCTAACATCCCGCCCTGAAAGGGCATAAGCCTGAACATCAAATGCTTATGAACCTTCAGGGCGAGAAGAAGACTGAAAATCTCAGTTTAGAAACCCATGCGGGGCTTCTCCATCTTCTTGTTGTAGGAGACCTGGAACTGTTCCCAACCCTTCTCGATATCCTCGCTGGTGATGGTCTTGCAAGTCTTCACGTTGACCTTTTCGAGCGCCATCACGCGGCGGCTCATCGTCGGGATGATGGCGTGGTGGATGAATTGCTCTATCCAGCGCGCGTTGCTGAAGTCACGGCCCTTGTGCGCCACGGTGTTCTCGATGATGCCCAGGAGGTGCTGGCGGGCGTCGTCGCTCAGCTCGTATTCCTCATTGCTGAGGATGAGCTCGCCAATTTGGAGCAGTTCGCTCGCGCTGTAGTCGGGGAAGTGAAGGCGGTGGGCGAAACGGCCGCTAAGACCGGTGTTCGACGTGAGCATGGCGTCGAGCTCCTTCTCGTAGCCGGCCATCACCACCACCATGTCGGGGTTGGGCTCGGCCATCTTCGTCAGAAGACTCTCGAGGACGCGCTGCCCATAGTCGTTCTTGTCGCCGTCCTGTTTCACGCAAAGCGTGTAGGCCTCGTCGATGAAAAGCACCTTGCCCTTCGCCTTCTTCAGAATCGACTCCATGTTGTTCTCGGTCTCACCAAGGTAGCGCCCAACCATGTTCTTGCGCTCCATCACCATCACACCGCCGTCGGACAGCAGACCGAGGGCATGGAAGATGCGGCCAAGGTGCTTCGCCACGGTCGTCTTGCCCGTTCCGGGGTTGCCGTAGAACAGCATGTGGTGGCTCCCCGTGGAGCTGTCCTTCAGACCCAGAGATTTCCGAACGAGGTTGAAACGGACAGTGCTGAGGATGTTGGCAAACTCTCCCTTGAGGTCGGTGAGGCCTATCATCTTGTTCAGCTCGGCTGTGGCTGCTTTGAAGCGCTGGTCCAGGGCGTCGCAGGGCGAGGGAAGTTTCCCGTCGGCTACGCTGTCGATCACGTCGCCGAAATCCTGTTCCAGAAGGTCGTCGTTAGAGCAGGGGATGGTGCCGTCTTCCTCCATCTCGTCGTCATCATCGACTTCGTAGTCGTCTTCGTCTTCGTCTTCGTCATAGTCTAATTCAGCGTTTTCTTCGATTGGGGGGAACCGCTTGGCAAACATGTCGTAGTCGATGTCGCAGGGAAGAATGGTGGACAGAAACTCGACCAAGTTCTCATGATACTCGTTGAGGTGCTCCATGCGGCGAGCGTTGAAGCTCTTGAATATATGGTCGCAAACGGTTACGAGGAACTTGTAGCTCCAGAAAGAGTCCTGCTTGAGATGGCCCAGAAGCCAAAGGGCAGTCTGAAGACGGGCTTCGTCGCTCAGCTTAGCCCTCTTCTCGCCAAGAATCCTGATGATGGTGTCCATCGCCTGGCTGGGGTAGTAGCGAGCGGTGTTTTCATCGCGCATTTGGAACTCCGCGTCGTTGTAGATGGTGGGGCAGCCGTAAAGCTGGCACATATTGTCGGCGTGTTGGTGGTCATACCAGTCGAAGGCATGGTTGGAGTAGGCGAGGTCCCAAGAGCTTTCGATGAGACGCGTCATACGGTCGGCTCCATTGGGGTCGCTCTCCTTGATGCGGGTCAGACGGTAGGCGGCAGAGCTGTCGAAAAGACCATCACTCGTCTCAATGCTGCCGTCGGCCTTAATCTCGAAGGCGGCGCCGGAAACAGGCATCAAACCGTTGTCTACTACGATGGTGTAGGTGCCGGGCATCCATTGGCGCGATGAGACGAGCTGCTTGCGCATCACTGAGAAGCATTCAAAGTCGAAGTCGCACATCAGTACACCGCTGACGGTGAAACAGTAGAGGTGGTGGGGAAGCATGGAGGAGTGCTTGTCGCACTCGTAGGTGAGATACAGGCCCGGCGACGTCAAGGGATGCTTGCCACGGGGAACGCGGACCATGAAGTGGCTGAACTGGCTCTCGGTCTGAGCGGTGATTTGCGACACCACATTGAAATGAAACACGGCGGCGTTGCGCTCATGGTAGCAACCGCGTGCCTCCACGGGCTTCATGTTCGATACATACAGCGTATAGCTGCCGCAGCTGAGATGGGGGAGGGCACCCTCGAGACTGATTTCCAGTTGGTCTGAGCCTTGCACAGGATCATCTATTAAGAAGAAACTCTCCTGCATGAAGAAGCAGGGGCGCTCCTCGTTGTTGCGGAAGAGACTAATCTCGATGAGTGCTTCGTCGGTGGTGGAGGTCTCCGCAGCAATCCGATGCAAACAGAGATGCATCATTGGCGCTTGCTGGATGTCCTCGGCCAAAGTGTAAGGAAACGTGGTCATGTCGTTATCGCCGAGATACAGATGAGCGGAACGGAAGTTGAAAACTGGCTCTTGATAGGTGGGGAGTATGTGCATGGTGGTGGAAGAGGCAGCAAACGGGTTGCTGCATGAAGAATTTGGCTTATTCGTCTTCATATTACATCTTTTACGTCAAACAATCGGTCTTCTAACTCTCGCAGTGTGAACTGCTGCTCGTCGCCGAGTGCCGGCCTTCTCGTTCCAGTTGTCACGTCCGAAAGGGGCGCGCTCGCATCTTAATTAGAACCTGTTGGAATCCTGTTAAGAGCTTGGTGGCATCCTGGTAGTTGTTGGTGCACTGCGGTTCGAAGCACATTTCTTTTTTTGTGTTGGCGTCTCTGTTTCCACCGTCTTTTCGACTGTGAAGGCAGCCGGCGCTCCTTAACGTAGCTGCTCTCGGCCCTATTGCCGAGAGCCATCTTGAGGGGGAAATATATATAGACTCAGTAAGTTATATCTGCACATTTTCCTCAATCTAAGGCCCGTCTCATCTTCAGAGGGGTAGGTGTTTAGGAGATTTTCCAATCTTCAATCTTCAATTTTCAATCGGCGAAGCCGAAATCAATCTTCAATCTTCAATTTTCAATTTTCAATCTTCAATTTTACTTGTAGCAGTCTGTCAAAGAACAAATCGGGGCATTCGCGAATACCCGCTAAAGGATAAGAGTTTTTAAAAAGAGCTTTTCTATCTTTTTATCTCAAATTTTTTCTATTTTTCTTTTTTTGTGGTTTCTGTTTACCCGCCGCCGCCCCCTCCCCACATGATTATCTATAGGCATAAATAGCCACCGTGGGCATTATTTATTGGTATAAATAGCCACCGTGGGCGTGCCCGTCAGGGCCGCCGCCTCCCGCCCCGCCGTTCAAAAGCGTGCCTATCTCACCTGAAAACCCTCTTTGGATGCATTTTCTTTCTCCGATAGGTCAGAATCTCCATTTTTTTATCTACTTTTGCAACCCATCAACCCCATCTCCAACCCAAGCACAATGATTAAGGACTGCAGAGTGAAAACTCTTCTCATATTGCTCATCGCTGTCGTGGCTACCTTTGCCTATGCTTACATGCCCGAGGAAGTCACCATCACGCTGAAGCGCATCGACGTGAGCGGACTGGCTCCCGACACCACGGCCGTCGTGCCCGCTCAGGAAGTCACTCCCGTCGACACGGTGAAAACCGTCGACACCAGCAACCACTGCATCCTCTTCTTCGGCGACTCAATGACCGAGGGTCTCTTGCGCCGTTTCGGCGACTATGCGGAGGAAAATGGCCATCAGCTGAACGTGGTCTGTTGGTATGGCTCCAATACCGATGTGTGGGCCAATACCGGAACACTGAAGCATTACATCGACAAATACAAACCTACCTATATTGTCGTCTGCCTGGGTGGCAACGAACTGTTCGTGCGTGATTTGCCGAAGCGCGAAAATTACATCACCAAGATGATAGCTACTATAGACACCATCCCCTTCGTTTGGATAAGCCCACCCAACTGGAAACCCGATACAGGCATCAACGACTTGATTATCAAACATGTAGGGAAAGACCGCTATTTCGATAGCCGGTATCTCGAGTTGAAACGCGGAAAAGACCACATGCATCCCACCTTCTCGGCGGCTGCTATATGGATGGATTCCATCGCCGTGTGGCTCAGGGGAAACGACACTGCCCACCCCATAAGGATGGAGGTGCCAAAGGCATCGCACAAGCCTGCAAGCATCAATGTCCATGCCCCCGATTTCAAGGGCTACGATTAGCGCTGCCCCATCTTCTGTTAGCGCTGCTCCATAAGGCTTTTATAGGAGCCTAATGTCCAGCGTCTAAATCCCCCCCGATGGCCGATCTCGGCCGTCGGAATCTAAAGTCTAAAGTCTAAAGTCTAAAGTCTAAAGCCTAGCGTCTAAACCCTAGCGTCTAAAGTCTAAAGTCTAAAAAAATGTTTCATCACCTCATAGAATTCCTCACCTCGCCATCACAGGGCTGGTCATTGCTGACCTACTCTTTTCTGGTGACCTTCATCGCTTTTTATGCGATTTATCTCCTCGTCGGTATGCGCAGGCGTGAGGTGATGATGTGTTATGTCGTCGCATTCAGTCTCTTCTTCTCTTTCAAAGCCAATGGCGCGCTCATGCTGCTCTTGCCCGCATCGGCCATCGTCTCTTGGTGGCTAACCCGAAGGATGCTGAATTCCACTGGAAACAGGAAATGGTGGCTGTTGACCATCGTTGTCGTCGATCTCGCACCGCTTCTCTATTATAAGTACACCAATTTCATGATAGAGATTGTCAATGAGGTGCTCACCACCAATTTCTCGCCTCTGTCCCTATTGCTGCCCATCGGACTGTCGTTCTACACCTTCCAGACCATCAGCTATTCCATCGATGTCTATCGCGGCAACTTCCCCGGCGATGCCACCCTGCTCGAATATTTGTTCTATATCACTTTCTTCCCGCTGCTGATGGCGGGGCCCATCACGCGTGCAGGCACGCTCATACCCCAGTTGCGCGCAGAACCGGCCGACCGTAAGTCTCCGCAGTTGGTGTACACCGGACTGTGGCTCATTATTCTCGGACTCTTGAAAAAGGCGCTTGTGGCCGACTATATCGCTGAGTACAACAATTGGATATTCGACGACCCGACGGCCTACTCCGGTTTCGAGAACGTCATGTCGCTCTTTGGCTATTCCCTGCAGATTTACTGCGATTTCTCCGGATACAGCGATGTGAGCATCGGCATTGCTGCATTGATGGGGTTCCGCCTCAATGAGAACTTCCGATTCCCCTACCAGTCGCTGAACCTCACTGAGTTCTGGCGCCGGTGGCATATCGCACTCTCCACTTGGTTCCGCGACTATCTCTATATCCCCCTCGGGGGCAACAGAAAAGGGAAATGGCGCACCTATGCCAACAATTTCATCACCATGTTGGTGGCGGGGCTCTGGCACGGCGCATCGTGGATGTTCGTCATTTGGGGTGCCATGCATGGCGTCGGACTGGTGGTACACAAGGCCTTGCGACAACAACTCGACAAACTGCCCGACCGCTTCTGGGTGAGGGCGATGGCTTGGACCGTCACCTTCGCCTATCTGCTCGTCACATGGATCTTCTTCCGCTCCACATCGTGGGAGAAGGCGATGGCCATGTGCCATCAGATTATTTATGATTTCGACTGGGCATACCTCATCCCATTTGTCAAGGCAAGGCCGGTATGGACGCTGTTCACCTTCGGAGGACTCCTCTTCCAGGCCATACGACAGCGACAGGCCGACAGCATTCGCGACGCCTTCATACGCTCTCCGTGGATTGTCAAGATGCTGGTGTTTCTCATTGTGATACAATTGGTGGTCAACTTCAGTCAGGATAGTGTGAGGCCTTTCATCTACGCCCAATTCTAAAACGCTGAAGTGCATGGCTCTCATGTGATATCTTAGGTGTTCAAAATTAGATGATAATCATGAAAAAGTTTTTAAGTATTCCTCTCTTGCTGTTCATCATGGCAACATCGGCATGCCAGGCTCAGCGGTTTGTCTCGGCCGATGACCCTCGCATCGCGTATACGGGAAGGGCAAGTTACAAAACGCCCGGCTGTGTGGCATGGAACTGGCCGGGGTTTCAGATCCACGCCGCGTTTACTGGCTCGTCGCTCTCCATGAAGACCGCTGGTAGCGGATACTACATGGTGGAAATCGACTCCCTCCCGCCGTTCAAGGTGGAGTCAAAAAAGGAAAACGACGTGCTCACGATTGCCTCTGGATTGGATGACGGACCGCACTGCGTGAATATCGTCTACTGTATCGAGGGGCTGACGCGAAATCCCGCCTTCTATGGCTTCTACCTCGACAGTGAGGGCGAACTCATGGAGTGTCCGCCTCTTCCCGAAAGGAAGATGGAGTTCATTGGCAACAGCATCACCTGTGGACTCGGAATCGAGGGAAACGGGAGCGAGAAGAAAGCTACTGCCGATTTGCACAACGTGTATTACACCTATGCGGCACGAACTGCAAGAGCGCTTAACGCACGATGGATGACCGTGGCGCGCTCAGGACTGGGCATTTACCGCAACACCCTGGGGAATCCTAAGGGCGACAAGGGCGTCATGCCCGATATGTATCCATATACCTTCTTCAATAAGCAGACCGAACCATGGGACTTCTCGCAATGGCAGCCCGATGTGGTATGCATCGGTCTGGGCACCAACGACACGACCAACCCCAGTTACGACGTGGACCTGCTCGCTGCAGCTTTCAAAAGGTTCCTCAAAACGGTGCGCTCTCATTATCCTCATGCCAAAATCGTGATGCTCACCGGCACCATGATAAAAGGACAGCGCCTCGCTAACCTCCAGAAAGCGCAAATCGAGGCGATGCAGGACGCTCACGAGCAGGGCGATAAGGAGATCTACCGCTTTGACTTCACACCGGCTGATGGCTCCTTAGGTTACGGCTGTTTCAAGCACCCATCCATGCGCCAAAACGAACAGATGGCCAACGAGCTCATCCCCTTCATCAAACAAATCACAGGTTGGTGAGAACAATTGAAGATTGAAGATTGAAGATTGAAAATTGAAGATTGAAAATTGAAGATTGAAGATTGAAGATTGAAGATTAATCTCCGTTTCCATTCCTCGTTCTCCGCATGCTGCGGTTCCACCGCAGCCCCCCACCCGGGGGGAACTAAAAATCTCCCATCCTCTTTCCCTTTTCTCATTATTTATTCTTATTTTTGCCCTTCCAAAAATATCTTTCATCATGATAGTAAGAATTTTTCTCTTTTTATTCGCTTTTTGCATGACTACGCTCCACGCTGCTGCACAGCAAGTGGAATACAAAACTTTCGTCTATACCAACGACGAACTGGCAAACGCCATCAGCAAGCTCAATGACGAGCGCGACACCTCGCGCGGCTACCTCGGCGACATCTTCTCTGCAACTACGGGCTCCATGAAGGGACTGGCTTCGGGGTATGTCACTTCCTTCTTCGACCTCGGGGTGAATGCCATCGGAGCACTGGTCACTAAACGCTCGAGAATGAAAAAGGAATGGGAAGAGGCCATCAAAAAAGAAAACGTGTATCAGACGGTCATCAATTCCGTTTCCGAACTCAGCGATTTCTACGATGACACCTCTTTCGATGGGGCAATGGACCCTAAAGGTATGCGCTTCGATGGCATCGGATGCCTGAGAACTGAGGGAAAAGACACCATGTTCTATATCTCATGCCATATCAACCGCGACAAACTCTACCGCATCATCAACCACTCCAAATTCGAACTGGTGCTCGATACGCTCATTCTCAGTCCAAAACATTCCAACCTGCCCAACAACACCGAGCTCAGCATTCCTTTCTCGTTCGAGGAAAGAAAAAACTTCAACCTGAAAATGGATATCACCATCACCTCCTCGTGGATGAACGAAATCGTGCAGCTACAGAAAAACCAGGAGCTGGGCACATTCACCATCAATATACCCGTCGACGAGAAACTGCTCGACGACAAGGGCTTCCTGCGGTATGTGAGGCACGAGGGTGAGGCGCCTAAATACCATGTCATGGGCGAGTGCTTCATCGTGCCACGCTCGTACATGGGATACCGCGACGAGAAAGACAATTTCAAGGACTGCTGGGGAACAGGTGAATACAAACTCGCGGTGACCATCAACGAGAGCTGCGACGTCACCGACCAATACCGCAACAACTGGAGGGCTGACTACAAGCACCGAAAGGAATTGGCGAAGAAAAACCGCGAAATGGGTATCTTGCAGCAAAGCTGGCAGATGGTATCCAACCAGAAATGGGATGAAATCACACAGTCCTGGGTCATCACAACCCTCAAGGCACCTGCCACTTACATGTCGAAAGACCTCATCGACAAACTGGGCTTGGAGTAACTCCCCAAACTCAAAATTCGAACTCATCGTCCCCGAAACCACCCCTCCAACCCCTACGCGAATAACCATTTCATCAATATGCCGCTCAAAATCCTTTCCTTGCTGGCCTTCTTGCTGCTCTCCTCCTGCCATCTTCGTGCGCAGGACAAAGCACTGATGGCTCAAGCCGATAGCCTCGACAAACTGGCCAAGGAACTATCGCATCAGGGAAAGGCGGCGGAAGCCATCGCACTCGGACAAAAAGCCGTCGACATCGCCTCTGCGCAGATGGGGCGCGACAATCCCATTTACGCTCACTTCGTTTCCAACCTCGCGGGATACTACTCGAGGTCGGGCGACTACGACACCGCCATGCGTCTGGGCAACGAGGCGCTGAACATCAGAAAGGAGGTCCTCGGCGAAAAACATATCGACTATGCGATGTCGCTTAACAACGTGGCGAAATACATGGCGTATTCGGGAAATTACATCGACGCCGTCAGAATGGGAAGAAAAGCCCTGGAAAACATCGAGGCCATCAAGGGGAAGGAGAATGCCGACTACGCTCTGGTGCTCAGCAACATGGCTGGATACTACTCCCGTATGGGAAACTATGCCGAGGCGCTGAACATGGGAGAGGAGGTGCGCGACATCAGGGGACGTGTCCTCGGTCTCAAGCATCCCGACTACGCAGAGTCGCTCAACCATCTCTCCAAATACCACTACTTCCTCGGAGAATACCAAATCGCGGTCCAACTGGAAAACGAAGCGCTCGAGCTCAGAGAGCAAATCTTCGGGAAAAAACATCCCGACTATGCCACCGCATTGAGCAACCTGGCCGACTATTACGAACAGTTGGGCAACTACCCCCAGGCGATGCGATGCGGTAGCGAGGCGATGGAGATAAGGCGGGAAGTGCTGGGCGAGAAACACCCGGAATATGCGGAGTCCATGGCCAATATGGCGGCGTATCATCAGCAGCTCGGCAACCACGCAGAAGCTGTGAAATATGGCTCACAGGTGCTCGCACTGAGGAGGGAGATACTCGGAGAGCAGCATCCTGCTTACGCATGGTCGCTATGCAAAATGGCTTCCTATTTCTCCGACGACAACCAGCCCGATTCGGCAAATGTCTATGCATGGCAAGCCACTGAGAAATACTCTGACTTCATTCTCTCTTCATTCGCGGAAATGACAACCGCCGAGCGCAACATGTTCTGGATGCGCATGAAGGCTTGGTTCACCAATATGGTGCTCAAATTGGCTGCTAAGAACCCCACTGAGAAAATGGTCTCCTGTGCCTACAACAGCACACTGCTCGCCAAAGGACTGCTGCTCAACAGCGAGATTGAAATGGCCAACCTGCTCATGGAAAGTGGAGACTCCACCCTCGTCGCGGCATACAAAAAACTGCAGGCCGACAGAGCCATGCTCATCAAGGCTTTTGAAATGCCTAAAGCACTGAGGAAAACAAACACCGACTCGCTGCAGCGCATCATCACCCGGCAAGAAAGAAGACTGGTCAAGAGGTCGAAGACTTACGGCAATTACACCAAGTCGTTGCAAATCGACTGGCAACAGGTGGAAAAACGTCTCGCGTATGGCGACAGGGCCATTGAGTTCGTGACCTTCAAAAACGATGACGATGAGGTGGAATATGCTGCCATGCTCATCGCTTACGGACAGCAACATCCCACAATGGTCAGACTGTGTACGCAGAGGCAGATGGACCGCATCGCGCCAAACGACATCTATACCTCTAAAAAACTGTCTCAGCTGATATGGGAACCTCTCGGCGACTTCCTCGCACAGGCAAGGAGGGTGTTCTTCGCTCCTGCAGGAGAACTCTACAACATCGGCATCGAGTCGCTGCAGCACTGGCAGGAGGAGGGACTGATGGCCGACAGGTGGGACTTCTACCGACTTTCTTCCACGCGAGAACTGGCTTTGCAGAAAGGCGACAGAAGGAGAAAACCGTCCACCGCGGAAATATTCGGTGGAGTGACCTACGACTCCTTCGAGGCCAGTGGAGGCGGAAAAACGGTCTCGAAAAAGAAAATCAAGGAGAAGGCGGCCAAATATCTTCCCGGAACAAGAAAAGAGGCTGAGGAAATATACCAATGCCTCATCGCCGACCAGATTAACGCCAATATTCACCTGGGCACTGCCGCTTCCGAGGAAGCCATGAAAAAACTCTTCGGCCATGCTCCGGGCATCCTTCATATCGCGACTCACGGCTTCTACTGGACCGACAAGGAAATACAGGAGGGGCATCTCGACGACAAGGTGCAGTTCCTCGCCATGTATGGAAATCTCGACGATGCCGACAAAGCCCTCACACGCTCAGGACTGCTCTTCGCCGGAGCCAACCATACGCTGAACGGAAAAGAGGCGCCCGGACAACAGGAGGATGGCATCCTCACTGCCAAGGAAATCTCAGTACTCGACCTCCGGGGGCTTGATATGCTCGTCTTGTCGGCCTGTCAGACGGGACTGGGAAAGGTCACCGGCGACGGTGTCTTCGGTCTGCAGCGGGGCTTCAAGAAGGCTGGGGCAGGGTGTCTACTCATGAGCCTCTGGAAAGTGGACGACAAGGCCACCCGCCAGCTCATGACCTTCTTTTATCATAACCTCATCCACGGCATGAGCAAGCACGACGCTTTCACCAAGGCGCAGCACGACCTCCGAAACATGGATGTGGAGGACAATGCTCGGCGCAAAAACCGCCGAGCCATCTCCTCAAGAGCAAAAAGGGCCAAAAACGCACCCGCCCGAAAACTCTATTCCGACCCCCACTTCTGGGCCGCCTTCATCCTCCTCGACGCCCCCGAGTAATTACCCCTCCCCCGTTTCAAAGGCCACCGTGGGCGTGCCCGTCAGGGCCGCCAAAAACTAATTTTCCCGCCCGTTTTCAATGAGTAAGTTCAATATGCTATAGATTTTTTGAGATATCATGCTATTATTAATAAAATAACCTAAAATCCGCAACTAATAGTAATGCGGTCTAATTTTGCTGTCAGATACCCAATTTGATGATTCTCATGTCGTTATAAACGTGTTTATGCATGGTTTTTGCCCACCTTCCCCTTACCCCAATTAGCATTGCAGGGGCTTTATGCTGTCGCTGCGTCCTGTCTCAGATACGTAGGTCGTGTTGGCTGTGCTTAGCTCAGAAATA
>CAMHEL010000044.1 GCA_946184125.1 uncultured Prevotellaceae bacterium
AGATTGCTTTCCGTGCAGCTCATGAGGCAGACCCCGATGCTGAACTATACTACAATGACTATTCCATGGCCGGAAAGGCCAAAAGGGAGGCTGTCTGCAGAATGGTAAAGAAACTGAAGGAAAAGGGACTGCGCATCGATGGCGTTGGGATGCAGAGCCACAATGGACTGGATTATCCCAATCTGGAAGAGTATGAGAAGTCTATCGATGCCTTCTCTGCTTGCGGTGTGAAGGTAATGATTACCGAACTGGATGTGAATGTGCTGCCCAATCCGCAAGGATTCGGTGGAGCCAGTGTGGAGCAGAACTTTGAGTTCCAACAGAAATATAATCCTTACGTAAATGGATTGCCTGCAGACAAGGCCAAGGAACTGGAAAAACGGTGGATGGACTTGTTTAAGATTTACTACAAACACCGTAACCAAATCAGCCGCATTAACTTGTGGGGAATCAGCGACGCAGGTTCATGGCTCAACGGATGGCCCATCAAGGGACGCACCAACTATCCTTTGCTCTTCGACCGCCAGTATAAGGCAAAACCAGTAGTCAACGAAATCATCAACCTTTATAAATAATCAAATCATGGCTAAATCAAGGTATCTTTTCCCAAAGGACTATATGGCAGACCCCTCTGCCAACGTATTCAACGGACGCTTATATGTCTATCCCTCGCACGACCGTGAGAGCGGTGAGTGCTTCGACGACGATGGCGGACATTTCCAAATGCTTGACTATCACGTGCTATCCATCGACGATGTGATGGAGGGCGAGGTGACCGACCACGGCGTCATACTCGATGTGAAGGATGTGCCCTGGGCTGAGAAGCAGATGTGGGACAACGACGTGGTGGAGAAAGACGGAAAATACTATCTCATCTTCTCCGCAAAAGACCCCAACGGTGAGTTCCATCTCGGAGTGGCTATCGCCGACCGTCCCGAAGGGCCGTTCGTGCCACAGCCGAAACCCATCCGGGGAGCTAACAGCATCGACCCCTGTGTCTTCAAGGATGACGACGGGCAGATTTACTGCTACTTTGGCGGACTGTGGGGCGGACAGCTGCAGTGGCATCAGCCGCTTGCCGCTCCTTTCGCTCCTGTCGGCATGAAGGACAACACCTCCGCTCCCGAAGGCTATGTGGATATAGGCCATGCCCCCGACAGAAAGACGGAGCTCTTCGCACCTGCCGAAGCTCCCGCACTGCCCAGTTTCGTGGCTCGCATGAGCGACGATGTGCTGCAGTTCACAGAGGCTCCACGCCCTGTCGTTGTTGTCGACAGCGAAGGCAAACCGCTGCGTGCCGACGACCCGCACCGCTTCTTCGAGGCCTCATGGATGCACAAGATGAACGGTAAGTACTATTTCTCGTACAGCACAGGCGACAGCCACCTGCTGTGCTATGCTGTTGGCGACAATCCTTACGGACCTTTCACCTATCAGGGCGTCATCCTCGAGCCTGTTGTGGGATGGACCACACACCACAGCATTGTCTTCTTCAAAGGACAGTGGTGGCTCTTCCATCACGACTGCGTGCCCTCAAACGACACCACTTGGCTCAGAAGCCTGAAGGTCTTGCCTCTCGAAATCGATGAGGAGGGACACATCAAAACCACAAAGAGCGAGTAAACTCATCAAAAGTGATTTAGACTATAGACTTTAGGCTCTAGGCTCTAGACTCTAGTTTAGACTTTAGACCTTAGACTTTAGACTTTAGCTGGGGTTGCTGTGATACAGCAACCTACAGGGCGGAAGGCTTTTGACGCATAATTAAGAAAAAGAGAGAGGGAGAAAGGCAAAAGCCTTCCTCCCTCTCTCTTTTACTAACGCCTAGCGTCTAACGTCTAAAGTCTAGCGTCTAAAGTCTAAAGCCTAGCGTCTAAAGTCTATCTTGCCATCCTGTAGATATTCTCCATGTCCTCGGCCACCTGCTCCTCGGATGTCTTGCCAAAAACAACCTCGGTCGGGGCATAGTAATTGAAATCTTTCATGCTGTTCTCGTTTTTAAGTATTAGTCTTATAGTTTTGGAAAATCATGTCCTTTTTATCCACACAAGGGGCAGAATTTTCATTCCGCCCCTTGAAGTGATAGAAGAAGTAGCTTGTCCTATACTTCTTTCTCCTCATCCCATAAGCTCTTTTGCTTGGGTGTGGAGGACTTCTCATCAAAGAGATCCAAGAGAGTTTCGTTTGACAACTGTCCGTCACCTATTTCGTCGTGCAGGCTGATCATCAAAGCCAACGACGTAGATGCGTTGAGAATGTCAACGGTTGGTTGAATGTACTTTTTCATATCTTCTCTCAATAATATAAATGTTAGTTAATTAGCTTTGAATAGGCGACCTTTTAAGTGGGAAAAGTGCTCCTGCAATTATTCCTAAAAACGATGAAAACACGTTCACCGCCCTTTTCTGTAGGGTTATTGAAAATCGTGAAAAAAGCTCTAATCCCAAATCTTAGGCGTTTCTCGGGGTCAAAAGTACAAAAAAAAATCGTATAATCAACAAAAAAATCAAATATTATCTATTTTTGTTCAAAGAATCTGCCCAAAAAGGAAATAATGAACAATTTTTTCTGAGACAAAGTAGGGCAGTTTGAGCTCCATGTGCTTTCGCAGAAATCCTTAAGTAAGCATTAAAAAATTTGTGAATGTCGTATGGAATGCTTATCTTTGCAATAAAAAGATTCTCTATGCATAGAGAGTGAGTGGACTCATCAACTCATCATTATAGTAGATATGACAGAACGACGTTATCCTGTAGGCATACAGACCTTCTCACGTATCCGTCGTGAGGGCTATGTTTATATCGACAAGACCGACCTGATGTGGCGGATGACCCGTCTTAGTCCGTATATTTTCCTGAGCCGTCCCCGACGTTTCGGAAAGTCATTGCTCACCACCACACTGTGCGCATTCTTTGAGGGCCGACGTGAGCTCTTTGAAGGGCTTAAGGTGATGGAGCTGGAGAAGGAGTGGCGTTGCAATCCTGTGTTACATATTGATGTGAGCCGTGCAAAAGGGCAGGAAACAAAGGAAGAACTACGCAATGCACTGATGAAACAACTGGATGCATACGTGGAAATCTACGGGTCAAAAGAGACTGAAAGAACCCCAGGATTACTCCTCGATGGTCTCATCCGCCGTGCATACAAACAGACGGGCGAACAGGTAGTGGTGCTTATCGACGAGTATGACGCTCCGCTTCTTGATGTGCTCCATGAGGACGAGCAGTTGGCAGGCTTCCGCCGCGTCATGCAGGAGTTCTACCAGTGTTTGAAAGCCGATGAGGCGATGATACGCTTCTGCTTCATCACCGGAATAACCAAGTTCTCCCAACTGAGCATCTTCTCCACCATCAACAATCTGACCAATATCACTCTCCTACCTGATTACTCCGCCATTTGCGGCATCACTGGCGAGGAAATTGACACCCAGATGCAACCTGATGTGGCACGTCTGGCCGAGGAATACGAGGTGACGCCAGAAAAAATGCGTAAAATGCTTCGAGACACTTACGACGGCTATCACTTCTCGCGTAAGTCGCCCGACATCTACAATCCATTCAGCCTGATGAAGGCATTTAACTTGAGGCAGATGGATTATTTCTGGTTCGAGAGTGGAACGCCGTCGTACCTCCTGCCACAAATGAGACGTTTCCAAACCGATATCACCAAGCTCGATGGCCTCGAGGTACCCGCCTCGGCTTTCGACCAACCCACGGAGAACATGGTCGATGCCTTGCCTCTGCTTTATCAGTCGGGCTACCTCACCATCAAAGACTACAATCAAGATTTTATGGCCTATACACTGGGCATTCCCAATACAGAAGTTCGTGTAGGACTCACTGAGGGCTTGATGCCGTCCGTTGTGGGTATCAAGCATGGCGACGTGCAGCTCGGTTTTGCCGCCCGTTTCTGGCGCGCCCTTCGTACGAAAGACATCGAGTTGGCGCTCAAGGAGATGAAGGCATACCTTGCCGGCCTGCCATACGTTGAGGGCTTCAAGAAGAAATTGGAGGTGGTGTCGAATGCTGAGGGCTTCTATGAGTGGACTTTCTACCTCATCTTCTCAATGCTCAATGTGTATGTCATCACCCAGGTGAAGAGCGCAAAAGGAAGGGCTGACATGACGGTGTTCATGCCCGACACCATATACGTCATCGAACTGAAACTCAACGGCACGGCACAGGACGCCCTCGAACAAATCAACAAAAAAGGCTATGCCGAGCGTTACGCCACCGACCCGAGACACGTTGTCAAAGTGGGCATAGGCTTCTCTGTCGAGGAAAGGGAAATGAAAGAGTATATTATTGAACACAGTTTATAAAAAGGCATGATTATGAAAAGACTATTTTTATTTGTCGTTTGCTGCATGATGGGCGTGATGAGCATCAGCGCCCAGGAACTTTCAGCCGAGGCACTTTCCTTCCGGTCACAGATAGAGAATTTCCTCAAAACAGAGGGCTTTGTGCCGACCATTGACCCCTCCGACAATACCGTCAACTTCAAAAGGGAGGGACTGGCTTACTGGATTATCGTCGAGGGCGGCGACCCCTTCTATATTGAATTGCATGAGGAGGGATTCCAGATGGAGAAGGATAGGTTGGGCATGCTCGAAGCTTGCAATCATGCCAATGCCACCATCCGCTGCGGAAAGGCTTTCGCCACCGAGACAAGTGTGCTGTTCACGACGGAGTTCTACTGCAAGACCATCGACGACTTCAAGAAAATATTTTACGACTACCTCGATGTGGTGAATGGGGTGCGCGACAGGACTGCTGAATACTATAACGAGAGGCACAGCGAGTGACCGATATCGGTCACTCGTCCATCGCTCGTCTTCGCTCGCCTTCGCTCGCCCATCACTCCTCCACCACTTCGATATAGAAGCTGAGGGGCCTGAAACCGTCGTTGCAACTAATCATCGCGCTCAGTGGGTTCTTCATCCAACCATCGAAGAAATTGCCCTCTCCACGCGAAAGCGCCTCCACGAATTCCTGCATCGACGACCAGGCCGAAGGGCATAGGCCCTCGGGGTATTGGCCATCAACGGATATCCACTCCTGACCCACCTGCACGTCACAAGGATGACTGATGGGATTCTCGTATTGTGCCATCAAGTCTTCATAAACCGTCTGGCGAATGGCTCTGATTCTTATTTTCATTGTCCTTACTTTTTTTGCGCTCGGCCTTCTGTGAATAATGGCGCCTCGGCAATGAAAATGAAAAACTTCGTTTTTTATTTTGCATTGCACTCGGCTTTTGGTAATTTGCCTTCGGCGAATATATTGCGCCTCGGCAATGAAAATGAAAAACTTCGTTTTTTATTTTGCATTGCACTCGGCTTTTGGTATATTTGCACCATGAACGTAGCAATTCTTCTGGCAGGAGGGAGCGGGTCGCGTTTGGGTGCCGGCCTTCCGAAGCAATTTCTCCGTGTGGCGGGGAAGACCATTCTGGAGCATACGATAGAAGCTTTCGACAGTCATCCGCTCATCGACGAGGTGGCGATAGTGAGCCGTGCCGACTACATGTCGGAGGTGCGGCGCCTTTTGGAGTCGGGTGCCTATACGAAGGTGCGCCGTTTGCTGCCCGGTGGCCGTGAGCGTTACGACTCTAGCCTCGCAGCATTGGCTGCCTACACCAGCGACGACGATTGCTTGCTTTTCCATGATGCCGTGCGCCCGATGGTGAGCCACCGCATCATCAGCGACTGTCTTGACGCGCTCTCACGTTATGACGCTGTGGGCGTAGGCGCTCCCACCACCGACACCATTCTGCAAGTGGATGGCGAGGGCTGCATCAGTGCCATACCTCCTCGGGCAACGCTGCGCAATGCGCAGACACCTCAAGGGTTCCGCCGGCGTGTGATACGGCGTGCCTACGACCTGGCGCTTGCCGACCCGGCGTTCACCACCACCGACGATTGCGGCGTGGTGCATCGTTATCTGCCAGAGGTGCCAGTGTATGTCGTCGAGGGTGACCCTACGAACATCAAGGTTACCTATCCGTCTGACCTCCAGGTGCTTGAGGCTTTGCTTACTGCCCGCCGAGACGGTCGAAATAAGTGATGACTTCCTCCCAGGTCTTGAATGTGTCCGAACCGAGAGTGATAACGGTGCCCATGAAGTCGGGGACGGATTTTGTGCTGATGAGATAGTCGGCTGCTATCAGTTCCTTCTGACAGGAGAAAATGACGTGGTTGTAGGCGGGGGCATCGAAATATTCCTGCGCCCAACCCATGGTGGACGCCATGTCGCCCGGACTGTTGAAGTCGGCGGGAGCAATGAAAAACACTTGATAGGTCTCTATCAGTCTCCGAAAAGCTTTCTGTACGCTGGAAGCGGGATTCCCGTTCCTGTCGCGTGTGCTCTCGATGGTGACGAGCACCACGGGGCGCTCGCGTCCCTCCTGCCTGTCGTCAATCCACCGGATGACGGGCAGAACGGAGTGCATATACGACCGCTCGTCTACTCTGTGCTCACCATGATACCTTATGGCCGTGGGGTAATGCTCGCGGAAGAGGTCGAAGGTGTGGACAAGTGTGTCGTTGTCGGCGAAAAGGCCCCACACACGCTCCCGCTCGCTGTCATCGACACCGCTGAAGCACTGTGTGGTGATGTGCTTGTATTCCTTGACGAGGTTGTTGTCGACGAAAAAGCGCTGAACACCATCCTTTCTTGGGTTGAAGAACTCCTGTGCACCCATCATGCCATGTTCCACCATGGTGTCGCCTATCTGGAAAGCAGGGTTGATGACGATGCGGTCATAACCGTAGAGCATCTCGGTGTACATACCACCCATCGAGGTGCCGATGATGAGGTCGGGATGCTCATCGTCACACAGGCGGCGCAGCAGGTCGAGGGCTTCCTGAGGATGGAGGGGCATATCCTCGGCGATGATGGTGGCATTGGGAAGCACCTTGCGCAACCGGGTCACCGTACCGGTCTGAGCCGATGAGCCGAAACCGTGTACATACATCACTTTCTTCCCCACCATGAGGTCGGGAAACTGCTTGAGATATTTGTTGTCCATTCTTTTTTGTAGGAGGTTTTTGGGAGTTTTTGGAGGGAGTTTTGGAGTTTTTGGGAGTTTTTGAGAGGGAGTTTGGGAGTTTTTTGGGAGTTTGGGAGTTTTGGAGTTTTTGGAGTTTTTGGAGGGAGTTTAGGAGTTTGGTAGTTTAGGAGTTTAGACATTAGCTTTGAGGGCTCATGGCTGTTTGCTGCGGCGAAACCGCAGCATACGGAAAACGAAAACAGAAGAGGCTAAAACTTTAGAAACGGCATTCCTCATTCCTCATTCCTAATTCCTCATTCCTCATTCCTAATTTCTCATTCCTAATTCCTAATTCCTCATTCCTAATTCCTAATTCCTCATTCACTTAATCGTTTCGATGGCCTTGGTGACGATGTCGTTAGTCTCGTTCATCACTTGGAAATACTCGTTCATGTCCCAGAGGTCGCGTGCCACGAGTGCCTTGAGCTGCAAGCTCAGATAGGGCAGCGTGGTGGCGAGTTCCGCGTCGTCGGTGGGCTTGACATCCATCTCAGCACCCTTTGCGATGACGGTGTCGATGAGACTTTTGGGCACCTCGTAATTGGCATTGAATTCCTCAAAAGTGGGATACTTCTTCTTCAGTGCCTTCCGGTTGTTGTCGATGTATTTCAGATTGGCGTTGATGATGACGCTCTTGGCAGCGAGCTGCCTGTGGAATTTTGTGTATTTGGTGGTGTCGAGAGGGACGAACTCGTCGGGCATGATGCCACCGCCGCCATAGACGGTGCGGTGCAGCCGCAGGGTCTGGAAGCGCAGCGAGTCGGCGAAGTGGATGCTGTCGGCACTGGTGAGCTCACCATGCTTCAGGCGGTTGTCGATATCCTTCGCATAGTCTTTCTGGCCTCCCTTGGTGTAGGGCTTCTGGATGCAGCGCCCGGAGGGGGTGAAATAGTGGGCGATGGTGAGACGTATCATGGAACCGTCGGCGAACTCGATGGGTCTTTGCACGAGGCCCTTGCCGAAGGAGCGACGGCCCACGATGGTGCCTCTGTCATGGTCCTGAACGGCACCGGCGAGAATCTCCGATGCCGAGGCGCTGAACTCATTCACCAATATGGTCAGCCCGCCTTTGTAGGGGGATTTACCACCGTCGGCATGATACTCTTTACGTGGGGCTGCGCGCCCCTCGGTATAGACAATCATGTCGCCGTCGTTAAGCAGTTCGTTGGCCACCATGACTGCTGCCTGGAGATAACCGCCGCCATTGTCCTGCAAGTCGATGATGAGGTGGTCGATGCCTTTTTCCTGCAGTTTGCCGAGGGCTTTGAGGAATTCCTCATGGGTCGTCGCACCGAAATTGCCGATGCGGATATAGCCCACACGAGGGCGGATGATGTAGGAGGCGTCGAGAGAATAGACAGGTATCTTGTCGCGTACCACGGTGAAGGGAAGATCATCCTTGATGCCGAGACGCACAATCTTGAGGTTCACTTTCGTGCCCTTGGGGCCGCGAAGGCGTTTCATGATTTCCTCTTTCGACATTTTCACACCGGCGATGGCGGTGTCGTTCACGGCAACGATGCGGTCGCCGGGGATGATGCCCACCTTCTCCGACGGGCCGTTGGAGATGGTCTGGATGACCACAAGGGTGTCCTCCATCATGTTGAACTGCACGCCGATGCCCTCGAAGCTTCCTTCGAGCGACTCGGTCATCGACTTCACCTCGGCTGGTGTGGAGTACGAGGAGTGGGGGTCGAGCTTCTCGAGCATGCCGCGGATGGCATCCTCAACGAGCTTTCCCTCGTCGACGCTGTCGACGTACAGGTTGGTGATGGCCATCTCGGCCATATACAATTTGCTCTTGGGGTTATTGTCGTTGATGCGCAGCTGTGCACTGGCGGTGATGGTGGCCAGCAGCACGACGGCTGCTGTCAGGAAGGTTCTTCTCATGCTGTTTCTTCTTCTTCGGGTATGTCCTCTTCTACAACGAGGTTGTTGATGATGAAATTCTGTCGCTCCATGGTGTTCTTGCCCATGTAATACTCAAGCAGCTGCTGCACTTTGTCGTTCTTGTGAAGGGTCACCTGCTCCAGCCTCATGTCGGGACCGATGAAATGGACGAACTCGTCGGGGGAGATTTCTCCCAATCCCTTGAAACGGGTGATTTCCGGGTCGGGGCCGAGGTCTCGTATGGCTGTCAGGCGCTCCTCGTCGCTGTAGCAGTAGCGCGTCACATAGTCGCTCTTGCGCTCACCGGGGGCACGGTGGGCGTCGGCCTCCTCGATGATTTTCTTGTTCTTTATCTTCGTGCGGCGTGCCCTGACACGGAAGAGCGGGGTCTGGAGCACATAGACATGGCCTTTCTTGATGAGGTCGGGAAAGAACTGGAGGAAGAAGGTGATGATGAGCAGGCGGATGTGCATGCCGTCGACATCGGCATCGGTGGCCACGATGACCTTGTTGTAGCGCAGCGTGTCGAGGCCGTCCTCGATGTCGAGGGCGGCTTGGAGAAGGTTGAACTCCTCGTTCTCATAGACCACCTTCTTCGTGAGGCCGTAGGAGTTGAGGGGCTTTCCCCTGAGCGAGAACACGGCCTGCGTGTTCACGTCGCGGCTCTTGGTGATGCTTCCGCTCGCGGAGTCGCCCTCGGTGATGAAGATGCAGCTCTCCTCCTTGCGGTCGTTCTTGGTGTCGCTGTAGTGGATGCGGCAGTCGCGAAGCTTGCGGTTGTGGAGACTGGCTTTCTTCGCACGCTCACGAGCAATCTTTGTCACACCGGCCATGGCCTTGCGGTCGCGCTCGTTATCCGAGATTTTCTGGAGCATGGTTTCTGCCACGTCGGGATGGCGGTGGAGATAGTTGTCGACTTCCTGCTTGATGAAGTCGCCGACGTACTTGTTGACCGACACGCCCTCGGGACTCATGGTGAGCGAACCGAGCTTGATTTTGGTCTGGCTCTCGAACATCGGCTCCTCGACGTTGATGGCAATGGCTGCCACGATGCCGCTACGGATATCGACGTACTCGAAGTTCTTGCCCGAGAACTCCTTGATGGTCTTCGCAATATGCTCCTTGAAGGCGCTCTGGTGGGTGCCGCCCTGGGTGGTGTGCTGGCCGTTGACGAAGGAGTGGTACTCCTCGCCGTATTGGCTCGTGTGGGTGAAGGCTATCTCGATGTCCTCGCCTTTGAGGTGGATGATGGGATAGATGCCTTGGCTGGTCATGTTGTCGACGAGGAGGTCCTCGAGACCGTTGCGGCTGAGGATGCGCCTGCCGTTGTACATGATGGTGAGGCCCGTGTTGAGGTAGGTGTAGTTGCGCAGCAGGGTTTCTACGATTTCGTCGAGGAAATGGTAGTTCTTGAACATCGTGTTGTCTGGCTCGAACCAGATGTATGTGCCGTTCTCATCGTCGGTGGGCTCCGTGACGTCGGTTTGGAGGATGCCCTTCTCGAAGGTGGCGCGACGCACCTGCCCTTCCCTGTAGGAACGCACCTCGAAGCGTGTGCTGAGCGCATTGACGGCTTTGACGCCCACGCCGTTGAGGCCCACGCTTTTCTTGAAAGCCTTGGAGTCGTATTTGCCTCCGGTGTTGAGCACGCTGACGGCTTCTATCAATTTGCCCTGGGGGATGCCGCGTCCATAGTCCCTTACCCTGACGCGAAGCCCGTCCTCGATATCTACTTCGATGCGCTTTCCGGCATTCATCTTGAACTCATCGATGGAGTTGTCGATGACTTCTTTGAGCAGTACATAGATGCCATCCTCGGGCAGCGAGCCGTCGCCCAGCCGGCCGATGTACATGCCGGGACGGGTGCGGATATGCTCGATGTCATTGAGATGGATGATATTTGACTCGTTATAGTCCACAGGTTGTTCCTGAGGAGTGACGGTTTCTTGCATATTCTGATGTGATGATGGGATGTTGTTTTTGTGTGAGGTGTGCCATGCTGCCGTCAGGGGGCGATGACCTTTTTGAAGCAGCGGCGGCGTTTGTGGAGCTCGGTCTTGAGTTCGCCCCATTGGCTCTGGACGTTGGTGTTCGTCTCCATCTCGGGGTTCGATTCTCCCCATTCGAAGCCGTAGGCGGCGTAACGGGGGATGAGGTCGGAGAAGAGCAGGGCATTGGCTCCCTTGTTGCGGTACTCGGGAAGAACACCCACCAAGTAGAGGTCCACGATGTTGGTCTTGTGCCACTTGATGGCCTTGAGCAGATGCCACCAGCCGAAGGGCCACAGACGCCCTTTCCGGCATTTCTGCAGGGCCTTCGTCAGCGAGGGAAGCGTGAGGCCTACGCCAACCACCTTGTGGGGCTCGCAGCTCCAGTCCTCGATGACGGTGAACAGGTTGAGGTCGGCCATGGGCATGTACATGCCAACATACTGCTCCACCTGGCGGTCGGTGAGCTCCGAGAAGGAGTAAAGGTCTTTCATGCAGGCGTTCAGGACCTCGAAGACTCGCTTGCCATAGCCGCCCTGGAACACCTCCTTGCGGGTGAGCTTCTTCACATGGAGATTGTAGCGGCGCTCTATCACGCTGGCAATCTTGGCATACCTGTCGGGCACTTCCTTCGGGACGAAGAGTTTGAACTCCACATAGTCGTTGTCCTTCTCGAAGCCTCCGATGCGCTCGATGTGCTCAGGGTAATAGGGATAGTTGTAGATGGTGGCGAGGGTGCCAAGTTGGTCGAACCCCCAGATGAGCATCCCCTCGGGGTCCATGTCGGTGAAACCCAGCGGACCTACGAGTTCTGTCATGCCTTTGCTCAGACCCCATTGCTCCACGGCATGGAGGAGAGCGCTCGATACCTCGATGTCGTCGACGAAGTCTATCCATCCGAACCTGACACATTTGCGGTTCCACTTCTCGTTGGCCTTGTGGTTGATGATGGCGGCCACTCTTCCCACAATCTTGCCTTCGCGGTAGGCAAGGTAATACTCGGCCTCGCAGAACTCGAACGCGGCATTCTTGTCGCGGCTGAGGGTGTTCAGGTCATCGCTGTAGAGCACGGGGGCGTCGTAAGCATTGCCCTTATAAAGGTCGTAATGGAATTCAATGAAACGCCTGAGGTCTTTCCGCGTCGTCACGGTCTTGATGATGATGCCAGACATACTCTATCTCTATCTTTCTTTTGCTATTGGTTCTCCATAGCGCACATTCCAACCCTCTCATTGAGCCGGGTGTGCGCCCTTTCTCAATCAATTCAGCAAAATTAAACAAATTTGTCGAGACAGCCAAATTTTAACCGATGAATGTGAGAATCATTACTCTTTTTAACCACTTATCAGGTTTTTTGTGTAACTTTGCAAAAGTATAGCTTTTGGAGATGACAGAGCATCACAAAGCTCTGTCGGGTAATTAATAGAATATGAGAATGTATGAGTAAAAAAATTCTTTTCCCCTTCCTGCTGCTTGCTACGGTGGCATGGATGAGTGGCTGCGGAAAGTCGGAGTCCACACCGCAGTCACAGCAAGTGTATATCGACTCTGTGGACGAACGTGTAGGCGATGAGCTGCAAGCGGCTGCTGAAGCCAAGGTTGAGGAGCCTGCTCCTGCTGGCGAGACACCGGAGAGCACTGCGACTAACGAAGAAACCACCGCCACCAATGCGCCTTCTTCCGAGGAGCAGGCCGCAACGCCCGCCCTAGCTCCCGTCCAGGAGCAGAAACCGGCGGTGAAGAAGGTTTACGCCAACTCGAAGGATGGCTATGTCAACGTGCGCAGCCAGCCCAATACGCAGTCGAAAATCCTGGGCCGTCTCACCAAAGGAGGTGCCGGAGCACGTTACGTAGAGACGGTGGGCGAATGGTATAAAATCCGCTACAAGGACTCCGACGCTTATGTCAAGAGCATCTACGCCTCATTCGACAGCATAGCGAAATAAATCAGTTTGGGAGTTTGGGAGTTTAGGAGTTTAGGAGTTTGGGAGTTTAGGAGTTTGGGAGTTTAGACATATGCTTCGTGGATTGCGAAAGAAATCACTCCGCGTCAAATGTAGGGTCTTAGCTTGTCTAAGACCGCTGAACCATGATGCAAACTATCTCGGTCTTAGACAAGCTAAGACCCTACGGATTAGTTCAAAAATCATCCATTTCGAAACACATGGTCTAAAGTCTAGCGTCTAAAGTCTAGCGTCTAAAGTCTAACGTCTAAAGTCTAACGTCTAAAGTCTAGCGTCTAACGTCTAGCGTCTAAAGTCTAGCGTCTAAAGTCTAGCGTCTAAAGTCTAGCGTCTAAAGTCTAACGTCTAAAGTCAAAAAATGCCCGATAGTATATACATGCGGCGCTGCCTTCAGTTGGCCGAAAGCGCTCTCCTCACGGCACGACCCAACCCGATGGTGGGGGCGGTGCTCGTTGCGCGCGACCGCATCATCGGCGAGGGCTATCATATCCGCTGTGGTGGGCCTCATGCCGAGGTCAATGCTTTTTCTTCGGTTAGCCGTTCCGACGAGTACTTGTTGCCCGAGGCCACGCTATATGTCAGTCTGGAGCCTTGTGCCCATCATGGCCGCACGCCACCCTGTGCCGACCTCATCGTCAGGAAGAAGGTGCGCCGTGTGGTGGTGGGGTGCGTCGACCCCTTTGACAAGGTGCAGGGGAGGGGCATACAACGCATCCTTGACGCGGGCATCGATGTGACGGTGGGGGTTCTCGAAGAGGAATGCCAGTGGCTCAACCGCCGCTTTTTCACCTTCCATCAGGAGCAACGACCCTATATCATCCTGAAATGGGCGCAGACCGCTGATGGCTTCCTCGACGACCATGGCCAGGCGGCTGCCATCTCCTCGCCATACACACGGATGCTTGTTCACCAGCTCAGGGCGGAGTGCGATGCCATTGTGGTGGGAAGGGTCACCGAGGAGCGTGAGCACCCGCAGCTTAACGTGCGCTACTGGAGTGGACCTTCTCCTCACAAAATGGTGCTCTCGCATGACAACAATATGGAGCAGGTCTTCGACGAATGCCGGCAGCAGGGATGGCTGTCGCTGCTCGTCGAGGGAGGGAGGCGTACCCTTGAGTCTTTCATTCAAGCGGGATTGTGGGATGAGATGCGCATCGAGACGGGACTGCTCGTCACCGGAGGTGGAACACCCGCACCGGCCATTCCCGAGGGAGCAAAGCTCGACCGCAGATACGTCATCGACGGACACGTCATTTCCGTTTTTTATGCGAAAAAAAGTCCGTCGTCATAATATCTTGACATACAAACTCCTCTTGTCCTGCAAGTTGTATTACATCGAAATATTCACCAATATCTAACAACAATCATCTACCAAACATGACAACATTCAATGCAAAAATTGTGAAAGACCAGGTGGTGGAGTGGATTCGCCAATGGTTTGAGGTCAACGGACCGGGCTGCAACGCCGTACTCGGCGTGTCGGGTGGAAAGGACAGCAGCATCGTGGCTGCCCTTTGTGTCGAGGCTCTTGGCAAAGACCGTGTCATCGGAGTGACCATGCCCAATGGGGTCCAGAAAGACATATCCGACAGCATGCGACTCATCGAGCACCTCGGCATCAGGTACTGCAATGTCAATATCGGCGATACCTACGAGACGCTGATGGCGGCTGTCAAAGAGCAACTGGGTACGCTCGACACTGAGGTGTCCAACCAAACCATCATCAACATGCCGCCACGCCTGAGAATGACTACACTCTACGCGGTCTCACAGTCGCTCAACGGACGTGTGGCGAATACCTGCAACCTCTCCGAAGACTGGGTGGGATACTCCACGCGATATGGCGATGCTGCAGGCGACTTCGCGCCGCTCGGAGGACTTACCGTGGGAGAGGTCATCGCCATAGGACTGGAATTAGGCTTGCCCGTCGACCTGGTGAAGAAGACGCCTTCCGACGGACTTTGTGGAAAGACCGATGAGGACAACCTCGGGTTCACCTATGCCGTGCTCGACCGATATATCCGCACCGGTATCTGTGAAGACCCCAAAGTAAAGGCACTTATCGACGACAAGCATGTGAAGAATCTCTTCAAGCTCAAGCCGATACCTTATTTCAAGTACACCGACTGATTTCCGAGCTCACCGCTTGGATTCAAATCCGTGTCAGAATGCCGTGTGCAGTGGCACCCCGAAGGGGTAACCTGCTCTCAGCCCAGGGCAACGCCCTGGGTTTTAATTATTTATCTAACCTTCGCCCTGAAAGGGCATAAGCAAAAAAATGATTATTGCCCGGTCACTTTGTTAGACCTTAGACTTTAGACTTTAGACGTTAGTTAGGGTTGAGAGTTGAGGGTTGAGAGTTGAGGGTTGAGAGTTGAGGGTTGAGGGTTATGAAGAATGAGGAATTAGGAATACCGTTTCTTAAGTTTTAGCTCTTCCTGTTTTCGTTTTCCGTATGCTGCGGTTTCGCCGCAGCAAACAGCCATGAGCCCTTCAAGCATATGTCTAAACTCCCAAACTCCTAAAATAAAAACTCCTATTTAACAATAAGCACGGTGGCATAGGCACTGATGCCCTCCTGCCTGCCTGTGAAACCGAGCTTCTCGGTGGTGGTGGCTTTGATGGAGATGCGGTCGGGCTCGATGTCCATCACCTGTGCCATGCACTGTTGCATGGCGGGGATGTGGGGGTTGAGCTTGGGCTGCTCGGCGCACACTGTGGCATCGATGTTTCCCACGTGGTAGCCCTTGGTGGCGATGAGGGCCACCACTTCACGAAGGATAACTTTGCTGTCCATGTCTAAGGTGTCGGCCGACGTGTCGGGAAAATGGTAGCCGATGTCGCGCATGTTGGCGGCGCCGAGAAGGGCGTCGCAGATGGCATGGATGAGCACATCGGCATCGCTGTGACCTAAGAGCCCGTGTGTGTAGTCGATGCTGATGCCGCCAAGCCATAGCCGGCGGCCTTCCACCAATTGGTGCACATCATATCCGAATCCCACTCTGATATCCATGCCGCTCATCTCCGCTGGAAAAGGTCTTTGATGCCGTCCATGTCGAAGGACAGCGTGAAACGCAGCGTCTGGTCCAGAGGGTTGCTCTTCGCCGTGGCGATGACATAGCCTGCATCGAGCGAGAACACGCTCATCCTGAATCCAGCACCCACGGTGAAATACTTGCGGTTGCCCTTGTTGGCGCTCTCGTGGTGGTAGCCGGCGCGGATGGCGAACTGGTCGTGGTAGGTGTATTCGGCACCAACACTCCACTGGATTTCCTCAAGCTCCTCTTTCATGCCGTTGGGGGCATCGTTGAAACTCTTGAACATACCGCTGATGCTCGACACGTCGAAGTAGTCTTTCTCCAGACGGTCTTGGTATTCCTGCGATGTCTCCTCCTCGCGCTGTTTGGGGTAGGTGGGAACAAGCAGCTTGTTGGCATCGGCGGCGATGGTGAAACGGTTGTACTCATCGACAGGCACCATGAGCGAGGCTCCGAGACGGAGGTTGGTGGGGATGAACTCGCTGTGCTCGTCGCCACCGAAGGTAATCTTGCTACCGATGTTGCTCACGTTGAGACCTAAGCCCAACTGGCACTCACGGGCACCGAGGTTGAGGTAGTTCTGGTAGTAGCACGCGATGTCGGCAGCGAAGGCGGAGCCGGGACTGGTGTCCTCGGTGAAGTCGTAGGTGAGGTCGGAGTAAATCCATCTCACGGCGGCTGCAATGGAGAATTTCTCCGAGAGCATCAGCGAGTAGCCCACGTCGAGCGACATCTCGTAGGGGTTGATGCTCATGTCGTTGTTGCCGTCGATGGCACTGCTGGTGAACACCTCGCCGAGTGAGAAATAGCGAAGCGACCCCGACACGGCGCTGTAGTCGCCGATGCGGTAGTATCCGGCGAGGTAGGCAAGGTCCATGTCGCTGACCAACTGCCGGAGCCAAGGTGTGTAGTTGAGTGCCACGCCGGCTCGTGAGATGGTGAAGGGGTATTTCGCGGGGTTCCAGTACTGCGACACCACATCGGGGTCGGTGGCGGCTCCAACGTCACCCATACCGGCGGAACGGGCGTCGGGGGCGATGGTCTGCGAGGTGACCGACGTGTTGACGGGGTTGAACATATCCTCCTTCTGGGCCATGATGGTGGCGGGGACGACGAGGAGGGCAAAAAGGGAGAGGGCTCGTAAATGACTTGATAAGACGTTCATCGCTGATCGGTTACATGAATATATTAATTAACGAGGTGGGGGCTTATTTATTGTCTAAGATGATGAGTTTCTTAGCTTTTGATGCCATGCTGCTGCCATCGCACGCCACTCTTACGCGGTAGAGATAGACGCCGGTCTGAAGTCGCTGACCACCGTCGGTGGTGAGGTTCCAGTCGATGGTGAAGGCGCCGTCGTTCGACACTCCGCTCGCATTGTACTGCCAGAGCAGTCGGCCGCTGACATCGAGGATGTCGAGCTCCACGTCCATGCTGCTGCCTGTGCGGTCGTGGCTGATGATGAAGGTGGTCGATGTGGTGGCGGGGTTTTGCGTGCAGCTCACGTTGTAGAGTGTAGGGCGTAGGCCGCTGACTACGTTGAACGACAACTGTGCCGTAGAGGGGTTGTTGAGGATGTCCCACGCCCTGAAGCGTAGGCTGTGGCGACCTGGCGTGAGGGCTGGTATGCTGTAGTAAGTGGTGCCGCTGGTGTAGCTCCCGAAATCGAATGTGAAATGGTCGTTGAGAACGTAGGTCTTCCCCATCTCGTCGTCGATGACCAGTTCCAGGTCGTGCCCGATGCCTGTTCCTGCCGCATTGATGCCGTCTTTATCGGTGACCTGGGCG
The DNA here is from genome assembly GCA_946184125.1 of uncultured Prevotellaceae bacterium. GTDB lineage: Bacteria > Bacteroidota > Bacteroidia > Bacteroidales > Bacteroidaceae > Prevotella. The sequence continues at coordinate 17,719 of CAMHEL010000044.1, forward strand.
ACGAAATAGGGCGTGGTGTTGACATCGCCGCCATTGGTGAAGGACGGGGAGTTGAGGTAACAGTAGATGGAGGGACCTATGGAGTCGTTGCCCGCTATTTCTGTTCCACCGATGGAGAAGGCGTCGCAGGCGCCGTGGGCCTCTGCCGTATGGCTGTTGTTCACTGCGTAGATGTTCATCAGGCCTTGACCGTCGGAGTAGTTGATGTCCATGGGCACGGCGAAGGAGAAGTCGAAGACGCCTGAGCGAACACTGTCGGAACCGTTGAAGAGCACGTTGGGACGGTCAAGGTAGGTGTAGGGGGTCTCGCTGTCCTCGGCCTGACCACGGCAGATGACGGTCTCCTCGCTGTCGCGGACGGTGGCGGCCATCATACCGGTGAAGGTGCTGTCGCGCTGTCCGCCGAGCTCGATGTGCCCTTTCACGCGTACGATGGAACCTGCGTGGACGGTGATGTCGGATGTGCCGTCGGCTGGCTTCCCGTTGATGCTGTCGACGACGGCACGCTGGGTGGGGGTGTTGAGGCAGAGGGCGGGGTCGCCGAGAAGGGAGTAGCGAAGTTTGTTGCTTGTGCGGTCCTGACCCGATTCTATCATCTCGTTTTTGGCAAGGCGCTGGGCCTCGCCGATGGAGACGCGCTTGCCGTCGACCACGTTGAGCACATGTTTCATGTAGGCGCGGTTGAGGTAGGCGTTGTAGCTCTGGTAGACGGTGCGCGTGGTGCCGAAGAAGGCCATGGCACCGCCTTTCTTGTTCAATAGCGCTTCCACCCCGATGCAGTCCTCGGCCATGTCAAATGGCATGATGTCGCAAGAGGCGGTAATCCACAGCGGTGTGTGGGTGTTGGTGAATTCCTGGAAGTCCTGAAGGATGAGCACCCGCTCGTGAGAGATGCTGATGGCGGAGCCGTGACCGGAGTAGTCGATGACGAGTGCCCCGTTCGATTGCAGTTGCTTGATTTCACGGGTGCAGTCGGGATAGGTGTTGCCTGTGGCTGAAGTGACGCGCTGGTAGGCGTCCCACATGATTTTCTTCGTCTGGTAGCCGGGGTAGAGCGAGTTGATGAGGTTGGCGGCGTTGTTGGCGTCCACGAGGTGGGAGTTGTTGTTGCCGTCGTCGCCGAGCACCGCCACGATGTTTTGCCAGGCGCCCGCATCGGCGTTGTTGGCGTAGTTGATGGTCTTGTCGGTGATGGTCTTGGCGTCTTCGGCGGTGTGGACGGGGATGCGCCCCACTGCCAGGTCGAGCTTGTCGGTGCGGGCGGGGTCACCTCCTTCGCCGTCGTCAAGGAGGGCATAATAGCCGTCGTCGACGTAGCAGTAAATCTCGCTGAACGACTCCTCGCTCTCGTAGCACAGCAGCAGGTCGTCGGCGGAGTAGCTGCGGGTGTCGCTGGTGAGCAGGCGGTTGTCCCAGAAACCGTCGCCGAAGAGGAGGAGGTGCTTGGGCAGGTCGGCATCGGTGGTGGCTCGGTCGTAGAGCATCTTGAGATAACGGCGGTAGGCGTTGGCGTCGGGTGTGCCGCTCGAGAACTCGTTGTAGAGCTCATCGGCGGGGACGATGCGCACGCGCATGGAGTCGCGCTGGGTGTGGAGGTCGGCGATGCGCTGGGCCTGGGTCCTGAGCTTCTGCGACGTGGGGATGATGATGACCATGTCGGTGGCGGTGTGCGCGTGCAGGTCCTGGTTGGTGATGTTGTGCACATACTCGGGCGCCGGGATGCCGGAGTAGGTGAGCGAGGTCATGTTGCGCGGCGTGTCGGTGCTGATGTCTATATAGTCGAGGCGCGCAGGGCCGCCCGACACGACGGTGATGGTGATGGTGTCGCTTGCAAGCAGGTTGCTCACCTTGTAGTTGCCCACTGCCTCGGCGCCTTTCTCATAGCTGCCGGGGGTGAGCTTGAGGGTGCCGAGTGTCTTCCCGTTGAGCTTCACGCTCACGCTGGTGGGGGTGCCGGCGGTGACTGCCACGGCGACGCGCCCCAAGCTGTCGGCACTGGGGTTGGTCATGACATACGACTTCGGCGCGTCGGTGGTGATGGGGGTGCTCTCAAAGAGGTTGCGGCCGCCCATGAACCATGAGAAATTGTCCACCTCGTGCAGCGTGTGGTAGTGCTCGGGGCGGGGGTAGTAGCGGTTGGCAAAGGCCGCGCTGTCGATGGTCAGCGGGGGCTCGTCGCTCTCGGTGATGAGGTAGTAGCCGTAGTCGGAATAGGGGTTGCGTGTGCGACGCATGGAGGTGGCGCTCTCCCAGGTCACGGGGCCTTGGGCGTAGAAGATGCGTCGGCCGCCGACAGTGCAGGTGGGCACCTCGGGGAGGTCGTCGAGGGCGATGAGCTCCTCGGGGACGAGCACCTCGTTCTGCAACGCCCCGCCGTAGCCGAAGATGCGGACACGGCTGAGGTCGGTGAAACCGGCCTGCCGGATGAGTGCCTCGTTGAGCTGGAAGATGCCCGACGTCGGTACGCGAACCTTAGCCCATCGGCCCTTGGCAAGCACCGAGTGCGAGGCATAGCGGCGCGCGGTGGTAGAATCGCCGGCAGCACGGGCGCCACGGGCTTTCATCGGCGAGGATAGCGTGCGGGGCGTGGCTTCCACGTTGAGCATGAAACCGACGAGGGTCTGGTATTTCCCGTCGCGGAAGACGAAGGGCATGAACGACACTTCGAGCAGTCCACGCTTGCGGTCAACCACCACACGGCTCTCCACCTCGGGCATGGCCGGCAGACTGTCGCTGTGGAGGGTGAGCAGCCGGCTGAGGCTGTAGGGGGTTGTGGGGATGAACTCGGGATAGGCGATACTGACGGTGTAGGTGGAGTCGCTGTATTGGCCGCTGAGGGGGATGCTGGTGGCAAAGCGCGGCAACTCGCTGCCGATGGTGATGTCGTCGGCAGTGAGGTTGTAGAACTGCTGCGCACTGGCAGATGCATGGCCCAAGAGGGTGAGCAACAGCCACAGCATGAGGCGTGTGAGCGGTTTATTTAACATTGAACTCCAATACCTTTTTGTCGTTGAGATAGCCCGTGAGATGGTTGTCGATGGCCACGGCCGTTGGGGGTGCCGGCGCACCGGTGAAGATGATGTCGCCCGTGCGCAGTGTGAACCATCGGCTGATGTATGCGATGAGGGCGTCGGCTGAGTGAAGCAAATCGCTGTCGCTGCCCTGCTGCACGGTGGTGCCGTCGATGTCGAGACGGAAACGATGACTGCCTGCAGGCGAGAGACTTGTCCACTCGCCGATGGCTGCCGCCCCGTCGAACCCCTTGGCCATCTCCCATGGCAGACCGGCGCGCTGCAGCCGGAGGAGCAGGTCGCGGGCGGTGAAGTCCACGCCAACGGTGACGGCATCGTAGTAGCGGTGGGCAAAACGCTCGGGGATGCTCTTCCCCAGGCGGCTGATGCGTACCACCAGTGAGACTTCGCAGTCGATGACACCCAGGTCATCGGGCAGGAACAATGGGCGCCCGCCACGGAGGAGGGCAGAATCGGCCTTGGTGAAAATCACGGGATTCCCACTATCATATAACGAGCCTATGGCTTGTTTATTGTACGAAGGATGGTTGAATCCTGCTGCGAAAATCTTCATATAGTAAAAATGCTGTTTTTAGTGTGTGAAAAGACAAGGGCCGTGAGACGAATCCCACGGCCCTCTTATGAAGGGGATTGAAAAGGGAACTTAGTCAGCGCGCAGCGTGAAGCGGCGGAAGTCGACGACACAGAGCTCCTTGTCGGCAGCCTTCAGATAGGCAGCCACGGTCTCTTTGTTCTCAGCGCGGATGTACTCCTGGTTCACCAAGCAGCTCTCTTTGAAGAATTTGGCAAGGCGGCCCTTGGCGATGTTCTGAATCATCTGCTCGGGCAGGTTGGCGGCTTTCTCTACAGAGACGCGGGCCCTGATCTCACGGGCCTTGGCAGCCTCTTCCTCAGAAATCCAACCCTTGGCAATGTTGGAGTTGATGTGGTCTTCGCTGTCGACGAGGTTGGGGTTGATGCCAGCCTTCTTCAGAGCGGCCTCCACAGCCTTCTCCACTTGCTCTTCCTTGGTCTTCTGGATGGCGACCTGCAGCTCGTTGTCCTTCACCGACTGGGGAACGCTTTGCTCGTCAAGTGCGATGGGGTTCATCGATGCCACTTGGAGGGTGATGTTGTGGCCTTCCTCGTCGTAGCCAGCTTTGTTGAGCTGGACGAGGGCGCACAGCATGTTGCGGCCCATGTGGTTGTAGCTGTAGATGTTCTCGCCTTCGAGGAAGTTGTAGCCGTCGAGCTCCATCTTCTCGCCAGTGATGCCTGAGCGGTGGGTCACTGCATCGGGCACTTTCTGACCGTCGGGCAGGGTGAGTGCGTTCACCTCGTCGAGGCTCTTGCACTTGGCTGCCACGGCAGCGTCGAGGATGGACTGGGTGAGAGCGATGAAGTCGGCACCGTTGGCCACGAAGTCGGTCTCGCATTTCAGGGCGATGATGGCACCGAAGCCATCAGCAACCTTCACGAGCACGCAGCCGTTGGAGGTCTCGCGGTCGCTGCGCTTGGCGGCGATGGCGAGGCCACGCTCACGGAGCAAGTCCTTTGCCTTGTCGAAGTCTCCCTCAGCCTCCACCAGTGATTTCTTCACGTCGGCAAGGCCTGCACCAGTCATGGTGCGGAGCTTCTTGATATCTTCCATTGTTGGTTTGTAAGCCATGATTGATTTGCTTATGGTGTGTTGTTTTGTTGATATGCTTCTTACTCTGCAGCGGGTGCCTCTTCCTCCTCAGCGGGTGCCTCTGCTTCTGCGGCGGGCTCCTCAGCGGCGATGTCGGTCACCTCGTCCTTGCGTGCACGGCGCTGGCGGCGGGGGCGATGCTCTTCGGCTTCCTCGCTCTGCTCTGCGGCGGCTTTCTCATCGGCCTTCTCTGCCTTGCGCTCCTCGAGACCTTCGGCGATGGCGGCGCAGCAAGCGGTCAGGATGATGTCGATGCTGTCCTTTGCGTCGTCGTTGGCGGGAATGACGAAGTCAATCTCGTCGGGGTTCGAGTTGGTGTCGACGATGGCGAAGACGGGGATGCCCAGACGTCTGGCTTCCTTCACGGCGATGTTCTCCTTCATCACGTCAACGACGAAGAGAGCGGAGGGAAGGCGGGTGAGGTCGACTATGGAACCGAGGTTCTTCTCCAGCTTGGCACGCTGGCGGGTCACCTGCAGAAGCTCACGCTTCGAGAGGTTCTTGAAAGTACCATCACTAATAAGTTTGTCGATGGTGGCCATTTTCTTCACTGCCTTGCGGATGGTGGGGAAGTTGGTGAGCATACCGCCCGGCCAACGCTCGTTCACGTAAGGCATGTTCACGCTTGCGGCTTTCTCTGCCACAATGCTCTTAGCTTGTTTTTTAGTAGCGACAAAGAGTACTTTCTTACCCTGCTTGACGATGTTCTTCAGAGCCTCGGCTGCCTCGTCGATCTTGACGACGGTCTTGTGGAGGTCGATGATGTGGATACCGTTGCGCTCCATGAAGATGTAGGGAGCCATGGCGGGATTCCATTTGCGGCGCAGGTGGCCGAAGTGGCAGCCTGCCTGCAGCAGCATATCAAAATTGGTTCTTGACATGATTGATGTATGAATTAAATATGTGTTTACTTTCCTTTTAGTTGTATCTAACCAGCCAACGGGTAGTCGCACGAGGCATCATGAAGCGATGCCAAGGCGGGTCCCGCCAGTTTGGATGCTAAACAATAATGAGCGGTGCTTAACGCTTGCTGAACTGGAAGCGGGCACGTGCCTTCGGGCGACCTGGCTTCTTGCGCTCCACAGCGCGGGAGTCACGGGTCAGGAAACCCTGGTCCTTCAGGGCCTTCTTGTCCTCGGGGTTGATCTTCACCAAGGCGCGGGCAATGGCAAGGCGGAGAGCCTGGCTCTGGCCAGTGAAACCACCACCGTCGAGATTCACCTTGATGTCGTACTTCTCTGCCACGTTGAGAAGGTTCAGTGGCTGCTTAACCACATACTGCAGGATGGGGGAGGGGAAATACTCGGTAAGGTCCTTCTTGTTGATGGTAATCTTGCCGGTTCCTTCTTGACTCAGATATACGCGGGCCACGGCACTCTTGCGACGGCCTAATGCATTGATATATTCCATTAGTGTGATTATTTGTACTGGTTAATGTCGATTTCCTTGGGCTGCTGAGCGGCGTGCTTGTGCTCACTGCCTTCATAGATATAGAGGTTGTCCATCAGGCTGCGGCCAAGGGGACCCTTGGGGAGCATGCCCTTCACGGCATGACGGAGGATGCGCTCGGCACCGTCCTTGCGCTTGCGGAGCTTGGCGGGAGTCTCGAAACGCTGGCCACCAGGATAACCGGTGTAGCGAGTGTACTGCTTGTCGGTCTCCTTATTGCCAGTGAAAACCACCTTCTCGGCGTTGATGATAATCACATTGTCGCCACAGTCGACATGTGGGGTGAAAGTGGGCTTGTACTTGCCACGAAGAAATTTTGCCACCTTCGAGCACAGACGCCCAACAACTTGGTCGGTGGCGTCGATGACGACCCACTCTTTCTGGGCTGTTTCCTTGTTCACGGAAATAGTCTTGTAACTTAAAGTGTTCATTGTCGAATTTAATAATTTACTACTAAAAAACCTTTTTTTTACTGGTGGAGGGCGATTCACTAACCATCGGGCCTGGCCAAAAGCTCAACTATTAACACGCCACCCCGGGGGACTCTAAGTGTATCCCCGTAATAATCGGACTGCAAAGGTACATCTTTTATTTGGCTCTCCGACCTCTTGCTACTTCCCAAACCAAAATTTTAGGAAAATTTAACTATTTTGGGGACATGAATAGAACTACTCAGTCATCATTTATGGCGCAAGTTCGTCGGGATTTGCAATCCCGACGCATTTAATATCAGGATTTTCAATCCGAAAAACGCATTAAAGATAATGTTCGTCGGGATTTGCAAGTTCGTCTGGATTTGCAATCCCGACGCCGTGGCAAGGAGCTATTGTGGGTTCTATGCATCGGCAAAGACCTTGCCGTCGTCGAGGGTTATCTGGAGTGGGGTGTATTCGCTGTGGAAGTCGTGCTCCAGACGGTCGAGATAGCGGGCACTCTCCCACTTGCACATGGGCAGGTCGTGCAGCAGGTAGTTGCCGCAGGTTTCGGGGCGGGTGGCAGGTACCTCCGCCTGTTCCAAAATCCACTGCAGACAATCGATTGTCAGTCGACGCATGTCCTCCACACCATAGGTGCCTGTCATGATGATATACATGCCCGTGAGGCAGCCCATCGGGCCTACATAGACCACGTCGTCCTTGACTTCGCTGTTGCGGAACCACGTGGCCATCAGGTGCTCCATGCTGTGCATGGCTGCCGGTGCAACGGCTGGCTCCTTATTGGGCTCGGTGATGCGCAGGTCGAATGTGGTGAAGCCCCGGTCCTCACGTGAGACGTATATGCCCGGTTTGAGGTGGGTGTGGTCGATGGTGAAACTTTGTATTACTTCCATAACTCTTCTTTTGAATTTTCGTGCAAATATAGCTATTATTTCCCAATTGCTGATCATCTGCAGCCTTTATTTGCGACTATACTGAAGTTTCGACAATTCATAATTCATAATTCATAATTCATAATTGGAGATAGAACTTTCTGACAATTCATAATTCATAATTCATAATTCATAATTGAAGATAGAACTTTCTCCATCTTTGATATTTATGTTATGAATCGTTACCAATGTCTAAGTGAAATGGTTTTGCTTCTCTCTTTTTTAACTTTCGAAGATAATCCCTCCGCACCAACGGCGCCCCAACGGGGCAACCTGCTCTCAGCCCAGGGCAACGCCCTGGGTTTTAATACATACGCAAATCAATCGCCCCGACGGGGCAAAAGCCTTTGAAATTCAATCTTTTGCACATTTCATAATGCCTCTTTTTGTCTGTAAGAAGATTTAAAACCGCTGACGCCAATTGACAATTCATAATTCATAATTCATAATTCATAATTGAAGATAGAACTTTCTCCTTCTTTGATATTCACGTTATGAATCGTTACCAATACCTCTCAAATTCGTGATAAAAAAACTTGATTTCGTGGTAACTTCTTTTTTCCTCCTTTTTGAGACACCGTAAGGTGTTTTTTCATAAGCATGAGCGTTTTCCATGTGAACCATCCGCTTTTTATACTTTTTATACCTTTTTGCATAAAATGTTCACGCTCGGCCAATTGCA
>CAMHEL010000045.1 GCA_946184125.1 uncultured Prevotellaceae bacterium
CGGTGCCCGGGTCGGAGAGGATGATGTTGGTGAAATGGTCGTACTCGTCGATGAAAAGGTACATCTGGCGACCTGCCTTGTTGCATATGCGCACCAAAGCGGCCAACTGATTGGCTGCACCCTTTTCGCCACGGAGAACATCCATGGCATTGGTCGGAAGATATTCTGCATAGTCCTCAACGAACCCCTCAAACTGTATACGGCAATATCCATCCATCCGCTCCTTGTATCCCTCCAAGTCGCCTGAGAAGGCGGAGAAGTTGAGGTAGAGCACCAGGTAGGTGTTGTGTGCCTCGGTGGGATGCTGCCCAATCCATAGGTCGCCGAAGAGACGCTCGAAGAGCGGCGCTTTCTGGATATCATAATAATGGCACAGCATGCTCATCATCAACGACTTGCCGAAGCGGCGCGGGCGGATGAAGAAAAAATACTCATTCGCAGCCTCTATCTCTGGGATAAAGCGGGTCTTGTCGACATAGTAAAAATTGGAGAGGCGTACGTCCTCCCAGTTCTGCTTCCCGTAAGGGATGCGCTTGGGCTTCTGCTGTTCCATGGTCGTTGACGGATGTAAAGTTCGTGCAAATTTAAATAATAATCTCCAAACATGCAATCAAAAGCATGAAAAATCGGTTAAAATAATCTACAAGGAAATGCTAATAAAGGAGTATATTTCATAATTCATAATAGAAAGTTCCCTCCCTTGGAACTATCATCAAATTTTGATCACCTACTGAAAAAAACAGAGGATAGGAGAGAAATATTTTATCCTTTAAATAATTTTCCATTACATTTCTTGCATTATTGCAAGGAAAAATATACTTTTGCACTCTATAAAAGAAGCATTCATCGTTTATAAAGAAGAAAGCATGTTCTCGCAGAGAACACTTTGTATATAGATTATCCACTTAAAAGAAACGAAAATGAAAAAATTATTTCTTGTAGTTGCTATCATGATGGCATCGACCTGCGTTTTCGCACAGCACGACCCAGGTTCTCTGACATTACAGCCCCGCATCGGTTTCAGTGCAGCTGACTTCAACAACACCAGCGACACCAAGGCCCGCGTAGGCATGATTGTAGGTCCAGAATTCGAATACACCTTGGCCAACCGCTTCAGCCTCGCTTTTGGTCTCAACTACTCCCAGCAGGGTGCAGAGATTGACAAGACGGACAACAAGTTCAAAATGGACTACCTTACTATCCCCGTCGTGGCCAACTTCTATGTGGTGAAAGGCTTGGCATTGAAGGCCGGTCTTCAGCCAGGTTTCATTCTTTCCTCAAAACTGGATGCAAACGGACATGACACGGACATTGACGACTCTGTTAAGAAATTCGACCTGTCCATGCCCATTGGCTTGTCGTATGAGTTCTACAATTTTGTGATTGATGCACGTTACACCTTTGGTCTCACCAAGATTTTCGACGAGAAAGAAATAAACCTCGACAGCAAGAACCTTACATTCCAACTGACACTGGGTTACAAGTTCACCCTGTTCTAAGATGTATTGATAAAAATCCTCAAAGAAATATAGGATTTTTTCGCATCACCACATTTCAGCGTTAATTACTTAGAACGCAGCATATTAGGGCACACCTTCGAGGTGTGCCCTTTTTCTTTTTCATAGCCACTTTCTCCTTTTTCACCCTCGCCTTTTATCGAAATAGGGATTTTCCCCCACCATATTAGGGAAAATCCTTTTCGGGGGTATGAAAAAGTTTGTTTCTTTGCAACGTGAGAATAAAGAAACAATAAACCGAACCATAAAAAGACTACGACAATGAAAAGAATTTTGATTGCCATGACAGCACTTCTGATCACCTTGTCAGCAAGCGCAATGAGTTACGAGCAAGCCCGCCAGCAGGCCTTGTTCCTGACCGACAAGATGGCCTATGAACTGAACCTCACCGAGGAGCAGTATGAGGCCGCCTTCGAGGTGAACCTCGACTACTTGATGAGCGTGAACACACAGGCCGACCTCTACGGTGCCTATTGGACACAGCGTAACCTCGACCTCAGCTATATCCTGCTCGACTGGCAATACAACGCCTATCTTGCAGCGACATATTTCTACCGTCCGCTGTACTGGGAGGCAGGATACTGGCACTTCGGCATCTATGCACGCTATCCCTACCGCGACTACTTCTACTTCGGACGCCCACACTTCTGGAATGTCTACCGCGGTGGACACAGCTGGAGAATGAATGGTGGACGCAGCTGGTATCACGGACGTGACTTCGGACATAACCGCCATCATGGCAACGGCATGCGCGACCGCTTCGACCGTGGTGACTTCGGGCGCGGACATGGTGGTCCTGGTGGACGCGGTGGCAACGTAGGTGGACGTGACGGACGCGGCGGTAACATGGGCCAGGGTGGTCGAGATGGACGCGGCGGTAACATGGGCCAAGGTGGTCGCGATGGACGTGGCGGTAACATGGGCCAGGGTGGTCGTGACGGACGTGGCGGTAACATGAGCCAGGGCGTGCGCGGCGGACGTGGCAGCAACTTGGACCCAAGAGGTCGTGAGATGCGCGGCAGCATAGGCGAACGTGGCAGCAGCACACGCATGACACCGGGCTCAAGCCCCAGAACAGGCAATATGGATGGTAGGCTCAACCGTGGCGGCAGCTCACGCCCCAGCCTCGGTGGAGGACATGTCGGACGCTCAGCAGGCGAAGGCACCTTCTCACGCGGCGCAACACCACGCAGCAACTCGACGGCTCCCACACGCAGCTTCGGTGGCTCCTCTCGCAGCATGGGCAGTTCCTCTCCCTCACGTAGCTTCGGCGGCTCGTCTGCTCCCTCGCGCAGCTTCGGTGGCTCATCTGCTCCCTCACGTAGCTTCGGTGGCTCATCTGCTCCCTCGCGCAGCTTCGGTGGCTCATCTGCTCCCTCACGTAGCTTTGGCGGCGGTAGCCGTGGCGGAGGCTCATTCGGTGGCGGTAGCCGTGGTGGTGGCTCATTCGGCGGCGGTAGCCGTGGCGGTGGCTCATTCGGCGGCGGACACGGAGGCCATGGAGGCAGAAGATAACTCCTTCCCTATACAAACAATTAAAGAAACCTGACAGAAACTGTCACAATTAAATCATATCAATTCAGATAAAAGTTGAAATAACAGATATGAGATTAGCGAATGAATTACATACTTCAAATCAGACAAGATCAGCAATAGGTTTTTAGTAGGTAAAAGATTGTTGAACCCAAATTTAGGCATTAGTAATTAATGTTGTAGGACAGGCGGACTGGGAAGTTCGCCTGTTTTATTTGTGTGCCGGAGAGGATAACTGGGTACGACTAATGGTCTTTACTATAGTCATGCCAATTCATCTTTTAGCCATCAGCCTGCCCATGATCTGGGTGAGTTCACCTTGCTGCTGCTTGGCCATCACTTATGGATTATGGCATGTGCATAAATAATATAACAACAAATCCTTCAATCTCACGACATTGAGGAGTAAGCATACCAAGAAAAAGGGATGCCTTGTCTGGCATCCCCGTATAGTAAAAAAAGTTTTACAAACCTGTTGAAGGGTCTCCTCCTGGTACATCATCATCGATGGGAAGCGTGGGATGATCGGGGTCATCGGGTTCCTGATAAGGATTTCCCATGATAACGCCAATGAGAATCATCACATCGCCGATGGAGACTGATTTATCATCGTTCATGTCGGCTATCTGCGTTGGGAAATTATCTGAGCCATTGATGAGATAATTGACCATGAGCATGACATCGCCAATGCTTCTCTCTCCGTCACCATTGACATCTCCTCTCATCTGCTTCATTGCCATCCGGGGAGAAGCATCATTCATGCCTTCCCCGTCATTAGCGTTGGCGGGAAGCGCACATGTCAACAGCACCATAGCCAGGGATGCGAAGTGGCATGTCAAGTTAAGCCTAAAAGAGTCGTACTTCATGTTCTTCGCAAAATTATAACTTTTGCTTGAAATGAAGCACGATTCCAATGGTTTTTAACATACATTAACCACAAAAGTTGGTCAAGCACTCGCTCCTAACCTTCCCGTCTCATTTCTTCTACAAGCCTTTTCTGCCTTTCAGTGAGTTGCGTAGGCAGTTTGACATTATAAGTGATAATGAGGTCGCCGAAGGTGCCGTCGCCCCGGTCATACCCTTTCCCCTTGAGTTTCACTTTCGTTCCATTCTGGGTCTCAGGTCTGATTTTCAGTTTGACACGCGAGCCGTCACTAAGGGTGAGGATGACCTCCCCTCCAAGTAATGCCGTATAGAGGTCGATATTGACTGTAGCGTTCATCACACCCTTGTTGCTACGCGTCTGCCTTCGGGAGCCGCCATTTCCTCCGAAGAACTGCTCGAAGAAACTGCTGAACCCGCTTCCGGTGAAAGAGTTGAAGTCGAAACCCTCGAAGGGCGATGCACCTTGTTGCCATTGTCCGGCACCACCAGCCTGCTCAAAAGCCTCGGCCTGGCGCCATTGCTCACCATACTTGTCGTATTTCTTCCGCTTCTCGGGGTCGCCTATCACCTCGTAAGCCTCGTTGAGCGCCTGGAACTTTGCCTTCGCCTTGGGGTCATCAGGATGTAAGTCGGGGTGAAATTGCAACGACCTTTTCTTATAGGCCTTCTTCACTTCCGACTGAGGGATGTTTTTGTCCACCCCCAAAATCTTGTAGTAATCAATAAATGCCATGATTTACCTCCTTTTTTTCTTATTCTTATGCAAAAACAATGCCAAGTCAAGAGATGATTTGCACGAAGTAAATGATTGTGCTCAGGAGAGTAGTATTTGGATGAAACGAGCCATTTTGTCAGCAAAAAGTGACAGACAGAGCACTGACGTTTGAGCAAGCCCATGACAAAGACTTCAGGTATTTTCCCTTTTTCAGTCAAATATTTTCTTGTTCTTCATAATTTTGTTATACTTTTGCGTTTTAATTATGGAAAGGAACAAGGAAATCTACCGTGCGACACTGCTTGGCGGTGTTGTCAATATTGTGCTGCTGCTTTGCAAGTTCGTAGCAGGCATTGTGGGGCATAGTGCAGCCATGCTGGCCGATGCCATTCATTCTTTGTCTGATTTCTTCACCGACATCATCGTCCTGGTTTTCATCCACATCAGCGGCAAGCCCCAGGACAAAAGCCACGACTATGGCCATGGCAAGTACGAGACTCTTGCCACGACGCTGATAGGCTTTGCCTTACTTGCTGTGGCGGTGGGTATCATCTGGAGTGGTGCGTCGAAAATCATCGACTGGTGGCAGGGCGAACAGCTGCCAGCCCCCAGGATGTTGGCATTTTGGGTGGCCCTTCTCTCTATTGTCATGAAGGAGGGCATCTACCGCTATACGATGGTGAAAGCACGCACATACAACTCTCAGGCATTAGAGGCCAACGCTTGGCATCACCGCAGCGATGCCCTTTCGTCCATTGGAACCGCTGTCGGCATCGCTGGCGCCATTTTCCTCGGCAATCGCTGGACCGTGCTCGACCCTATAGCATCGATTGCCGTCGGACTGCTCATTGTCAAAGTGTCGTTCGACCTGCTTCGCAATGGCATCGGAGACCTCACCGAACAATCACTGCCCGACAAAATGGAAGAGGAGATGCTCCGCATGGTGTCTGCTCTGCCTGGTGTGGTGGAGCCTCACAACCTGCGCACCCGACGCATAGGAAGCCATTACGCCATAGAGTTGCACATCAGGATGGACGGCGACATCAGCCTGCGCGAAGCACACGAGAAAGCCACTGAAGTGGAACGCCTTCTCAGAAAGCAATATGGAGAAGACACCCATGTGGCTGTGCATGTAGAGCCCACCTCACCCTCCATTTGAGTTTGTGTTTGTGGATTATTTACAACAAACAAGTCATGACCATGCAGAAAGCATCTGAAATCATCAGTTACATGGAAGCTCATCGCGACGAAGCCCAAAGGGAGATTCTGTTGCGCTTTTTTAAAACAGGAGAAGGCGATTACGGCGAAGGCGACGACTTTCTCGGATGGCGCGTTCCTCAAACCCGCGAACTGGCATGTGCCATGGCACGAGATTACCCCCTCGACGAAGTTCCCCCTCTCCTACTGAACCGCTGGCATGAAGTGCGCCTCTGCGGTCTGCTCATCCTTGTCAGACAATTTGAGCGGCTTGCCACCCGCCGACTTGTCGACAACGAAGCTGCCATAGAGGGGCGCGACAAGATAGTCAGCCTTTACGTGGTGTACAGCCGGCAAGCCAACAACTGGGATTTGGTCGACCTCTCAGCCCCCAAAATCCTTGGACACTGGCTCCTTCTGCCCTCCCGTCTGGAAGACAAACGGCAGTTGCTCGACCGCCTCGCCCATAGCGACGACCTCTGGCAGCAGCGCATGAGCATGGTATGTACATGGAAGCCCACACAGCAAGGCGACCCCTCGTGGTGCCTACGCTATGCCGAGATGCATCTCCACCACCAGCACGACCTGATGCATAAGGCAGTAGGCTGGATGCTACGCGAAATGGGGAAACGCATCCAGATGGACCTGCTGCGCGACTTCCTCCGACAGCATATCGACGGCATGCCACGCACCACGCTCCGCTACGCCATAGAAAAGATGGACGCTGAGGAACGAATGATGTGGATGAACTACCCGAGGATACGAAAATGACAAGCGGCATGGCATGATGAGGTGTATTTTTGTGCCCAACAAACATACCCTCATCGACCATGATTATACTGATAGACAACGGGCACGGCAGCAACACTGCCGGCAAGCGCAGCCCCGACGGAAGGCTGCTGGAATGGAAATACACACGCGAGATAGCCACAGAGGTGACAAGCCGTCTCCTGGCCAAGGGCTATGATGCTCGCCGCATCGTAACCGAAGACAGGGATATCGCCTTGGCAGAGCGATGCCGCCGGGTCAATGCGGTGTGCCTCAAAGAAGGTCCGCACAACGTCGTTCTCGTTTCCATCCACGTCAATGCCGCTGGCAACGGACAGTGGCTCAACGCACGTGGATGGTCGGCCTACACCACACGAGGCAACACAACCAGCGACCAGCTCGCCAAGTGCTTGTATGCCAAGGCCGCTATCTTGCTGCCAGGGCATCGGCTGCGCACCGACACAAGCGATGGCGACCCTGACATTGAGGCAGGCTTCTACATCCTCCGCCACACTCGCTGCACGGCAGTACTTACCGAAAACCTGTTCCAGGACAATCGCCTCGACGTGGCCTTCCTCTTGTCGGAAGAAGGCCGAGAGCGCATCATACAAATACACGTTGAAGGCATCCTGCAGTTCATCACCAACGAGAAGAACTCGTTAGGGTGAGATTCTGAGTTTGGAAAGCACTTTGATGGGCATCGGAACAACGGTATATCGGAATAATGGCCTATCGGTATAACAATTACCGAAATAACACCGGAAACGCCATGAAAATACCGAGAAAACGCTAAAAACCATCGATAAATAATGTGCGTCCACTCGCTAAAGCGCCCCTTTATTCCTAAAGATATTTAAAAACTTAATCCTTCTGACCCGAAATAGCGGTTTTTTATCTAAATTTGCAGATTGAAACGTAAAAAAGCAACAATGAGACCCATAGAACAAGCTCAGTCGGCAAGCGACACACTGTCTCCAGCCTCTACCCCAGGCACTCCGGAGCGCAAGAATCCCTTTTTTGAACCATTCGACACACCACATGGCACTTATCCGTTCGACCGTATCCGCTTTGAAGACTTTGAGGAAGCTTTCATGGAAGGCATCCGTCGCGACAAAGAGCAACATGAGCGCACAGTGACCAACCCCGAGCGGGCAACATTCGACAACACCCTTCTCTGCATCGACGACGACCCCTTTTACTATGGTCTTTTGGAACGCGTTTCGACCGTGTTCTCCAACATGCTACATGCCGAGACGAGTGATGAGCTCGACGCCCTGGCGCAGAAGTTAGAGCCCATTCTCACCCAGCACGCCAACGACATCATGCTCGACAAACGTCTTTTCGAGCGTATCAAATATGTCCACCGCCATCATCGCCGCCTCACCCCTGAGGAGAAACGCCTGCTCGACAAGGTGTACCAGGGTTTCACACGCAACGGTGCACTGCTCGATGAGGCAGGCAAGGACAAACTGCGCCAGCTCAGCGAGGAGGGCGCGATGCTCTCGCTGACATTCTCGCAGAACCTCCGCAAAGAGCGAAAGGCCTTTACCCTGCACCTCACATCGGAAAGCGACCTCGACGGACTGCCCGAGCGCGTGGTGGAAGCGGCTGCAGCCGAGGCTGCCGAGCGAAAAGTCGACGGATGGGTCTTCACCCTCGACGCGCCAAGCTACGGCCCATTCATGAAATACTCCACCCGCCGTGAGCTTCGGCAGAAGATGTACATGGCATACAATACCCTCTGCACCCACGACAACAGCGAGAACAACATCGAAATCTGCAAGCGAATCGTCAACATCGAACTCGAGCATGCACAATTGCTCGGTTACAAATGCCTCGCCGATTTCGTGCTGAAACAGCGTATGGCAAGCAACGTGCGCAACGTCTATAAATTGCTCAACCAACTGATTGAAGCCTACAAGCCCACCGCAGAGAAAGAACTTGCCGAGGTGCAGCGCCTTGCACGCCGCAAAGAGGGCAAGAACTTCGAGATGGAGCCATGGGATATGGCACACTATTCCTACCTCCTGCAAATGGAGAAATACAACATCGATGCCGAGATGCTCCGCCCATATTTCGAGCTGACTCGTGTCATCGATGGCATTTTTGGCCTGGCCACCCGCCTTTATGGCATCACTTTCAAGGAAAACGCTTCCATCCCCGTCTATCACCCCGATGTGAAAGCCTATGAGGTGTTCGACCACGACGGCAGCTATCTCGCCGTGCTCTACGCCGACTTCCACCCTCGCAAGGGCAAGCAGGGAGGGGCATGGATGACCTCTTTCCAAGAACAGCACATCAACAGAAAAGGCGAGAACATACGCCCCCACGTCGCCGTGGTAATGAACCTGACAAAACCGACGGAGAGCAAGCCGTCGCTGCTCAGCCTTGGCGAGGTGGAGACTTTCCTTCATGAGTTCGGGCACGCCCTGCATGGCATCTTCGCCAACACCCGTTTCGAGAGCATGTCGGGCACCCACGTCTGGTGGGATTTTGTCGAACTGCCCTCTCAGTTCATGGAAAACTATGCCGTGGAGAAAGAGTTCCTCCGCACCTTCGCCTTCCACTACCAAAGCGGCGAGCCTCTGCCCGATGAACTCATCGACCGCATCGTCAAGAGCCGCAACTTCCAGGCTGCACTGGGGTGCCTCCGCCAAGTGAGCTTCGGACTTCTCGACATGGCCTACTACACCCTGCGCGAGGAGTTCACCGGCGACCTGCTCGACTTCGAGCACGAGGCTTGGGCAAAGGCCATCATCACCAAGCAGGTTCCCGGCACATGCATGACGACCCAATTCTCGCACATCATGGCTGGCGGCTATGCCGCGGGCTACTACAGCTACAAGTGGGCAGAAGTGCTCGAAGCCGACGCATTCAGCGTGTTCAAGCGCCATGGCATCTTCGACCGAGCCACGGCCCAGCGCTTCCGCGACGAGGTGCTCTCGAAAGGAGGCACAGAGCACCCGATGACCCTTTACAAACGCTTCCGCGGCCAGGAGCCTACTATCGACGCCTTGCTGCGCCGCAACGGCATACGCCTCCCACGAAAGAAATCCTGAGCATACCGACACTACTATGACCCCAGAGGAGAAACAGCACCTTCTTGACTTGCGCTACCTGCGCATGGCCCGCATCTGGTCGGAGAACAGCTACTGCAAACGCCGACAGGTGGGTGCTCTTGTGGTGAAAGACAAGATGATTATCAGCGACGGCTACAACGGCACCCCCAGCGGTTTCGAGAACCAATGCGAGGACGAGAACAACGTGACGAAGCCCTACGTCCTCCATGCCGAAGCCAACGCCATCACCAAACTGGCACGCAGCAGCAACAACAGCGAGGGTTCCACCCTCTATGTGACAGCCTCGCCATGCATGGAATGTGCGAAACTCATCATCCAGTCTGGAATTCGCCGCGTGGTCTATGGCGAGGAATACCGACTGGCCGACGGCATACAGTTGCTCCGCCGAGCCGGCATCGACATCAAACATATCAACCTCCAAGCAAATGAATCTGAGTAAGTCCAACCGCTTCATGCCCCTCATGCTTGCCGCCAGCGCGGTGGTGGGCATCATCATCGGCTCGTTCTACGCCAATCATTTCTCCGGCAACCGCCTGAGCATCATCAATTCCGGCAGCAACCGCCTGAACAACCTTCTCCACATCATCGACGACCAATATGTGGACAGCGTGAACATGAACGACTTGGTGGAGAAAGCCATCCCCGAAATATTGAGCGAGCTGGACCCGCACTCGGTATACTTCAGCGCCAAAGACGTCCAGTCGGCAAACGATGACCTCCGAGGCTCTTTCTCGGGAGTCGGCATAGAGTTCGTCATCCGCAACGACACCATCCATGTGCAGAACGTGATAGCCGGCGGACCGGCCGAAGAGGCTGGCCTACAGGCTGGCGACAAGATAGTGAGTGTCGATGGCAAGCCCTTCGTAGGCAAAGAGGTCACCAACGAGGAGGCCATGCGCCGGCTGAAGGGCCCACGTGGGACGAAAGTGACTATCGGCGTACAGCGCTACCACCAGAACAAGCCACGCGTCTTCACCGTGACGCGCGACGACATCTTCACCGAGAGTGTCAGCCATGCTTATATGCTCGACAAGACAACAGGTTATATCCGCATCAAGAACTTCGGCGAGAACACCTACGGCGAGACCCTTGCCGCCCTCGCCATGCTGTCGACCATGGAAATGAAAAACCTCGTGGTGGACCTGCGCGACAATTCTGGCGGATATATGGCCTCCGCTGTGCAGATCGTTGACGAGTTCCTGCCCAAAGGCTGCCGCATCGTCTATACCGAAGGGCGGAAACAACCCCGCGAGATTTTCCCAAGCAGCGGCCGTGGCTCCTACCAGGACATCCCTCTGGTGGTGCTAATCAACGAGGGCTCTGCCTCGGCATCGGAAATCTTCGCCGGAGCCATACAAGACAATGACCGGGGAACAATCATCGGGCGCAGGTCCTTCGGCAAAGGACTGGTGCAAAAACCCATTGAATTCTCCGACGGGTCGATGATACGCCTCACCATCGCACGCTATTACACCCCATCGGGGCGCTGCATCCAAAAGCCATACACCGACGGCAACGACAAGGATTATGTCGATGACCTGGTGACTCGCTACGAGCGAGGCGAGTATTTCTCACAAGACAGCATCAAGCACACGGGACCGGAGTATCACACCCGTCTCGGCAGAACGGTCTATGGCGGCGGCGGCATCACACCCGACATTTTCGTCCCCGAAGACACCACCGACATCACCTCCTATTATAAAGAGGCGGCCATGAGAGGGCATATACTGGAGTTTGCCTTCGAATACACCGACGACAACCGTGCAAGGCTGAAAAACATGACCGACATGCGTACCCTCCTCACACACCTCAAGAAGCAGAACCTTCTGGAGCAATTTGCTGCGTATGCCGAGAAAAACGGACTGCAGCGCCGCAACCTCATGCTACAGAAATCGCACAAACTCTTCGAGAGATATATCTACAGCCGCATCATCTACAACATGCTCGACGAGGATGCCTGGCTGGAATATCTCAACTCTGACGACCCCGCCATCGACGAAACCCTCAAGGTGTTCAAAAACAATGCCGCTTTCCCAAAGAAATAGAGCGTGGGGCGATGCTGCGGAAAAGGTGAAAAAAGTACATAAAGTGTCCACTTAAAAAAAGGCAATGCAAAACAATCCATCTGCACAGAAGGAGTCTTCTGTGAAAAAGATTCTTAACTCTGAATTTTTCGACTATGTGATGATAGCTATCGGCATGATGTCGTATGGCATGGGGTGGACCATGTTCCTTTTGTCAAACGACATCACGACAGGTGGCGTGGCAGGTGTGTCGTCCTTACTGTACTGGGGTATGGGTGTCCCTGTTCAAGTGAGTTACTTTGGCATCAATGCCTTGTTGCTGCTTGGAGCGCTCAAGGTATTGGGCTTCCGTTTCTGCTTGAAAACGATATATGCCGTCGGTTTCCTCACCCTGTTCCTGTCTTTTTTCACCGAACTGGGCAAGGAGATGCATCTGCTCCAGGACCAGCCGTTCATGGCGAGTATCATCGGAGCCATTTTCTGTGGTAGTGGTGTGGGTCTCGGACTGTCGTTCAATGGAAGCACCGGAGGCACCGACATCATCGCTGCAATAGTCAACAAATACCGCGACATCTCCTTGGGCAGGGTGATTCTGATTTGCGACATTGTCATCATCACCTGTTCCTACCTCGTGTTCCACGATTGGGAGAAGGTGATTTACGGTTATGTCGTCCTGTGTGTCACCGCCTTCTGTGTCGACCAGGTGGTGAACTCCCGTCGCAGTTCGGTGCAGTTCTTCATCATCTCATCCCATTACGAGGAGATAGCCCACCGCATCAACCAGGAGCCTCACCGTGGGGTGACGGTGCTCAATGCACAGGGTTTCTATTCCGGCAATGACATCAAAATGCTTTTTGTCCTCGCCAAGAAGCGACAGTCGAGCCAGATTTTCCACATCATCAACGAAGTGGACCCCACGGCTTTTGTCAGCCAAAGCCGCGTCATCGGTGTTTACGGTCAGGGCTTCGACCACTTCAAGTTCCACAAATAGAAAACTTTGTGGATTGGCGGTAGGCGCAAGTCAGGCCCAGAATATCATCCTACAGCATTTTTTCAGAACACAAAACCAAGATTGAAGTAGAATCCGATTTTCTTGGTGACATTGCTGTATCCGAAAGAGCAGCCGATGGGACCCGCTGGAGCGTTATAGTAATAGCTCAGGGTGGAGCCCAGCATGGTCTTGCTTTTGAACACTTCTTTGTATTTGTCGCCATCCTGTGCAGCGGCAAACCTTAAGAGCACGACACTGTTGGATTTGATGTTATACTGTAACTGCAACCGCGCCGCTAACAACTTGTCCCATTGCAGTTCGATATGCCCGACACCGGCGAAAGGCAGTTGCTGGTCGATGTAATGTCCGCTCCATTCACCACCCATGATATTGCTCAGGATGATGGGCGTATCCTTATAGTGCAGAAGTCGTCCATAGAACATGGGCTGGATGGAGAAATTCTTACCGATATCAAAGTTGGTTCTCCACATACCGGTTATCTCACGCATACCCACCTCATCATTCAATTTTACGAAATTGTCGGTAAAATAGCCATACTTGGCATAGAACCGGCTTCCTCGGGTGGGGAAATGCCAGTCGTTCTCACTATTGTAATCCACCTTGGCGAAATAGTTGATGAAATGCTCATGCTTGGGCATCTCCATGTAGTGTTCTTTCACCTGGTCGAGCAGTAAATTGTAATTGTAATAATAGTCGAAGGCCGCACCTATTCTGAAGTGGAAGTTCCTGACATGGAAGGTGAATGGCGTCACCGTGGCATTGAATTGGTTGTAGGTGATATTATAGCTTCTTGTACCGTATTCATAAAGATTGATGTCATTGCGAAGGAAAGCCAGCGTCACACTGGGGTGAATGAACGTTGTGGGGTGCATCTCCCAGTTGGCTTCCACCTTGATACGCTTTCCCATCCTGACCATGACTTCAAACTGCATGGGCAGTCGTTTTCGAAGTGGGAAAGTGATATTGCCCTGCACCGCCACCATCTCCTCGTTATCGAACCTTATTCCGAGGTTCATCTTATTGGGCTTTGGCTCGCCTGCGACAAAAACGATTGTCGACGCTTTCGACCCGTCGGGCATGTCGACGGCATCCTTTTCTACGTGGAAACCTGCACTTTGGTAAAACAAGTCGAGCCGCATGGAAACCGTGATGAGGTTGGCCCACTCGGTACTGATGCTGTCGCCTTCCCGCAGTCTGAACTTCGTCCTCAAGAAGTGCTCGTCACTGGCCGACATGTTCTCAAATCGCAATTGTCCTATCTTGTAGGAGGGATTGTCTGACAAAGGCTCCACAACAGCCAAGGGTTTTGGCATGGCTTCCAGTGGCATCAATTTCTCCTTGAGTGCGATGATCTCATCCCAGTGCTCCATGGCGGCTTCCTCTCCCCTTCTAATGAGCGAGTCGACGGCCGACGTTGTGAAAGAAGCCGTACTATAGCCCTCGGTATCGACCTTGATAGGGATATCGGTGATGGCCATGTTCTCCTCCATCTTGTTCATGGTGTTGAAATGAACAATCTGCAACAGGATTTCCGCCGTTGTGGACAACTGCTCTGCTGTTTTTTCTTTGTTGGCCACCGACACTCCGATGATGTAGTCGGCCCCCATCTCCTTGGCGACATCAGTGGGATAATTGTTGCGTAGTCCGCCATCGACAAGCACCTTATCACCTTTCCTCACCGGCGCGAAGACTCCGGGAATGGACATGGTTGCCCGCATAGCCTCGCTGAGCAGTCCGCTGTGAAACACCAGCTCGCTATTATCCACAAGGTCGGTGGCGACACATGCGAAAGGGATGGGCAGGGTGTTGAAATCGATGGAATCGTTGTATGGGGCAGTGAAGGTTTGAAGCATCTTGCCAACGTTTTTCCCTATGATGAATCCACCACCAAGCCTGCTTCTCTTCTTTTTCAATTTCAGCGTGGTCGAAAAGACATAGGTGTTGTGCTGTTCGCGCTCCTTCAAGGTTTGGTATCTTAAGTCGTCTTTGTCGGAAAACACCGTCGTCCAGTCCTGAGATCTGACAATAGAATCTATTCTCGCAGCATCATTTCCACAGGCATAAAGGCCACCGATGAGGCCACCCATGCTTGTGCCAGTGATGATGTCGATGGGCATTCCGGCTCGCTCCAGCACCTTGAGCACTCCAATGTGTGCCAGACCTTTGGCACCACCACCGCTCAGCACCAATGCGACCTTCTTGCGAGGGGCGTTCTCCTGCCCCAGCACAGGCTGCATAAAAGCAGAGATGACGGTTAGAAGTAAGAATAATCGTTTCATGAATAACATGTATAATTAGGTAAGGTCTAAAGCCTAAAGTCAAAAATCTAAAGCCTTGCGTCTAAAGTCTAACGTCTAGCGTCTAAAGTCTAAAGTCTAGAGTCTAGAGTCTAAAGCCTAAAGTCTGCCATAGTTTCGCCAATCACTGTTTTTGCCATGAATAAACGATTTTAGCCCATCATTTCAAGCCATTAATCCACTGTGCGATATCGCTCAGCACCTCAGGCGAGATGGTTTCCTCTATCTGCCCATACTCGGCAACGAGCCCTGTGGTGCAGTGCTGGAAGAGATGGTTGAGTGAAGGATATTCCTTGAAAAGGTTCTTGCCTGAAGGCTTAAGGAGGCGCTTGAAGACGGGTAGGTTCTGTGAGGACAAAACCTGACAGTCGTGGTCGCCATTGAGTGCGAAGACTGGGCATCGTGATTTCCGGATATTTTCTGTCGGGTCATAGTTGATGAACCAGGTGAGCCATACGTCATTCTGGGCATCGACGGTCTTACGCATGGTTTCTGTCGTCATGATAGCAGGTTGCCCCATCAGCTGCATGATGCGGTTGTTTTGTGCTGCCAAGAGGGTATCGCCCTTGACAGCCGGCCCGGCCAAACTGACGATGAAGTCGGTCTTGCCACGGGCAGCGAGCATGAAAGCGATAAGCCCGCCCTCACTATGCCCGATACAGCCCACCTTTGAGAAGGCCTTTTTCCCACGGAGGAAATCAAGTCCTGCTGATGCATCGCGCATGAAATCCTCAGAAGTGGCATTCTTGAAGTCTCCCCCTACAGATGCTCCTGTAGCCCGGTCATCATAGCGCAATGATGCAATTCCCTGACGTGCAAGATAGTCGGCAATGACGTGGAAAGGCGCATGGTTCATCAGCTCCTCGTCACGGTTTTGCGGTCCGCTGCCAGTAATCATTATGACGACGGGAGGTTTCCGCTTGGCGCTCCTGTCATACCCCACGGGATAAGTTAAAGTACCGGCCAATGTTACGCTGTCGGCTTCGTTTCTGAAACTCACCTCCTCAGTCATGTATGGATAGGGGGGCTGTGGGCGTTGTGGGCGTTTCACTTCAGGCACGCCTCTAGTCAAGATGAGAGGGAATGAGAAGCCGTTCTGCGAGAATGTGCCATCAAGTTTCCCTTCCTTCAACCGTGCTCGATAAGTGGCGCCAATCATCTCCATTTTTACAGCTATTGAGTCGTCGGAGAGATATTCTTTATAGGCAGAAATTCCTTTGGCGTTCTGGTCGGGGCTGTCGAAGGTTACAACCACATATCCATCGGCTTGCTCAAGGTGCATCACCAACGTCAAAGCCATCACTCCGGCATTCAGTTTTCCCGACCAAGAGCCAAGGAGGGCGGTGGTGGACTGCACTTGTGCTTGCCCCACCAAAGCGATGAAGGCAAGCAAAAGCGTGATGGTCAATCGTCTGTTCTTTGTATGTTCCATATTTATGTTGTCCTCATAAGATGTATTGTTCAGACATTTCCGAAAAAAAGGCTCTTTCCATTCCTTTGCAAAAGTATAAAAAAAATGGCTATTCTTCACATTTATGGGGAAAAAACATTGTAATATGGCAATTTGACGGGATGAGGTCGCAGGAAGCACGGTTCGTGCTTGTCGAGGTGCTGCTGGTCTTGTACCTAAGATGCCACGCAGAAAAGAAATTCTGCCAGCATAGCAGCCAATGTATATAAGAAATGTATCATAGCTGTAGGGGTTTAAATTGTTTCACTTCTACTCTATTAGTCGCAAAAACGGCCGAAAAATTACAAAAAATCGAAAGTTTTTTTCAAGAAAAAGTGAGACAATATCTCCGTCCCCATGTTTCACGTCCCCATGTTTCATGCAGTTTCCTCGTGTTTCACCCACATGTTTCAGAAAACGAATAATTGACCCCCAAAAGCCCCTCCTGACATGAGGAGGGGCCATGGGAAACAAGGAAGAGCTTGTATGTCAGCGCTATTTCACGCCTCAAACTCTTTCAGTTCTTCCAGTCCGCGCTCTATCTCAGCCATCTGCATGGCATGGCGGCGGCGCATCCACAAAGCAAAGAAGTAGCCTATCGTGAAGGTAAGCAAGGAGAGCGCCATGGGCAGAATGAGCCTTGTGCCCAACACATAACCCGCCTCATGGTTGAAACCCAGTTCCGATATGTAGAACGCAACCATGGCTATGCATACGCCTGCAATGCCCCAAATGGTTTCCTGATGGCAGAGTTTCTTGTAGCGCAGCACCAGTCGGCTGAGTTCGTTGCACGTCTTGGATTCCAGATTGAAGCCCGACAACAAGGTGAGTTTCCACACTTGTGGTATCATGCCCAACACGATGATGGTCTCTACGATGGCAAACGAGAAGAGTCGGATGGGAGTGTTGGCGTAAACATAGGGGAACACCACACAACTGATTAGCAGACAAACCACCAGATTGTATATGTTCTGCCCCACAATGCCATCGTACGCCGAACGCGTCTTCTGCCCTATCAGTTCCTTCACCATTCGCAGATTCACAATTTCAGTTTCTGTCAGACGCTTGTCGAATGCGTCCCAACCAGCTTTTAATTCTTCAAGTTCCATATCACATTGATTTTTAACGGTTAGACATTTTTTTCAGTTTCTCCTTGACGCGATTGAGTTTCACGGCGACGTTGTTTTTAGAGAGGCCGAGTATTTCGGCCATTTCCTGATAGCTCCGCTCTTCAAGCCAGAGGAGTATGAGCGCGCGTTCCAAATTCCCCAGTTGGTTGATGAGTTTGTAAAGTTCCTTGAGCTGACCTGTTTTTCCTTCCTCGTCAGCCAGCTGTCCTGCCACATCCGCAGTCATGGGAATGGTCTGCGGGCGTGAGGTCGACCTGCGGAGGAAGGTGATGCAGGTATTCATGGCGATGCGGTAAACCCATGTGGTGAGTTTACTATCACCCCGGTAGCGCGGGAAACTCTTCCAAAGGTTCAACACCGTTTCCTGAAACAAATCGTTCAGGTCGTCATGGTCTTTGGCATAGATGTAGCAGACTTTGTAGATGACTTTCTTCTGCGTAGCCACCATATCTATAAATTCTTTCTCTAATCGCTTCGTTTCCATGATTTCACTTTGTCATTACAACCTATATGTCGCAGAGAAAGTGATAAAATTACAAACCATCCTTATTTTTTTCAAAGGGTGAGAGACGAGAGGTGACTTTAGAACCAACAAACCCATCTCTAAACTCCCCCCCAAAAGAAAACCTCCCCGTCTTGCGCAGTAACATGCAGCAAGCCAGGGAGGCCATCTATAGGATTACCCAGCATCCCTCACGATGCCGTAGCAGTCTCGTTTCTCGCAAAGAATCGTGCAACAAGGGCGCCGCTGATGTTGTGCCACACACTGAACACAGCCCCAGGTATAGTGGCAAGTGGGAAAACAGCGAAGTGAATGGTGGCTAACGAGGAAGCCAGACCACTGTTCTGCATGCCCACCTCGATGCTGATGGCGATGCGTTTCCCACGCGGGAAGCCAAGCAGCATTCCTGTAGCATAACCTATCAAGAGTCCAAGCAAATTGTGAAGCATAACGACGACCACAACGGTGGCTCCAGCAGTGAAGAGACGGTCGGCGGTGTGCGACACCACCATCGCCACGACAGCGGCTATCATCAGCGTGGAGAAGGCAGGCAGATAGGGCACCACTTTCTGAGTGAAGACAGGGAATAGCCTTTGCACGATAAGACCTCCCACTATAGGCGCGATGACCACATAAAGAATGGAGAGCAGCATGCCCACCGTATCGACATCGACCATCGTGCCTGCCATCAGCCATACCAAAGCCGGTGTGAGCAGCGGTGCAAGGATGGTGCTCATGGCTGTCATGCCCACACTGAGAGCGAGGTCACCACGCGAAAGGAAGGTGATGACATTGGAAGCAGTGCCACCGGGGCAGCACCCCACGAGAATGACACCCAATGCCAGTTCATCGGGCAGCGAGAATACCTTCACCAGCACCCATGCCACAAGAGGCATGACGGTGAACTGAGCGAGGCATCCCAAAAGCACATCTTTCGGGCGCTGCAAGACGACACGGAAATCCTGAGCCTTCAAGGTCAGACCCATGCCGAACATGATGAGGCCCAGCAATGGATTGATAACCCACATTCCCACAGGCAGCAGCACCTCTGGGAATGCCAGTGATACTGCTGCTGTCAATAAGACGAGCACGCCCATCCAACGGGAAATGAAGTTGCTCAAACGAAGGAGAGTCATGCTTTCAATATTATTGGTTTACCAATCGTCATCTTCATTGCCGACGATACCATGTTTCACAGCCTCCTCCACTTTGTCCATAATGGCATTGGAATAGGCATGAGTCATCACAAGAGCTTTGGCACAGGTGCGTTTCTGTGGGTCCTTCTCAACGAAAGGATAATGGCCTGTGATTTCCCACTTCTCATCGTAAAGGTTGGCATTGGTCTTGTCATCCTTCTTGCGTTTCGAGTCGCCATAGGTCTTGGAGTCGGTATCGCGAAAACTGAGCCATCCGCCACTGATGTCGGCCAGGATGTCGTAGCTCTGAACAGTGTAAGTGACCCGTATCTTACCATCCTTGATATCAAGGCGTATGATAGGTGTGATGCTGACAGAATATTTGTTGATGGTACCAATATGGTCGACAATGTCGGGGATGGTCGATGAGATGATGATGCAGCCTGCATCCTTGTCGTTGAGGGTGATGGCCTGCTTGTCGTTAAAGGTAGCCGTTGCCCAATAATTGAGCGCCACGTAAAGTTGCTGTTTGGTCTTGCCAGGGGCCTCGATGACCTGCTGGTAAGTGAGCGACTGGTTCTTGTCGAAGGACAGCCCTCCGGCAAGGTTCTTGGCTGCATCAAGCCACTTGTCACCATATCTCTCCTTGGCATACTTCTCAAGGTCGGCTGCCTTCATCACCTGAGCTTGCATGCTCAGAGAGCCGGAAAAGAAAAGAATGGCGGCAAGGAGCCAATGTGCAATCTTTTTCATGTGCTAATCGGTGATTATCAGAATTTGTAACGGACGCCAGCGCAGAAGAGGCCTTTCTCACCGAAACCAAGCTCAGCGAAGCCACGGAAAGCAGTGCCGAACTCCACGCCGATGACGTTGATATTGAACATGAAGTCGGTAACGTTCTCCTCCTTGACATCATCAATATTTTTATATTGAGGATCGGTCTTGAAATCACCCGATGGGGTGATGCTGCAGAACATGGCACCAGCTGATATTCCTGAATACAAGCCTACATGCTCTTTTCTCAGCCAGTTGAACTTCACTGAGGGCATGACGGTGATGTAAGTGGTTTTGAGAGAGCCATTCAGTGTGTAGGGTTTGTCCCATTTACATCCGGCATATTCTGCTACCACACCCAAGCCAATAACATTGGAGACATGATAGAAATACTCAGCACCGATAGGACCCCAATAGCCCGTCTGATCGCCTGTGCTGAATGAGAAAGCACTTCCAAATGAGGAAACGACATTCGATGCAGAGCCAACTCCGTAGAAGATACCAATCTCATTTTTCGGTTCATCCTGAGCACTCACGTTCATTGTAGCCATCATGGCGGCTACGGCCAGCAATAAAACTTTTTTCATCTTTATCCGATTTTAATTTGTAGATAGTCTTTGTTATGGAAGTCTATTTTATATAGAATAATAAACATTTTCAACATTCCAGATATTTCCTCTTTTTACCTTAGCTGATAGACAAGAAAACAATTGACGCCTCAAGAGCATCTTCTCGAAAATCGCGGCAAAATTAGCAATTTAATATGAGAAAATGTTCCATATCACGGATAATTTTTCTTCATCGCCTTATTTATTGATAAATCCGCCCACAGACATCAGTTTCACGATGGCATAAGAGGTGGCAGGCATTTGTATGATTGTCTCCCCCGTCTTGTTGTTGTGTTTCATCGGGAACTTGTCGCCTGCAAGGAGTTGGGTCCTCTTGTATTTGACATTGAGGTTGAAAGTGGCTTCCGAAGCCTCAGCCCTTGGATTCAGCATCACAAGCACGACATCATTTCCTGCCGCACGGGCATAGACGAAAGGATAGATGGATGGCGAAGGGGCCTGCTGGTCGTAGGAGGGATAGACAGGCACGAACTCAGCATAATTGGCGAGTGCGGGCTCGTTGTGGTGCAGGGCGATGAGCCGCCTCGTCTTGTTGAGCAGTGAGTTGGGGTCTTTCTCCTGCGCCTGAACGTTGGGGGCATCAGCCGACGGGTCGACGGGCAGATAGAGTTTGCCGGCTTCTCCATCGGAAAAGCCCAGGTTCTTGCCACTGGTCCACTGCATGGGTGTGCGGGCTCCGTTGCGCGGTTGGTAGGCACCTTCCACCTGTGGCCAGTTGCCAGGCAATTGCTTCATGCCAATCTCATTGCCGTAATAAAGGAAAGGAACGCCGGGCATGGTGAAACCAAAGGCATAGATGATTTCCAACTCCTTGTCGCTGCGGCGGTTGCCCAAACGCGCATTGTCGTGGTTGCCAAGAGGCAAGCTGATATATCCCTTTCCCACGGTCTTCTCATACTGGTCCATATAGCTGCGGAGGAAAGCGGTGATGTCGCCCTTTCCCTCTGCATCGAAATAGCTGTGCCCTTCGCTCACACCATTGAGGATGCGCCAACTCTCTTTTTGGAACAAGTCGTTGTATCCATTGAACCAGTGGAAGAAATCGACATGGAAACAATTATCAAGAGCATCGGCGGGATACGACCATTCAGCCACCATGAAACCTTGGGGATATTCCTTTTCCAACAGCTGCCGTATCTCGCGCCAGAAGAGTTTCGTCTCGTTCTCGTTGGTGTTGAAGAACTGCTCGTTGCCCCTCACCCGCCGTGTCTTGACGAGGGCTCCTGCCATGTCGGCACGGAAGCCGTCGGCTCCCATGTCCATCCAGAAGCGCAGCACCTTCTTCAGGTCCTCGCGCATCGCCATCACATCGGGGTGGTTGGTGGGCAACTGCCAAGGCTGTTCGGGGTCGGGGTTCGAGAAGCCGAAATTGAGTGCCGGCTGACACCAATAGAAATTGCGCATGAACTGCCCATTGCGCTGTCCGTAACCCTTGATGAACGAGCCGGCGAACTCGCGGGGCGGGTCCACCCAGTTGGTCTCCGTCCAGATGTAATAGTTGGAGTATTTGTTTTTCTCCTGCTTCTGCGACTCCACGAACCAGGGATTGTCGATAGAGGTGTAGCTGATGACATAGTCGAAGATGACATGCATTCCACGCTTGTGGGCCTCCTCAAAAAGACGACGGGCATCATCGTTGGTGCCATAACGGGGGGCTATCTTGTAGTAGTCGCGGATGTCGTAACCCGCATCATGGAAGGGAGAGTCGAAGAACGGGTTGAACCAGATGGCATCCACGCCGAGGCTCTTCACATAGTCGAGCTTGCTGATGATGCCTTGAATATCGCCAATGCCGTCGCCATCGGAATCGCAGAAGGTCTGCGGATAAATCTGATAAAACACTGCGTTCTTGGCCCAATCCGGAACTTTAGGGATGTCGTACTTGCCTGTAATGGTCTGTGCCGTGACGGCTATCGGCAACAACACGGCAAGAAGAAGGGATGAAGATTTCATGCTCATTGTTTATGGGTGCTAATGGTTATGAATATCCAAACAAGGAATGAAAGATAGCGAGCTGTTCTCGTCAGCAAAAATAACACTATTTTTACTATTGAACAAAAAAATCGACAAAAACGAGCCAAAACTTTTTCTTGATGAAGCGACAAAAGAAAATAATTTTTCATATTTTTGCACCTATGAAGCAAGTATTCCATCATTATCGATGAGATAAATACAGAACAAAGCTTCAAACACAATACGTATGAAAAAGATGATGCTGATGGTCGTACCGGCCTTGATGGCTGCGATGAATATGAATGCCCAGACCGAAGCGATGGCCCAATCGCCTTATAAGTTGGTCTGGTGTCAGGAGTTCGACACCGATGGCCCCTACGATTCTCATGTATGGAAACCAGAAAGAGGTTTTGTGAGAAACCACGAAGCCCAATGGTATCAAGGAGAGAATGCCTATTGCCGCAACGGATGCTTGGTCATTGAAGCCCGCCGTGAAGTGAAAGCGAACCCCATCCACAACCCGGAATACCACAGCGACGACTGGCGAAGAAGCCGAAAAAACATCGAATACACCTCGGCCTCCCTCACCACACACGACAGTTTCTCTTTTACCTACGGTCGTATGGAAGTGAAGGCTCGCATCCCCACTGCAAGTGGTGCCTGGCCTGCCATCTGGCTATTGGGAAAAGAGATGGAATGGCCTTCATGCGGAGAAATCGATGTCATGGAGTTTTACCGCATCAACGACGTACCCCATATCCTGGCCAACGCCTGCTGGGGCAGCGACAAACGCTATCAAGCGGTGTGGAACAGCAAGCGCATCCCTTTTTTGCATTTCACCAGCAACGACAGCCTTTGGGCTGAGAAATTCCATATCTGGCGCATGGACTGGACGCATGAATCCATCAGCATCTTCATCGATGATGAGCTGGTCAATGAGATTCCCCTATCTGAGACCATCAACGGAAGTCTTGGCGGCCACAAAAATCCTTTTCACGCTCCACAGTACATCCTTCTCAATCTTGCCCTTGGTGGCGATAACGGTGGCATCATCGACGACAATTGCTTCCCTATGAGGTATGAGATTGACTATGTGCGTGTATATCAATAACCTTGCAAAACGAAAAAATACAATAATATGAAAAAAACAGTCATCCTTTCCATCGTCCTTGCGACGTATGCCATTTTGGCCAGCGCACAGCGCGTAACTCAATACACGACGACAGAGAAAGCCCCCTGGGTGGAGGCGAAAACATCGCTCTCGGCCAAGGCAGAGGGTAGCATTGTGGCCAGTGTTGATGGCACAGAACAGGGGATTACCTTCCGTGCCTGGGGCACCACATTCAACGAACTGGACTGGGACGCCTTCAACCTGCTCTCGCGTGACGCTCAGGATGAGGTGATGCGCAACCTCTTCGCACCCAGCGGCGACCTGCACTTCACCCATGGCCGCGTGTCGATGAATGCCAACGACTATGCCCGCAGTTGGTACAGCTGCGATGATGTGGTGGGCGACCTCGGCCTGCGCTATTTCAACATCGAGCGCGACAAACGCAACATCATCCCACTGGCACGTGCCGCACAAAAATACTGCCCCACACTGCAGCTCTTCATGAGCCCTTGGAGCCCACCGGCATGGATGAAAATCAACCAGGACTACCCCGTCTCGCCCAACAAATACAACACCATGGACGAGCGTCAGGGGTACTTGCTCTATAATGGCGAGGGCACTTTAGACCCCGATGAGATGAAACTCCTCGGCGACCGCAACGGTGTGTTCCCACGACGACTGGCCACACAAGACTTCTTCATTCAGGACCCACGCTACCTGCAGTGCTACGCTGAGATGTTCTGCCGCTTCATCGACCTCTACGCCGAGCAGGGCTTGCCCATCACCAAGGTGATGTACCAGAACGAGGCTTACTCCTACACCCCCTACCCCGGCTGCGCATGGACCGCTGAAGGCACGCTGAAGTTCAACAACGAATATCTGGCACCAACACTGAAAAAGCGACATCCCAACGTGGAACTATGGATAGGCACTTTCAACACCAATCGTCTGGACTATGTGGAGAAAATCCTTGACGATGCCACACTACAAGCCAATGTAAGAGGCATCGGCACCCAGTGGGAATGCCGCGAGAACCTGCCACAGATGCGCCAGCGCTACCCACAACTGCGCTTCATGGTGAGCGAAAGCGAATGCGGCAACGGCTCCATGGACTGGGCGGCGGGCGAGCACACCTTCTTCCTTCTCTCCGACAACCTCGGCAACGGATGCGACGAGTACTACAACTGGAACTTCATCCTCGCCGACAACGGTGAATCGGCGTGGGGATGGAAGCAAAATGCCTTGATACAGGTCGACAGCAAGACCCGGCAGCCACGCTACACACCTGAATATTATGCCTACAAGCATTTCAGCCATCTCATAGAGCCGGGCACCGAGATGATAGCCTATGCCGGCCGCGACTACAGCAAGACACCCATCGTCGTCTTCCGAAAGGGGCAGGACCTCATCGTCACAGCAGGCAACTTCACCGACAAGCCCGCCACTCTCAGCGTGAAAATCAACAAAAAATACCTCAACGTCAGTACCGCTCCCCATTCTTTCAACACCTTCACATGGCGACAATGAACTGTTTGTTGCATAAAGTCTTTTTTAGGAGTTTGGGAGTTAGAACCAATGGCCGAAGGGCATTTTAGATAAGCAGAAAGAGGACTACGAGAACCGTCGCCATGATTCATTCTTATTTTGAATGATTTTTTTGCAAGAATGACATTTTTGCATTAACTTTGCTTCGCAAAGAACGATGACTATGGAAAAAATCAAGTATC
>CAMHEL010000046.1 GCA_946184125.1 uncultured Prevotellaceae bacterium
GCTACCATCACCATCGACGAGGAAGACGGTGTGGGCAAGGTGCAGGTGAGCGCTCCCGACAAGGAGAGCATCGACGCCGCAGTAGCCAAAATCAAGTCTATCGTGGCCATTCCCGAGGTGGGAGAGGTCTATGAGGGCACCGTGCGCTCCATCATGCCTTACGGCTGTTTCGTGGAAATCATGCCGGGCAAGGATGGTCTGCTTCACATCTCCGAGATTGAGTGGAAACGCCTGGAGACCGTAGAGGATGCAGGCATCAAGGAGGGTGACAAGATTAAGGTGAAACTGATGGAGATTGACCCCAAGACGGGCAAGTACAAACTCTCACACCGCGTGCTCGAGCCGAAACCGGAGGGATACTCCGACCGTGAGCGCCGTCCGCGTCCCGAGCGTGGTGAGCGTCCCGAGCGTGGTGAGCGCGGAGGGCGTCAGGGCAACCGCCAGCAGGGGGGTGCACAGCGCCAGCAGGGCAACAATGCTCCGCGACAGAATGCACCTCGCCGCCGCAATGACTTCCACGACAACCTCGACCGAGAGCCGAAGGACTTCAACGACAGCCTCGACCACGACGACTTCTAATTTTGGAGATTCGGAGATTTGGAGATTCGGAGTTTGGGAGTTTTTGAGGGAGTTTAGGAGTTTAGGAGTTTGGGAGTTTAGACGTTAGCTTGAAGGTTTCGAACCTTTCAACAAGGGCAGAAATCAACGGCAACAACAAACTCTCCGTCGAAATCACCGTCGGCAAAACTCCTGCCGTAATCATCGGCAACAACAAACTCCAGTCATACGGTTCGAAATCACCGTCGGCAACAAACTCTCGCCATACGGTTCGAACCCACCGGCGTCAACAAACTCTCGGCATACGGTTCGAAATCACCGGCGTCAACAAATTCCGTCGAAAGCAACGGCGGCCCGAAGGGCCAACCCGCTCTCAGCCCAGGGCAACGCCCTGGGAACGTAAAGCGAACATAAAAAATCGCCCTGAAAGGGCATAAGCTTTTGATTATAAGGCTTTTGCTCTTCCGTGGCGATTTTTTTTGCATCTTACAAATCCTTCAATAATCCTCTATCTTAGATAAATACAAAAACGGATCAAAAACTCCGTCCCCATGATCCAGAATATGGCACAGATTAAGAACGAGGCTGCTTACCGTGCAGCATTAAAGCGGATAGACGAACTGCTTCTTTTGGTCGATGACGAAACACCAACAGATGACATGAATTATCTGGAACTTGACATGCTTTCAGATATGGTAGAAGAATACGAGGATGTACACTATCCTATTGGCAAACCATCTCTGATAGATGTCATCAAACTTCGTCTCTATGAGATGGGGATTAATCAAACCAAGTTGGCCGAGTTGCTCGGACTGAGTACAGCTCGTGTCAGTGAAATCATGAATGGAAAGAGTGAGCCATCCTTGAAAATTGGAAGAGAAATCAGCAGGAAGCTTAATATCGACCCTGCCATTGTGTTAGGGGTGTAAGGAAACGGCGAACAACATCTTCCTATTTGCCGTCTTTTACCTCTTTAGGATACAGGCATCAAGGAGGGCGGAAAGATGAAGCCGATGCTGACGGAGATTGTCCCCAAGAATTGCAAGAGGGGCGTGCCGCTATAGGCACGCCCCTCTTTGCAATCTTTTATCATTTAGCTTTTCTTTTTCTTCGGCTTTCTTCTTGCCCATCCTTCCTCAAGGCCATCGTCGAGAACGATGTCGTGCCCTTGGAAGAACTGCCGCCAGTCGTCTTGC
Source organism: uncultured Prevotellaceae bacterium (assembly GCA_946184125.1). Lineage (GTDB taxonomy): Bacteria > Bacteroidota > Bacteroidia > Bacteroidales > Bacteroidaceae > Prevotella. The sequence goes on from CAMHEL010000046.1 coordinate 1,755, forward strand.
CGTCCGCTCTCGTTGCGTGCGGCTCCACGCGTGCCGCGCCGCTGCTCTGTGTTTTCGCTCCGGCGCTGTTTCTTTGATTTCTTCTCAAAGCGGGCGAAGTTGTCGGGACGGCTCTGCTGGGGCCTGTCCTGCCGTCCTTCTCCGCGCTTCTCCTCTTGCCGGGCTTCCCGGTGCTGGCGTGGTGCCTCGCTCCTGCCGGCTCTTGCTCCTCCGCCGTGTCCTTTCTCGTCGGCGGGGTTGCATCTCACCTCTCGGCCTTTGTAGGTGGTGCCGTCGAGCGACTCCATCACCAGGTCGGCATCTTCCTCCGACACCTCGAAGTAGGCAAACGTAGCCAGCAGGTCGATGTGCCCCACCTCGGGACGGCCGGGCACATGTTTGTTGATGAACTGCATCACCTCGCCGGGGTAGAAGCCGTCGGCCTTGCCCAGGTTGATGAAGAGCCGGCGGAAACCTTTCTCCGCTTTGCGGTCACCCCGCTTTGCCTTGCCTTCTGCCCGCTCTTTGCGCTCCGATTTGGCACTGGGCTTCTCGATGACGGGGGCGTCGGCGTAGTAGGCCAGGAAACGGCCGAAGTTGAGCGACACGATTTTCTTGATGAGGTCCTCTTTGTCGAAGAACTCGAAATGGCGGTTGATGTCGGCCATGAAGGGAGCAATCTCCTCCTCGTTGACGTCGGTCTTCTCTATCTGGTCCATCACCCGGTAGAGCTGTTTGGTGCAGATCTCGTGAGGTGTTGGCAGGTCGGCCTCGACAAACTGTTTCCCGATTTCCTTCTCGATGGCTTTGATTTTCTTCTGCTCACGGGTGTGGACGATGGAGATGGACGTGCCTTTCTTTCCCGCACGGCCTGTTCGCCCGCTGCGGTGGGTGTAGTTCTCTATGTCATCGGGCAGTCCGTAGTTGATGACATGAGTGAGGTCGTCCACATCGAGACCACGGGCGGCGACATCGGTTGCCACAAGGAGTTGGGTGAGGTGCTGGCGGAACTTCTGCATGGTCTGGTCGCGCTGTGGCTGAGAGAGGTCGCCGTGAAGCGACTCGGCATTGTAGCCGTCGCGGATGAGCTTGTCGGCTATTTCCTGCGTCTCGACCTTGGTGCGGCAGAAGATGATGGCGAAGATGCGGGGGTAGTAATCGACGATGCGCTTGAGGGCAAGGTATTTGTCCTTGGCATGCACCATGTAGTAGATGTGGTTGACATGCTCTGCGCCCTCGTTGCGGCTTCCCACGACGATTTCCTTGTGGTCGTGGAGGTAGTTTTTCGCGATGGCCTCTATCTCCTTGCTCATGGTCGCGGAGAAGAGCAGGGTGTTGCGGTCGGCGGGAACACCCTTGAGGATTTCGTCGATGCTCTCGGAGAAACCCATGTTGAGCATCTCGTCGGCCTCGTCGAGCACCACGTTGCTCACAGCATCGAGCTTTGCCACACCACGGTTCATCAGGTCGATGAGTCGGCCGGGAGTGGCGACGATGATTTGCACCCCCTTGCGCAGGGCTTTCATCTGCTCTACGATGGAGGCGCCGCCATAGACGGCGACGATGTGTATGCCCGGCATGTAGCGGGCGAAGTCTTTCAGGTCGTCGGTGATTTGCAGGCAGAGCTCGCGGGTGGGGGAGAGGATGAGGGCCTGTGTGGCGTTGCTCGTCGTGTCGAGCTTCTGCAGCAGGGGGATGCCGTATGCGGCTGTCTTGCCTGTGCCGGTCTGGGCCAGGGCTATGACGTCATTGCCCGTGCCGAGGAGGTAGGGGATGACTTCCTCCTGCACGGGCATGGGGCTTTCGAAACCCATTTCGGTGATGGCGCGGCGAATCTCTTCGGCGACACCAAGTTCTTCAAATGTCTTCAACGTCGTTGTGAACTATTATTTGCTTTTTGCTGCGCCCTTGCCCTTGCCTTTGGCAGCTGGCTTGGCAGCTGGCTTGGCAGTTGGCTTGGCAGCAGGCTTGGTGGCTGGTTTGGCGTTGTCGGCTTTCGCAGCCTCGGGCTTCTTGTCGGCAGCCTCGGCTTTGATGACTTTCTCGAGTTCCACTTTGAAGATGAGGGTGGAGTAGGGTGGTATCTTTCCGGCAGGGCGCTCGCCGTAGGCCAGGTTCTGTGGGATATAGAGTTCCCACATGCTGCCTTCGGGCATGAGTGTGAGTGCCTCGGTCCATCCCTTGATGACCTGTGTGGGCTTGAACTTGGTGGTGTTGGGGTTGCGGGTGTAGGAACTGTCGAAGACGGTGCCGTCGATGAGGCGACCCTCATACTTCACCTCCACCTCGTCGTCCTTGGTGGCCACGGGGCCGTTGCCTTCGCGAAGCACCTTGTACTGGAGGCCGCTGGGCAATGTCACCACTCCCTCGTTTGCTGCGTTGACAACGAGGTATTCCTCACCGGCACGCTTGCTTTGCCTGATGTGCTCGTCGCGCTTGTAGGCGATGAATGCTGCTGCGGTGGAGTCGTTGAAGTGCTCGTGCTGCTTCTTGAGTGCTGAGAGGAAGCCCTGTACAAACATGTTGGGGGTGATGGAGTCGACCACGCCCTCCATGTTGCGAGAGGCCTGCTTCACCATGTTTTTGCTCACCATGTTGGCAATGTTGATGCCTGCTCCGTATGCGGTGGTCTCCTTGGTGTTGCGCTCCTTGTCGATGGCGTTCTCGAAGCCCTCGATGAATTTGTACATATAGGCGGTGTCGACGCCCATCTGTTCGATGAGATAGGGAATGAGGCCGTTGGTGGCCTCCATGCCCATCGCGTAGCTCACGGAGTCGGTGGCGGTGGTGAGCACCACGGGCTCAACAACCACGGCTGCTGTTTCCTTTTTCTTCTTCTTGTCTTTCTTGCCGGTCATTGCCTGACAGAAAGTAGCACTCGCCATGATGGCGAGTGCTAATAGGATTGTTTTCTTCATCATGATTTTTCCCGGGGATTATTTCAGGATGTCAAGAAGTTCGATTTTGAAGATAAGCGTGGAGAACGGTTCGATTTGTCCCATCTCGCGCTCACCGTAGGCCTGGTCGGCAGGGATATAGACCTCCCATGTGGAACCGACGGGCATGTGTGTGAGGACCTCGGCGAAGCCGGGGATGTTCTGGCGTACCATCATCTCCACGGGCTGGCCACGCTTGTAGCTGCTGTCGAAGACGTTGCCGTCGATGGTCTTGCCCTCATATTGAATCTTCACCCTTGCTGTGTCGGCGGGAATGGCACCTTTGCCTTCCTGGATAATCTTGTACTGCACACCGCTGGGCAGAGTGACGACACCCTCTTTCTTGCCGTTATCGGCGAGGAATTTGGCACCGGCCTCTTTGTTGCCGGAATATTTCTTCTCCATCACGCGCTCATGGATGCCCTTGGCCATCTCGTCGATTTTCGACATCATGCTGGTGGGGTTCATCAGGGTGGTGTCTCCCTTCAGACCGGCAACGAGACCGGCAACGAGGTTCTTGTTGGATACCTTGTACTGCTCGTCATCTCCGAAGATGTTGCTGTTGATGCCAGAGCTCATGCGCATACCCATTTCCACACCCGACTGGTAGGCTTGCTGTTTCTTGTCGTTGCCGCATTTGGTGCCTTCGTTGAAGCCACGGATGAAGTCGGCGATGTAGGCGGTGTCAACACCCTGCTGTGCGAGGTAGGGCTTGATCTGGTTGCCGTTGACCAGTCCGATGGCATAGCTCAGCGTGTCGATGTCGGTGGTGAGACTGGCTTTGTATTTCTTGCCGCACGACACGGTGCAGGCAGCGAGGATTGCCACAAGGGCGAAAAATGAAAACTTTCTCATTTCTAATGCTTTTTTTATGATTAATTGTGAATTCTCTCTATAATTATTTATTCTTCACCTCGACAAGTTCAACATCGAAGATGAGTGCCGAGAAGGGAGGGATGATGGTTCCTGCGCCGCCCTCTCCGTAGCCGAGGCGGTAGGGGATGAAGAAGCGGTATTTCGCACCCTCCTGCATGAGCTGAAGGCCTTCGGTCCATCCGGTGATGACTTCGTTGAGTGCGAAGGTGGCGGGCTCTCCGCGCTGGTAACTGCTGTCGAAGACCGTGCCGTCGATGAGGAAACCCTCGTAGTGGCACACCACTTGGTCGGTTGCCTTGGGCTTCTGACCGTTGCCCTCACGGAGCACCTTGTACTGCAAGCCGGAAGGCAGTGTCACCACTCCCTCGTTCTTCGCATTGGATGCGAGATACTGTTCTCCGGCATCCTTGGCTACTTTGCCTTGAGACATGCGCTGTTTGTTGAGCTTCTCTTCTTGCTCTCTGAAATAATCTTGTACGATGGCTTGTGCCTCCTTGTGCGAGACCTTGAGGGGCTCGTCGGCAAGCACGTCCTTGATGGCCTTGCCGAAATCATCAATGTTCAGGTTTGTGGCACCCATCTGCTTCAACTGCTGGCCTATGCCCAAGCCCAAAGCATAACTTACTTTGTCCATAAAAATGTTTATAAATATTTAACGCTTTCAAAAATCTCGGCAAAGGTACGCTTTTTTTTGTGATTGAAGATGGTTTATTGCCCGAAAATAGGTAATTTTGTACATTATTAATAATTCAGCATGTTTAAACCCATAAAAATAGACTGTTATGAAGAAGATTGTCGTACTTACAGGTGCTGGCATGTCGGTGGAGAGCGGCTTGAGGACTTTCCGCGATTACGATGGCCTTTGGGAGGAGTTTCCCGTCAAGGATGTGGCCACCCATGATGGTTGGCTGCGTGATCCCGAATTGGTGACCAATTTCTACAACATGCTTCGTCACAAATGCCTCAATGCCAAGCCCAACAAGGGCCATGAGCTCGTGGCTAAGTTGGAGGAGCATTACAAGGTGGTTGTCGTGACTCAGAATGTGGACAACCTGCATGAGCAGGCTGGAAGCACGAAGGTGGTTCACCTGCATGGCGAGCTGATGAAAGTGTGCTCGAGCATCGACCCCTACGACAGCCGCTACATACAGACGCTGACGCCCGACAACCTTGATGTGAAGGTGGGTACGAAGGCTGGCGACGGTTCGCTGCTACGCCCACACATCGTGTTCTTCCAGGAGGCCGTCCCGATGCTGGAGACGGCAGCGAGGGAATGTGCCGACGCCGACATTTTCATCATCATCGGAACGTCGCTGGTGGTGTATCCTGCCGCAGGACTGGTGCATTACGTGCCCCGTCATGTGCCCATCTACCTCATCGACCCTGCTGATGTCAACTTGGACATAGGTGGACGTGTGGAGCACCTGAAGATGGGCGCATCGAAGGGAATGGAAGAACTTTACAAGAGATTGGTCGTCGGTGATTAGCCATACGATGGATGGTCAAGTGCCTGGGGCATTGTCGTTCATGCAACTGTGGCGCCGCCTCACTCCGTTGTACGACGAGGGGGAGGCGAGGGCCGTCGTGCGGATGGTGATGGAGGAGCGCTTCGGCATCACGCTGCCCGAACTGTTGTGCAATGGCACCGCCGCGCTGAGTGCTGAGGAGCGCTCCTGCCTTGAAGGACTGATGCAGCGGTTGGAGTCGTCGGAGCCTGTGCAGTATGTGCTTGGCGCGGTGGAGTTTATGGGCCACCGGATGAGTGTGGAGCGGGGTGTGCTCATCCCTCGTCCCGAGACCGAGGCCCTATGCCGGTGGGTGATGGAGAGTTCGCTGCCCCCTTGTCCACGCGTGCTCGACATCGGCTGCGGAAGCGGGTGCATCGCCGTGAGCCTTGCACTCGGACTGAGCGGTGCGCAGGTGAGTGCCATCGACCTCTCGCCGAAAGCCCTGGAGGTGACACGGCGCAACGCTGCGGCCAACGGCGCCGTGGTGAGCGCCGACAGGCGTGATGCCCTCGCGCTGCAGGGCGATGCCGGCTGCTGGGACGTGATTGTGTCGAACCCACCCTATATCTGCAGGGCAGAGGCTGGAGCGATGCATGCCAACGTGAAGCAGTATGAGCCTCATGAGGCGCTCTTCGTCCCCGATGACGACCCGCTGTGCTTCTATACCGCCATTGCCCGCTATGCCTCCACCGCCCTAAGTCCCGGGGGGGTGCTTTTCTTCGAGTGCAACGCACAGTACACCGGCAGCGTGGCCGATATGTTGCGCAACCGTGGCTTCACGGCTGTCGCCACACGCGAGGACCCCTTCGGTGTGTGCCGTTTGGTAAAAGGGGAGCGTGGCAATTGTGATGCGTCAGTGGCTGATACTAACTCAAGGTGTGTCGAATAATATGGCAAAAGAAATAGAGATGACGGAAGAGTCGGCAAGGCTTCGTTTGGAGGCCCTTTGCTCACAGGCCGAGCATTGCTGCTGGGAAATGACTGAGAAGATGCGCCGGTGGGGGCTCGACGACGATGTCCAGGCCCGTCTGATGGCTCATCTGATTTCCGAGCGTTATATCGATGAGGAGCGTTACTGCCGTGCCTTCATCAGCGACAAGGTGCGCCATAACCGCTGGGGCCGGCGGAAGGTGGAGCAAGGACTGATGCAGAAGCGTATCCCACGTGCCGTCTACCAGCCTGTGCTTGATGCCGTCGACGACTCCGACTATGTGGCAGCCCTTCGCCCGCTTCTGATTTCCCGCCAGCGCGCTCTGCGTGGGATGGGCGATTACGAGCGCAACGGCCGCCTCATTCGTTTCGCCATGGGCCGTGGCTTCACTATGGACATCATCCGCCAATGTCTCGACATCGACGACGATGATGCCGTGGTGGAAGACGGCGACTTCGACGACGGGATGTCGTAAGGTCATGGCACGGATTAGTTTCTGGCACCGTGTGCTCAACCTTATCGCGCCGCAGGGATGTTCGGTCTGTGGCTGTCGCTTGGCGTTGGGCGAGGAAGTGCTCTGTGCCAAGTGTAATCTTCACTTGCCGCGCACGTTGTTTGCTGCTCACGCCACCGACAACCTGATGGCGCGCCGCTTCTGGGGGCGCATTCCCGTGGAGCGTGCCGCCGCCCTGTTCTATTATGAGGCTGGCTCCGAGGTGAGCCGCATCGTCCACGACATGAAATACCACGGTCAGTGTGGTATCGGAACCGTGATGGGCCGCATGGCTGCCGAGGAGTTCGCTATGTATGGTTTTTTCAATGGCATCGACATCATCATCCCCGTTCCTCTTACCCGTAAGCGCCAGCGACAGCGGGGCTATAACCAGAGCGAGGAGATAGCGATGGGCGTGGCCGAGGTGACAGGTCTGCCTGTGGTGACCGATGCCGTGGAGCGCATCACGTTTGTCGAGAGCCAGACCCATAAGACCCTCCGGCAGCGCATGGAGAGCATGGAGAATGCCTTCCGTGTCACGGGGAAGGTGTCATTGGCAGGCCTCCATGTGCTGGTCGTCGACGATATTGTCACGTCAGGCGCCACCATCTGCTCCTGTGTGGAACCGATGGTGGCGTCTGGGCTGAAACAGGTGAGTGTGATGTCCCTCGGAGTGGTGAAGTGATTCTGGGAGTTCTTTTGAGTTGAGGAGTTTTTTTGAGTTGAGGAGTTTTGGGAGTTTTTTGAGGGAGTTTAGTAGTTTAGTAGTTTAGGAGTTTAGACATATGATTTGTCTGTTCACGGTTCGCGTCTTTCGGCTGCGGCGAAACCGAAGCATACGGAGAAAGCGAAGGCCAATTTTCAATCTTCAATCTTCAATTTTCAATTTTCAATTTTCAATTTTCAATCTTCAATTTTCAATCGGCGCAGCCGAAATCAATCTTCAATCTCCAAAAGAATATTCTTTGATTCCCTTGTTATGTTTTTCGAAGAGCGCCCTGGTGTTGCGCAGATAAGTGTCGCGCTTGGTGCGCTCGGTGGCGTTGAGCTTGTCGGAGGGGTAGCTTGAGGGCAGCACGCGGTAGTTGCGCAGGCCCGATGTGACAGGTCTCGACACCCAGTAGAGGGTGTAGCCGCAGTCGGTGAGGCGCACCTGCCCATTCTCCTTGGTGAGCGTCATGCGCACCATCGTTCCCCCGTCGGTGTTGGGCCTCGACTGGTTGGAGACGAAGTTGCCTAAGGAGTATGCCACCAGGTGACGGTCGATGCTGTCGCCTCTCACCTCGATGGGCTCCACCACGTGCGGATGCCCGCCGATGATGTGGTCGACGCCCTTTGCCAACATCCAGTCGGCCAGGTCGCGCTGGCCTTTGTTGGGCAGCAGCACGTACTCGTCACCCCAGTGGGGCATGGCGATGATGACGTCGGGGTGCATGGCCTTGGCACGGGCGATGTCCTTGGCGATGACGGCCGTATCGATGAGGTTGACGATATAGGGCGATGGCACGGGGATGCCGTTGGTGCCGTAAGTGTAGTTGAGCAGGCAGATGCGGATGTCGTTTTGCTCTATGATAAAGGGGTACAGCTTGTCGCGCTCCTGTGCGTTGCGGTAGGTGCCGAGGTGCCGCACGCCGAGCGAATCCATCATGGTGATGGTGCGGTCGAGTCCTCTTGACCTTGTGTCGACGCTGTGGTTGTTGCAGGTGGTGAGGATGTCGAAACCGGCATCGATGGCTGCCTGAAGGTATTCATCGGGTGCACAAAACTGTGGGTAGCCCTTGAAAGGAGGCCCTCCGAGCGTCACTTCGAAGTTGGCGATGGCAAGGTCGGCACGCTTGATTTCGGGAGCCATCTGGTCGAAGACACCGCTGTAGTCGTATGTGCCGTCGGCGCGGCGGGCGGCTTTGATTTGAGGCTCATGCTGCATAAGGTCGCCGGCGAAGAGCAGCGTCACCTGCGTGACAGGGGGTGCAGCGTCGATGCTGTCGCTGCCCTGCTGGCCGTCGCGGGCGGTGCCCGAGCAGCAGCAGAGGGTCATGACGGTAAGGCTCATTCCGAAGGCGAGCCAGAAATGATGGAGGGTGCTTGTTGGTCTCATGTCTATGCTGTGATTTTAATGGGTTCTATTTTCTATGAGGGATGGGGAAAAAGAAATCTATCCTTTCTTGCCTCGCAAAATTAACCATTTTAGGTCATAAAACCTTATCTGCAGCCTGTTTTTCCCTTGTTTTTGTCAAAATGTCATAAAAATGTGACAATTTGTCATAAAAATATGGTTGGTACGCAACTTGCAACATATTGGGTGAGCACACCCCTCAGGGTTGCCCGAAGAGAACAGAACAAATAATTTATAAACCAATAAATGAATAGGAGATTAAGAAAATGAGACACATGCAAAGTAATTACTGGCTTCCCGAGTTGTTCAACGACTTGATGAATGTGGGTCTGGCTGCAACCAAGCCCTGTACCACTGCCCCCGCAATCAACGTGATAGAGACCGATGCGGCATACATCGTCGAAGTTGCCGCCCCCGGGCTGAAGAAGGAGGAGTTTTTCGTCAATATCAACGACGAGGGCAACTTGGTCATCAAGATGGAGCAGAGCGAGGCCAGCAAGCACGACACGGAGAAAATGCACTACCTGCGCAGGGAGTTCTCCTACACCAAGTACGAGCACACGCTCATCCTGCCCGATGACGTGGAGAAAGACCAGATTGGAGCAAAGGTGAGCGAGGGTATTCTCACCGTCACCCTGCCCAAGGTGGAGGCCGCTAAAGTGAAGGTGGCACGCAACATCGAGATCAGCTAACCGCGACACGTGAGGCGCAACAAGCCGAACCATGTCAGTAACGCCGCACCCAGTCCGCTGGGCGCGGCTTTTTCGTATCATGTAGCATGAGAGACGCATGACCCATCTCCCCCCCCATCTCTTCCGCCCATTCCATCCGCCAAGTATGTTGCTGACGGCAACGTTCACCCCTCCTCAAAAAAACACCTCAAGTCTGGCAAAAATTTCTGAAATATTGATGATTATCAATTATTTTTGCTCTTTTGCAATGATTACATGCTGAAAAACAACTAAAATTTGCAAAAATTATCTACTTTTGCAAACGAATTATAGATAATGGGGGAATAATATCCCCTTATTGCAAATTATTCTTTTTATTATCAAACAATTATGCAGAAAAGACTCTTTTTTCTGGTTTCTTTCATGCTGGTGCTTGCCACAAGCGTGATGGGACAGATCACGACCTCAGCCTTGAGCGGTCGTGTGACCATTCAGGAGACCAATGAGACGGTCATCGGAGCCACGGTGCAAGCGGTACACACCCCCTCGGGCACCCGTTACACCGCCGTGACCAACATCGACGGCCTCTTCAACATCCAGGGTATGCGTACTGGAGGACCCTATGAGGTGTCCGTGTCCTACATCGGATTCTCAACGAAGACGGTGAAGGGGGTCACCCTTGTGCTCGGAGAGACCTACAACCTGAACGTCACCCTGTCAGAAGATGCTCATGAGCTCACAGAAGTGGTGGTTTCAGGACGTGCCTCCAAATTCGCTGCCGAGAAAACCGGTGCATCGACAAACATCACCAACGCGCAGATTACCAACCTGCCCACGGTGAGCAGAAGCATCACCGATGTCACTCGCCTCTCGCCTTATGGTGGAAACGGCATGAGCTTCGCCGGTTCGGACGGACGTAATGCCAACTTCACCGTCGATGGTGCCAATTTCAACAACAACTTCGGTCTGAGCTCAAGCCTCCCGGGCGGTGGAAACCCCATCTCCATCGATGCCATCGAAGAGTTGCAGGTGGTCATCTCACCCTTCGATGTGCGACAGACCAACTTCATCGGCGGTGGCGTCAACGCCATCACGAAGTCGGGTACCAACACCTTCAAGGGAAGCGCCTATGTCTATCACAAGAATGAGAACTTGCAAGGCGATGCCATAAACCGAGTGCAAATCAACAGCGCACGTGAGAAAAACCAAAGCACCACTTACGGCTTCACATTCGGAGGACCGATTATCAAGAACAAACTGTTCTTCTTCGTCAATGGAGAAATGTCGAAAATCCCCACTGTCGTCAACCGCTGGAGGGGCTCAAGTGCACAAAATCCACCAGACCCCGAGAACTACATTTCGCGCACCACGTTGGCCGACCTCGAAGCCGTCTCCAACTATGTACGTCAGAAGTATGGATACGACACTGGCAGCTACACCAGCTTCCCAGCCGATGAGGACAACTACAAAATCCTTGCACGTATCGACTGGAACATCACCAACGACCATCACCTGGCATTCCGCTACAACTACACCAAGAACCGCTACTGGAGCAGTCCTAACGCATCGTCGATGGATGGTGGCTCGCGTATGCCTGATGCACGTATGTCGAAAATGTCCATGTCGTTTGCCAACTCCATGTATGCCATGGACAACCTCGTACACTCCTTCTCACTCGACCTCAACAGCCGTCTTTCCGACAATCTGTCCAACCAGCTGCTCGCCACATACTCCAAACTCGACGACGTGCGCGACTCTGAATCATCGGTGTTCCCATTCATCGACATCACGAAGGACAACAACAACTACATGGCCCTGGGCTATGAGCTGTTCACCTGGAACAATGCCGTACACAACACCATCTGGAACGTCAAAGACGACGTGACAGCATATCTCGGAAAACATAAGGTGATGGGTGGTGCCAGTTTCGAGCACCAGATGGCCGACAATATGTACATGCGTAATGGTACCGGTTACTACCGTTTCAACATCTCCGACGACATGTACAGCAACGGCGTCCTGAACCCGGAGATGCTGTTCAACAGCGTTCCCGAGGTGGTCGCACTCACCTACGGCTACGGCGGCGAGACCGAGCCGGCTGCACGTGTGCAGTTCAATAAGCTGGGCTTCTATGCACAGGACGAGTGGACGGTCAACGACCGCGTGAAACTCACCTATGGCCTGCGCTTCGACGGCTTGTTCTTCAACAACGAGGACCTGATGACCAACAAGGCCATCTACGCCTTCGACTACAACGGCCGGCATATCGACACCGGTACCTGGCCCGACTCCTACTTCACCATTTCGCCACGTATCGGCTTCACATGGGATGTCATGGGCGACAAGACGCTGAAGGTGCGTGGAGGTTCCGGACTCTTCTCCGGACGTCTGCCCTTGGTCTTCTTCACCAACATGCCCACCAACTCAAACATGGTGCAGTATCGCGGTGCATGGAACAAATCCAACGCCGACATGTCGCAGTTCGCTGGCAATATCATGACGGGAAACAACCTCAGAGACTACATCATCGCAAATGGACTCGGACCTGCCGACATCACACCCGAAAAAGGTGAGGCGGGAAGTGCCATTCAGGCCGTCAATCCCGACTTCAAGATGCCACAGGTGTGGAAGACTTCCATCGCCGTCGACTACCAGTTCCCTGTCTCATTCCCGCTGTCTATCACTGCTGAGGCCATCTTCAACAAGACCATCAACGCCGTCTGCATCTCCGACTGGAGCATCAAGGACGTCGGCGGATTCGCTCGATTCAATGGTGCCGACAACCGTCCGCTCTACCAGGATTTCAAATACACCTATGTCGACGAGAAGGGAAAGACGAAAGCCATGCCCAACGCATTCATGCTCGACAACACCAGCAAGGGTTACGGATGGTCGTTCAACATGACGCTCAACGCACAGCCTGCACCATGGGTCAGCCTGATGGCTGCCTACACGCACACCGTGTCGAAGGAGAAGACCGGTATGCCCGGTAGCGACGCTTCGTCGGCATTCACTTACATCCCAGCCGTGGAAGGCCCCAACTACGTGCCGCTCCATAACTCACAGTATGTCACTCCCGACCGTGTCGTGGCAAGCGCTACCATTCACGACAAAGCCAACAACCACTACAGCTTCATCTATGAGGCATATCGCGGAGGGTTCAACACCTCATACCTGACATTGAACGACATGAATGGCGACAGCTATCCATACGATGCAGCATACATTCCCTCTGCTGCCGACCTCGCTGGCAACTACGATGCATCGGGCAACTGGACGGGCAAGGGTAACTTCCGCTTCGTTTCAGAGAAAGACCAGCAGAACTTCCTCGACTTCCTCAACAACAACGACTACCTGAAGGACCGCAGAGGTGAGTATGCCGAGGCTTACAGCCACTTCTCACCATGGGTGCACCGCATCGACTTCAGCTACAAGCACGACTTCAACTGGAAGGTGGGCGGCACAAAGCACACCCTGCAGATCGGATTCGACATGAAGAACGTACTCAACCTCTTCAACTCAAGCTGGGGAGTCGCCAAGATTGCCAACCTCGACTACAGCACCGCACCTTCAAGCAGCGTGCAGTACTCACGAATCCTCAAATATGAGGGCGTAGATGCCGACGGATATGCTACATTCTCAACACCTGCTGGTGTTAACAAGCAGGCTGAAAGCTGGCAGCCATACCACTCGCTCGGACAGTGCTGGTATGCTTCCATAGGCGTTAAGTATTACTTCAACTAACATTCAGGCAATATGAAACTCAGATATTTCATCCCAATGATGGCGGCAGTACTCACCATGATGGTGAGCTGCTCCGAAGATTTTGAACCCACTTTCTTAGATGCTGTAAGGGTGTCGCAGTCGCAAGTGGCGCTGCCAGCAAGTGGCGGTTCCGTGGAGGTCACTGTCAATGCCAAAGACGCCTGGACCATCGCCGACATTCCCGAATGGCTCACGGTCACTCCTGCACAAGGACAGGCTGGGGAGACGAAAGTGACCTTCACCGCAGGCGCTACAACCGATACAAAGAACGGCACCATCTACATCAACTGCGGCGACAAGTCGCAGCGCATCAACGTCATGCAGGTGACAAAGAAAACCGCACTGCCCGTCTCTACCTGTGCCGAGATCATCGCAGGACCTGACAGCAAGACCTACCGGGCTAAAGGTGTCGTCACACGAATCGCCAACACCGTCTATGGCAACTGGTACCTACAGGATGAGACCGGAGAGGTGTATATCTACGGCACGCTCGACAAGAGCGGCAAGGACGGACAGAACAACTCCATCGCTGCATGGGGCATCGAGGTGGGTGACATCCTCACCGTCGAAGGACCGAAGACCACCTACAACGGTACCGTCGAACTCGTCAACGTCGAAGTCATCAGCATCGAGAAGTCGCTCATCAAGGTCGACTCCCTCGACATCGCCAACAACACGCTGCCTCTCGAGGGCGGTGAGTTCAAGGCCTCGCTGACCAACAAGGGCAATGGCGTCAACGTCAACATCCCCAGCGACGCACAGTCGTGGCTCCATGTCAAAGGCATTGACATCAATGGCAATGCCACCGTCGTGACATTCCTCGCCGACAAAAACGAAGGCGGCGACCGCTCGGCAACCATCAACTTCACCACAACCGATGGAAAGAAGAACTACTCCAGCGAGGCAACGGTGACACAGAAAGGCGCCATCGTGGAGGTCTCTGTGGCTGACTTCCTCGCAGCCGAGGTGGGAACGACACAGTACCGCATCACGGGTGCCATCACCGAACTGTATGCTAGCGACAAGCAGGGCAAGAGCTTCTACATCCAGGACTTCTCGGGAAAGACACTGGTCTATCGCGTGGAAGGATTCATCGAGGCAGGTGCAAAGGTGGGCGACATCGTGACCGTCGTCGGACAGCGCGGAGCATACAAAGACTCACCCCAGCTCGTCTCCGGTAACTTCGAAGAGCTGAAATACGCCGTCACCGAGGTGAGCATCGCCGAGTTCCTCGCCAAGGAGAACTCCAAGACCACCTACTACATGGTGACCGGTACGGTGAAAGACCTCCTCTCGAGCGACGGCAAGGAGAACGACTATGGTAACCTCCATATCACCGACGGCACCAACGACCTCTATGTCTATGGTTGCTATCCCGGCTATGGAGCCAGCGGCGACGCTCGCAAGGGCTTTGTCAAAGCAGCCAACATCGAGGTGGGCGACCGACTCACCATGATTGGATACAAAGACACCTACAAAGACGTCATCGAACTCTGTGGAGGCATCTACTTCTCGCACGAGAAAGCGGAGTAAAACAGAGCAAAACAGACACGAACAATCATTATCGGGGTGCCGCCACAGCGGTGCCCCGATTTTTTCGGCCTAAAATTTTGATATTCTACCTACTTTCGCTATTTTTGTGCCGAAATTGAAATAAGACGAAAAGAATGAACAAACACATCTCACGCATCATGGCTCCTGCGGCACTCTTTGCCGCAGTACTCCTCGTCGCTTCGTGCGGCAAAGCGAAATTCAAGATAGAAGGCACCATCACCGACGCAGCCGACTCTGTCCTTTACCTCGAGAACATGGCTCTCGACGGACCGCAGCGCATCGACTCCACAACATTGAGCGCTGAGGGCACATTCGCCTTCACACACGACGCACCAGAGGGAGCACCTGAGTTCTACAGACTGCGCATCAACAGGCAAATCATCAACTTCGCCGTCGACTCCACACAGACCGTCAAGGTGAATGCCGCATATCCCAACATGGCATCGGCATATACCATCGAGGGAGGAAGCGACAACGAGCGCATACGTGAGCTCGCCTTCAAGCAGATACAGCTGCAGGCTCGCGTCAAGCAAATCTTCGACGCGCAAGACCTGAGCGCCAAAGCCGTCATCGACAGCATCATGGCAACCGTCGACCGCTACAAGGAGCAAGTGATGACCGACTACATCTACAAGGCGCCCGACGCACCGTCGGCCTATTTCGCACTCTTCCAGGGCATCGCAGCCGGTAACTCATACATGATGGTCATCGACCCCAAGCGCAACGTCGACGACGTGAAACCCATTTCCGCTGTCGCTACCAGCTGGGACGTGCACTTCCCCGGTTCGCTTCGTGGCGAGAACCTGCACAATATCGCCATCGAGGCCATGAAGACAAGACGAATCCTCAAGGCAGAGGAGGAAGGACTCAAAATTGACGCCAGCAAGGTGACAGAGGCCGACATCATCGACATCGTGCTGCCCGACAACAAGGGCGTCACACGCCGCCTGACCGACTTGAAGGGCAAAGTGGTGCTGCTCGACTTCCACGTCTTCTCGGCTAATGGAAGCATGGAGCGTACCATCGCCCTGAGAGAGCTCTATACCAAATACCATGACCGGGGACTCGAGATCTTCCAGGTGTCGCTCGACGAAGACGAGCATTTCTGGAAGACACAGGTGGCAGCACTGCCATGGATTTGCGTCCACGACGACGGCTCCGCCTCACAGAGCTACCTCTACCAAGCACGGACACTGCCTCTCGACTACATCATCAACCGCGACAACGTGCTGGTGCTCGGGCCACAGCAAATCAAGGACCTGGATGCCGACATCGCACGACAACTGTAAAAGGCAAGTGGCAGGAGTGTGGCTCACGCTCCTGCTACTCGCCACACCCGTGGCGGCCGCCGCGCAGCACTTCGCTCTTGAGACACAAAGCGACAGCTTGTCGTGGCTCGTGCTGAACAACGACGACGGAACCACCGACCGGCACAAACTGACATTCCCCGTCTATCAGTTCTGCGTGGGCGACGTGGACGGCGACGGCTCGGAAGACGCTCTCGTGGGCGTGGTGAAGACAACACGGTTCGACCCCAACATGGCACGCCGGCTCTTCATCTTCAAAAACCACAAGGGGCACATCAGGGCGCTGTGGATGGGCTCCAGGCTCGGAGGAATACTCGAAGACTTCACCTTCCGCGACGGAAGGGTTCTCTCATTGCAATCGACCAAAGACCACAAATATGTGGTGCTCGAACACGAATGGCGAAAATTCGGACTCGGTGCAAAGCGCTTCATCAGAATGAACGTCACTCTCGATGAGGCACGACAGGCTCTTGAAAACGAACCGCTCAGCGAAACGACAACCAAGAGATAGGGCGTCTGCTTCATATCCATCATTCTCAATCAACACACCTAAAATCAAATCACGATGAAAAAGCTGTCATTTATCCTCATTCTCCTTTTTGCCGCAGTCGTGGGGTACGCACAGGACAAAGCCCCCATCACCGTGCCTGGCAAGGGAAAAATCAATGTGGAGAAACTCTACAAGAACATAGACCTGAACATGGACATCTCACAGCTGTCGGTTTGTGAGTTGCGCACCCTCCGCAATGCCTTCGCAGCCCGCCAGGGATACCTCTTCAATAACAGCGAACTGCGCTTGCTGTTCAACACCACCTCGTGGTATGACAGCCTGGCATGGGACCGCGTCTTAAACGAGGAGGCAAGAGGACCAGTGAAGTACACCCCCAAGGAGACCGCGTTCATCAACAAACTGAAGGCACGCGAAGACCAGTTGCTCAAGAACAACTTCAAGGCTGCGGGAGGTGTCGTCAACCTCGACAACCTCGCCAACCCCTACCAGCTCGATGTCTTCCCCGACGAGATGAGACAATATCTCACCAAGTATGGATTTGGCATCGTCGAAGCCGACAACGAGCAGCTCTTCCAGGTCTATGAGAAGAACGATTACTGCATGTTTCCCAGTTTCGTCACCACCGACCTCTACCTCCAGCTCTTCCACCTCTATTTCGACACCCTGATGCGAAAGGTTGAGGAGGGTAAGCTCTGTGGCGTCATCGAGAATACCTGCAAACTGCTCTACGACGACATGATGAAGTGCGCGGGAACAGCCAAGAATGCCACCATGCGCGACGCCGCCGAGTGGAACGCCACCTTCTTCGCCGTGGCTTACGAACTCATCACCGGGGGCAAAAAACTCACTGTACCACAGGCATATCAGGAAATGGCAGCCAAAGAGGTGAACTTTTGCAAGAATTCAAAGAACGAATTCTCCCAGTTCCTCGACTACATTCATGTGTCGTTCGCCTACTCGCTCTTCCGGCCACGTGGCCATTACACACGCTCCGAGCAGTGCCGCCGATACTTCGTCGCCATGATGTGGCTGCAGACAGTGCCCTTCGGCACCGACAGCGACAAGTTCTTGCAGCGGGCAGCCATCATCGCCGACGCCGTTGCCAACAAACCGGCCATCAAGAAAGCATACAACAGCGTGGCAGACCCCATCACTTACCTGATGGGCGCCCCCGACAACATCACCATCCTGCAGGTGGCCGACATCATGCGCGAGCAGGGTGTCACACCGGCACAACTCATGAAGAAGGGAAGGGCTCTCGACAACTTCAGAAAACGTGTCGATGAGGTGGCTGAGAAACAAACCCGCATAAGACCCAAATTCGAGCGCACCTCGCGCAACAAAATCAACTTCATGCCACAGCGCTACCAACCTGATGCCGAAGTGCTGCTGGAGATGTGCGACTACAAAAGCGAAATCACCAAGCGCGACGTGCCCATGGGGCTCGATGTGATGGCAGCCATGGGTAGCTCCGCCGCTGAGCGAATCCTCATCGACGAACTGCGGCAGGACAAGCAGTGGAGCGGTTTCACTCCCAGCCTCAACAAGATGAAGAAGGTGATGAGCAACACCAACTGGGACATCTGCGTGGCCAACAAATGGCTCGGGGCACTCAACGCACTCAACCTGTTCGACGACACCCGAAAACCCTACTTCATGAAGTCGCCACAGTGGAAAAAGAAAGACCTCAACGCCTCCCTCACATCATGGGCCGAACTCAAGCACGATGCCATCCTATATGCCAAGCAGCCCATGGCGGCTGAATGCGGCGACGGGTCGCTGCCTGCACCCGTGGTGAGAGGATATGTGGAGCCCAACGTGGCCTTCTGGAGCAAAGCCGTCGCTCTGATTGACGATGTCAACAAGGCGATAGAGCGATACGGACTGATGACTGAGCAAATAAAAAGCATCAGCGAGGGCATCAGAGACGAAGCTGAGTTCCTCCTCAACGCAAGCAAGAAAGAACTCGCCGGACAAAAACTCTCAGATGACGAATACGACCACATCCGCTATATCGGAGCCACTTTTGAGAACCTCTCCCTGCAGCTCATCGCGGAGCCCAACCAGGTGTTGGACGGATGGTACGACGTGGAGGGTGCCGACAAGTCCATCAGCGTGGTGGCCGACGTCTATACCGCCAATGGCGACAACAACCCCGAGCAGTCGGTGCTCTTCGAGGGCGTGGGACCAGCCAACGAAATCTACGTCGTCGTGGAAATCGATGGATACCTCTACCTCATGCGTGGTGGCGTCTTCTCCTACAGGGAGTTCAAACGACCCCTCGGCGACCAGCGGCTCACCGACGAGGAATGGCAGGAACTGCTCAAGAAATACCCCAACACCGGCAAGCCATCGTGGATGGATGAAATCATCATCCCGCTCAACACCAAGCCCGCCGAAAACGAGACCGTGTTCTACGGTACGGGATGCTGACAACACATCATCTGACCCGATTCTTCGTTGCGGCCCTCCTCGTGGTGCTCTTCCTGCACACGGCGAGGGCCGCCGATACGCTGCGCGTCACCTTCGTGGGTGACGTGCTGCTCGACCGAGGCGTGCGTGAGCGCATCGACACCATGGGGGCCGACGCGCTATTTACTCCTTCCGTCGACTCCCTCTTTCATGCCAGCCATCTCGTCGTGGCCAACCTCGAGTGCCCTGCCACGCACATCGTCGCTCCAGTGATGAAGAAATACATCTTCAGGGGCGACCCCGAACACCTCGCCACACTCCGCCGCCACGGCATCACCCACCTCGACCTGGCCAACAACCACAGCATCGACCAGGGCCGGCGAGGACTGACCGACACACGGCGGCACATCGAAGCGGCTGGCATGGTGCCCGTGGGGGCGGGCGACAACATGCGTGAGGCGGCAGAACCCGTCCTGCTCGCCGACAAGCCTCGGAAGGTGTGGCTCGTCGCATCACTGCGACTGCCCCTCGAGAATTTCGCCTACCTGCCCCACCGGCCATGCGTCAGCCAGGAACCCATGGACACGCTCGTGGCAAGGGTGGCGCAACTCAGGCAGCACGACCCCGAATGCGTGGTCATCGTCCTCCTGCACTGGGGAGGTGAGAACACCACGCGGCCCGTGGTCAGCCAACTGTCCGAGGCGCACCGGCTCATCGATGCAGGGGCGCAACTCATCGTCGGGCACCATCCCCATACCCTGCAGCCCGTGGAGCAATACAAGGGCTGCCCCATCTACTACAGCATCGGAAATTTCATCTTCGATGCACTGCGTCCCATCCATTCCGAGGGACTCGCTGTCACCACCACCATCACCGCCAACAGCGTCGCGACGACGCACCACCATGTGAGCATCAGCCACTGCGCACCTCGTCTCACCACAGAGAAAAGCCCTTCTGCATCAAAATAAAAAGAAATGGCAACAAGGGATAAAGTAAGTTTTGCTAAAAATCATTACTTTTGCCGTGAAAAACCATATGACTATGAATATACGTTTTTGGGGCGTGATTTTCGCCCTCGCAACAAGCCTCAACATCAATGCTCAGAGCGACACCCAATGGGTGGGCGCATGGGCCACGGCAGCCGAATTCACCGGACCGAGTGACATGCCGGCATCGCCGCTCACCAACCGAGCCATCCGCCAGGTGGTGCAAGTGACTGCCGGCTCCGACCGACTTCGCCTACGCCTGTCGAACGAGTTCAGCAAGGAGCCTGTCGAAATCAAAGGCATCTTCATCGCCGACGCACTCGACTCTTGCGACATCAACACACGCACTGCATGCCATCTCACATTCAATGGCAAGCGCATGGTCACCATCCCACCGGGAGAATGTGCCGTGAGCGATGTCTGCCGCTATGGGCTCAAACCCCTGCAGCGACTCGCCATCACCATTAGCTATGGCTCCACACCCGTCAACGCCACATCGCACCGAGGCTCACGAACCATATCGTACATCATCTCTGGCGCAGCAAAGCCCAAGACCTCGTTCGCCAACAGCGAGCGGGTGGCGCACTGGTACAACATCGCCGCCATCGACATACCCGCCAATGGGCAGGAGGGCATCGCCATCCTCGGCAACTCCATCACCGATGGGCGAGGCTCGACCACCAACGAGCAGAACCGATGGCCCGACATCATGGCTCGTGCTCTGCATGAGGCCGCACCAGGCAAATACACCGTGCTCAACCTCGGCATCGGAGGAAACTGCGTGGTGGCAGGTGGACTCAGCGAACCGGCTCTCAAGCGCTTCGACCGCGATATCCTCGGACAGCAGGGCGTTGGAACGGTGGTCATCTTCCAGGGAACAAACGACATCGGCACCAGCCGCCACGCAGAACAGTCGGCTGCACAGCTCATCGAGGCCTACAAGACGCTCATCGGAAAGGCTAAAGCAGCAGGAAAACGCGTGGTGGGAGCTACCATCACACCGTTCAAAGGCAACGGGTGGTACTCCTATTACCATGAGGCAGCACGACGGGCAGTCAACGACTGGATACGCTCCTCGGGGCAGTTCGACGCAGTCATCGACTTCGATGAACTGATGCGAGAGCCCTCCGACCACGAGCGCATCAAACAGCCATGGCAGGAGGACGGACTGCACCCCAACGCAGCAGGATACAAGGCCATGGGCGAATATGCAGCAAAATGCTTCTTGGGAAAATAACACGCTTCGGAAAGAAGGGCTAAGCATCCAAGCAACAAAAGACAGCCTATACACACAAGAAACACAATAAAAACAAATATTAATCCAAAAACAATGAACAATCAAGAATCCAAAGGCTTTTACAAGCTTTCATGGTTACAGCGCATCGGCTTCGGATCGGGCGACCTGGCGCAGAACCTAATCTTTCAAACGGTGGCAACCTACCTGATGATTTACCTGACCACGGTTTTAAAAATCAATGCCGCCTTTGTCAGCGGACTGATCCTCACGGTTCGCCTCATTGACTGTTTCTGGAGCCCTGTTGTGGGGCGTTATATCGACAACCGCAATCCTAAGTTAGGCAAGTATCGCACATATCTTCTTTATGGTGGTATTCCTCTTACTGTGGCCGCATGTCTGTTGATGCTTCCGCAGGCTGCCACATGGTCTATGCCTATGAAGATGATTTATGCGGCTCTCAGTTATACTATTCTGAGCATGATCTATTCAGTGGTGAACATTCCGTACGGCTCAATCATGGCCAGTATGACCCGTGATAACGATGAGGTACTTATTCTTACCTCTACACGAATGGTATGTGCCAACTTAGGTCAGATTATTGTTCAGGCCGGTTTCCCCATCGGACTCGCCATGTGTGTGCATGCTGCCATCGACTGGAATCAGGCTACATTTATGGCTATTGGCACAATTCCTGCTTTCATCATCCTGCCCTCTATGCCGATATTGAAGAAATGGTTGGGCAAAAAGGGATTGTACTATACCCTTCTCGCTGTAGGATTAATTGGATTTGCCATATTGTTCACCATTGGAAAATTCTTTGATGTAAGCAGTTATAATACACTTGTGCAGATTGCTAAGGTGATGACAGGAGTGGGACTTCTTGTTGGCTCTCTGATGTGGGCACTTGTTCCTGAAGTCATTACAGAGGCTGAGTATCGTACCGGAAACAGACCGGCTGCCACTGTCAATGCGCTTGCAGGTGTGGCTTTCAAGGCTGGTTTCTCTATTGCTGGTTGGATTACGCCTCTGGTGATGGGATGGATTGGCTTTAACTTTGCCAGTGAAGAGTCTGCTTTGGCTACTGATCCTATGGCATGGTTTACGGTTACGTGTGTCTTTGCTGTCATCGGATTTTTCCTCTTGATGCTTTGCTTCAAGGGCAGCAAGGAGAATATCACCACCACCCCGGAAAAACCTGTCTCGTTCGGCGAAATGTGGCAGGAGTTCAAGGCAAACAAGTGCCTGCAACTCGTGCTAAGTATATTTGTCGTGGTATTCCTGGCTTCGTTCATCAGTGCCCCTGTCAATGCCTATTATCCAAAGTTGGCCAATTATTCTGAAATAGCTCAGAATGCAATCCTGCTGTTCACAACTATCATTCCTGCCGTTCTTCTTGTTGTGGTGGGCTACCTTATTTATAAGTATCCTCTTACTGATGAGAGGCTTGATGAAATCAATAGGGAAATTGAGGCACGCAGCAGCAAATGAGTAAGAAATATTTAATATCAGTACTCTTCCTGGCCTTGATACCACTGGCATCGATGGCTCAGCAGGGGTTGAAGGATGCCGTGGGCAAGTATTGTCTTATCGGTGCTGCTGTCAATCAATGGCAGAGTGACGGACAAGTACCTGAGGCAGATGCTGTTATCGACCGCCATTTCAACTGTGCCGTGGCAGAAAATTGCATGAAGAGCGAGGTGCTGGCACCAGCAGAGGGAATCTTTGATTTCAGGGTCGCCGACAAGTTTGTCAACTACTGCCAGCAGCATCAACTGAAAGTCATCGGACATTGTCTGGTTTGGCACTCGCAGGCACCCGACTGGATGTTCACCAATGGCTATGCGGCATCTCCTGCATCAAAGGAGGTGCTGCGTGAGCGCATCATCAAGCACATCAAGACCGTTGTAGGGCATTACAAAGGCCAGGTGTTTGGATGGGATGTCGTGAACGAGGCCATTGAGGATGACGGCTCATTCCGCAAGTCACCATTCTTTAACCTGCTTGGTGAGGAATTTATCGAGATTGCTTTCCGTGCAGCTCATGAGGCAGACCCCGATGCTGAACTATACTACAA
>CAMHEL010000047.1 GCA_946184125.1 uncultured Prevotellaceae bacterium
GTCTAACGTCTAACGTCTAACGTCTAACGTCTAACGTCTAACGTCTAACGTCTAACGTCTAAAGTCTAACGTCCTTTTCTCCTTTTTCGAAATACTTTATCAGTTCCTTGTAAATGAATGAGATTTCATTGTAAATGCTCTTCTTCTTTAGCTGACTGAATAATGGTTCTTTTATAGTGATGAAAACATATAGTTGCCAAGTATAGGTTATAGGATGTTGTAAGAATTTCTTATATGGATTTCTTAGATGTTCCTCAAAACTGAGGTCTTCCAGTTGTTGGTGACAACAATGTTCCCAAATATAATACAATGGCAGCATAAGTGTGTCAATCATCCTGCACGTTTCCTTTACATAAAGGAAATTGACAGGGCCGTTGTTGCAAGAGAAAGATGATTTTTTAATCTTTTTCAGGCTTGTAATCACATTATAAATTTTTCCAACATCATACATTTTCGTTGAGTTATTTTATTTCTGTTCTGCATGCTTTGTGGTGTTAGAAGTGTAGAAGTTTGGGAGTTTAGACATTGCTAAGGTGAATAACGGGCATGGCTGTCTTTCCACCCACTGTTCTATTTTCATATGATACTATTTCTGGGTGCGAAGTTATTCTAAGACTTTATTGCTTACCTTGCTCTTGAGATGCCTTCAAAAATGTTAGATTTGACCATTTCATTACTAAATCTGTTTATAACGGCTAGAAAAAATCTCACAGGAACAGTTTTACTGAAGGAAGGATTGTAGCATTCCGTTAATACAATTGGAACTTGTGCATCTCCTACTTCTATATAAAACTGGTAATTGTGAAGGCTTTCTCCATTATAATTACTATTTTCTTTCTTTGTGATCAACCCATTGTAAACTATTTCTTCACCTATGGATATACATATCCCTTCCATTCCTCTTAGCAGATAGAACATTATTACGCCTGCTAATTTTTCATCCAATTCTAATTGATGATTTTTGTCATATACTTGGAATCTTGCAAATGTATAAGCCCTGGTTATGTTTATGTTCTGTGCGTCCAAGGTTTGAGGAAGCAGTGACATTGCTACAATCATGAGAATGATGACAAACTTTTGTTTTAATAATCTCTTCATATTAATCTAGTTATTCCTTTTTTTGACCGCAATGTTTGAAAGCTGCCCAAGCGGAAATGAGTGCTTCTTCAAACGATGGGGCTTTTAAAAAGATGTCGATGACATAATTCATTTTTTTGCATGCCCCATTGTTGCAATAAAGAAGAATGAAAAGACTAAAAAAATCTTTTTCATCTTTTTTATACAGATTGAGTTACCATGTCCAAATGCTGTTACCGGTGTTGCTCTTTTGTTGGGTTGTCTTATTGCCAAATATATCGGTGCTGCCAGTCGTCGATGTTCCGGTAGTGTTGCCGTAGGCATCTCGGTGGGTAGTAGTCGTATTGCCAAAGATGTCTGTGCTGCCTGTCGTTGAGGTACCGGTAGAGTTGCCATATGTATCACGGTGAGTGGTGACGGTGTTGCCAAAGATATCGGCACTACCTGTCGTTGAGGTGCCGGTAGAGTTGCCATACGAATCACGATGAGTGGTTGTCGTGTTGCCGAATATATCCGACTTTCCTGTAGTAGAAGTGCCGATGGTGTTGCCGTAAGCATCTCGGTGTGTGGTCGTTGTATTTCCGAAAATATCGGCACGTCCAGTCGTGGATGTTCCTGTTGTCCTGCCATAGGCATCGCGATGGGTGGTGACTGTATTGCCAAAGATGTCGGTATGACTTGTTGTGGATGTACCTACGTTGCGCTGTGCAAAAATCGAAATTGATGCAAACATGATTACTGCTAAAGTAACAAAATACTTTTTCATTGCGTATGTTTTTTAAAGGTTGATAAATGATGTTTTTGTCTTTCTATGCTATATAAATGTCAAAGGCTTATTATCTCTTTGGGACATAGGTCTTGTTTCCCCTGCTGTTGTAATAGTATTGGCCACCGCGTGGGCCGGTTTGAATGATGTGCCCCAAGCCATAGTTTGATGCTCCAACCGAGTAATCCCTGGCTCGTGTTCCTGTTGAACCGGTGTAAGGGTTGGTATTGCCTTTGGTGGAATAGTTGTCCCAATTCGTGCTGTTAGGGCTGGTTCTGGTGTGGCCTTGAACATAGGTGCCGTCTCTTCGCACATGGCCGCTAACCCTGGTTGTGCCTGTCGAATAGGATGAGGAACCGTAGACGCTGTTAGAATAAATTCCATGGTTGTTACTTTGTGCGATACTTGCAGTTGAAGCAGCTAAAGCAATCACTGCTGAAAGGATTAACTTTTTCATTTCTTTTTTGTTTTGATGATTGATGATTAATGATTTGTTGGTGTATAACCTGTATGAAACAATATGGGGGAAGGTTAACACCATTCCCCCAAAAAAAATGAAAAAGTATGTATTTTGGATGAATTCCCTATTCCACTAATATAAAAGGTGCCCAATAGAAAGGACTGTCATATCCTTCTTCAATCAGTCCTTTTCTTGCCTTTTCCAATGCTTTCCTTGCATTTCCAGTAGAAAATAGGTTTTGATAGAAGGTATGAATCATCGTTGAGGTTACTTCATCTTCCACATCCCACAGACAACAAAGAATTTGCTTGACACCAGCCATTTTGAATGCATATGCCACTCCAAATGGAACTCCAGTCAGGTTTGTCGTTCCTCCTAAACCGCTTTTACATGCCATAAGTACGGCAAGATTTGTGTTGGATAAATTGAGCGTGGCAATTTCTTGTGAAGTCAAGATACCATCGTTGATTTTCTGGCGAATATTCTTTTCCCATTTCTTGTTGGCTCCAGACAAGATTAATCCCGATTGAGACAAGACGGTTTGATATTGAGTTCCAAGGTCTTTTTTCAGTTTTTGGCCTGTTGTGTCATTAAAAAGAGGTGCCAACATAAAGCCGTGAGTCGAAAGATGAACGATGTCGGGCGAGTGGTTGTCATTGCTTTTGAAAAATTCTTCTGTCGCCTCTTTCCCTGTTCTGACAGTATTGGCAATGCCTATGGAGTCCATTATCATTTTAATATCATTCACTTCTTTTAGTGTGTTAGGCAGATAATGGAAGCCACTGCGCATGTTTTGAGGTAGTATAGGGGAAAAATTCCAGTCGGCGTCCCTAAATCTGGCAGAGGGTTCACTTGAGCGAGGTTTTGACTCTTTGTAATCTACACCACCGATTAGGCAGGCACTTCTGTAACCATTCTTTTTATGCTGTTTGAATTCAAGGATGTCTGATGTGCAGAGCATCAAATGGATATCATATTTGTCTGAAACCGTTTTCCCTTCATCCAGAGCTATGGCTCCATAATTAATTTCAGAGAAAAGATTGGAGCCGGAAACGAAAATTGTGCGAATATTCTTCCCTAAGCTGGGTTCAATGATTTTCCACATTTTTGCCAGTGCTCCTTTCGGTGAATAAGCAGCGTCTACTGCAATGGCATCATTTTTGTCAAGTATGGCTATTTCCATAAACAGCAATGAGTCCAGAGGTATGCAGATAGGGTGTGGCTCATTTTTTTTGATAATCAAAATGTCTTCCGGAACACAGGAAATCTCTATGGCTACTTCATCTTCATTCAATGCATCTTGTATATTCCTCCATGTTGTTGGCTTTTTGCGGTGAAATCCATTGTGGTAGTTGAGGAAATTCTTGCAGCATAGTATGTTGTCATATTCTTCTGACGCTCTGTCTGGCAGATTGTCGCATTGAACATAGAATCGCACTATCATATTTGCAATTGCATGTGTCCATATGTCTTCATCTTTGGGGTCTGAAGCGTCAAAATGAAAGAACTCCAGGCTTTTCCTCGTCATGCTTAAGTAGTCTTTCCAAAGGGCACTGCCTTCAGTGGTTGACGGATTGGCCAACAAAAGACTCTGCCCAATATTGTCGATTTGTTCGAACCTTCTCGCTTTTCTTTCATCCCAATTCTCCTCTTTTGACTTGGCAATCTCCTGTCGTAATGTGGATAATGAAGATTGAAGACTTATTGAGCCAGACTTCTCCTGGTTTAGTTTTTCATAGATCGATTCTGCTTTCTCGGTATTTCCCATCATCAGCCAAGCCAAAGCTTCACTAAAAGGCATGACATAATATTCCTCGTCATCTGGCTGTAGTTGATTTTGGACCAAGGGGAGACCTTTTTCTACAACATCTGGAATATCTGAAAATAGTCCTGAATTCAGCATTGCGATGACAAGTGTGGAGTATATCCGATGTATCAGGGAATACTCTCTTTGGTTTTCAATGGGTGTATTCACAGCAATGAAGCCATATTTCACAGAGTCATAATATGAAGTTTTTTCGCTGGCACAACTCATGATGCGAAGAATGCAGTCATAAAACGATTGGTCGTAGCGGCGGAGGTTAGCTGATATTTCTATGGATTCGCGAAAGCAGCCTAATGCATCATCCTCCTTTTCTTCTTTTTCAAGGTAGATGCCTTTCAGATAGAGGAAATCGCTTTTGCTTCCATCCTCCATCTCATGAAAACGCTTCTCTATGCTTCCTATAAGGGATGTTGCTTTGCTGTCGTCATTTTCTTCAATAGCGACATAAAGGGAATCAATATTTGCCTGGGAATAGGCAAATATAAACCATAATAGAGAAAGACATGTTGTGAATATTTTTCGCATCTTTGAAAAAACCTTGCAGCAGCGGGTTATAGCTTGTTATCAGTCATTTTCTTTCTCTCTTAATATCCTCAATTCATCTCTGACAAATTGATGGGCACGAAAGAAATCGTTCAGCTCCGCACTCAGATATTCTTCCAAATGTGGTATCTGTGGCAAAAATGGAATAATAACCTTAGAATGAACATCCAGGTTTTTCCCTTCCTCATCAATCGTATAGACTGTTGTCACTACAGTTTTCATGTTTGATGTGTTAATTGCTCTTTTTAACCTGGAAACTTCATCTATGTCGTAGAGTTCGACACGTTCCCAGAATGTGTCCCAGATATGGACAAATAGGATGTCATTCGACGTGTCGGCAAAAAAATGCTCACCTTGATAGGCAAAGAAAATCCTATTGTCTTCTCCTTCTCCCAATTGGTATTGGCATCCTATTTTCGTCAGTACATCAAGAAATAAATCTCTTGTACCATGGTTGGCTCCGTTGTTTTTCATATCTGCTATTTCAGTTTCCTCTTTTGTTCCTTGACTTATCGGTTCCACTTCTTTCTCTTCTTCTTTCTCTTCTTCTTTCTCTTCTTCTTCATTGCCATTGTGCCTATGATTCAACCATCTATCGAGAAGAAATACAATGATAAGAAGATAAATAATTGGACGTATTACTTCCATCACTTCCATAATCATTTCATCTATATTTTCTCCAACAATTCTTTTGCTTTGGTATTTACAGCAGAACCCTCTTCCGAAACCGAAATGAGTTTTTCGAGCACGGTCTTAGCTTCTTTTTTGTCGTTGTTCTTCAAATGGGCGATGGCGAGATTCCAACCTATTTCAGCGGAGTACTCGGTGTAATCGTTATAAGTG
Organism: uncultured Prevotellaceae bacterium; assembly: GCA_946184125.1. Lineage (GTDB taxonomy): Bacteria > Bacteroidota > Bacteroidia > Bacteroidales > Bacteroidaceae > Prevotella. The sequence continues at coordinate 5,515 of CAMHEL010000047.1, forward strand.
TCCATTGTTGACAATTCCCAATATAAAGAAAGGTTATGGATAGCTTCGTCGATGCACCTGTTTTCTCTTATGTTGATAAATAAAGCTTGTAGTTTCTTCTCTGCCTCAGTTTGTGTTTCTTGTCCTCGGACAATTATGCTTGAACTGAAGACATCATCATATAGGTCACCTAAAGCCGTAGTGTTCCTGTATGAATTGTAGGTGAAGCCCAGCCATACGATACAGATAAGCGAAGCAGCAATTGATAACCATTTGGCAGTTTTCGACAGAGAAATAGTTGGAGCCCTCGATGCAGCAACAGGAACTTCAGCCTTGCCTTGCGTGGCATTTTGGGCAGCTGTTTCCATATCTTGCTTGCTTGATGCGAGAATGGCGCGTTGAATATCTTTGTCTCGCTCTGCTCCCACTTCCTTCAGCCCTTTGACAAGGCGTGCCATAGAGATAGCCTTTTCTTTCAGTTCTGGATTAGTCTCCAGTTCATTCAGAAAGAATTGCTCTTCTTCCGCCGACATTTGCCCTTTGAGGTATGCCACGATGCGGTCGTCATCTTCGAGAAGTTTTGGGTCTATGTTGTTGATATCGAAATCCATGGTTGTGTGATTTAGTCAAATAAACGTTTAGATAGTTCCATAAACCGAGCCTTGAATTTTTGGGCGCAGCGATGTCTTGTTACTTTCACCGAACCAGCACTACTGTAGTTGTACATCTTGGCAAGTGTCTTCATGGAGAAGCCATCACGATAGAAGCCCCATAGGATTTTGTCGCATGGAGAAGGCAAATTAGAGACTATCTCTCTCACAATGGCTTCTTTTCGGGCCTCTATCTGACTTGTGTCATCTTCAAGGGCAAGCAGTTTGTCTATCCGTTCATCCTCAAATTCATCTTTGGTCGTATCGGGAAATTCATCGATTATATTCACTTCCTTTCCATTTTCACGCAATTTCTCATGAGCCTTGTTTCTGCAAATGCCGATAAAATAGGTGGAAAGAGCTGATGTAAGAGTAAGCTTGCCTTCTGTGATGTTATTATACAGAACGATAAAAGCCTCTTGGAAAACATCCTCACAGTCGGAGCGTGACAAGGAGAAGGCACCTTGAAGATAGGCAAGTGTCTTGTCCCATTGCTTGGCCGCAAAGTGGTTGAGTTTCTGTTGGGTCTGAGTTAATTCTTCATTAGTCATTTTATCCCTATTTCAATGTCGTTTCGTAAACCATGTTCTGTCGGGTGAGTTTCTTGTCTGAGTCCATCTTGTTTTTCACCTCCAATACCCAGTCCATATTGGCAGAAATCGCTTTCTTTGCCATGACCTGGCAAACGTAATAGGATAATGGTCCATAATATTTTCCCGACTGTTTGATTTCATAATTGGATTGATACGATCGGCAGGCTTCCAAAATCACCATGTGAGCCATGCCAGCCGCTTGTGGAATATGAAAATTGCCCTTGGCATTGATTCTTGGTCTGAATATCTTTCCGCGTGGGCTGAAACCTCTTTTCGTTCCCCGGACAAAAGAGTCGTCTTTTTCTTCATCCATTCCATCTTCCCCACGGGATGCTCCTCCGGAGTGACAAGCATCTATGACGACGCTGACGAAGCCTTTGACTCCCACAGCCTTCCTCAATTGTAGGAAAAAGGAATGAAGCTCGTCGTCGGTAATATGGTTCGCACCTTCATATTTCCCTTTGGCATAAACCATCTGAGCATCGTAAGGAATGATGGACTCATCCCATCCGTCTTCTTCGTCGCCATCCATATCCTCGAAAGCTTGGCCATGGCATGAGAAATGGAGATATACGATGTCGCCCTTCTTGCACGATGCGGCCAGAGATTGCAGTTCACGCCTTATCTTATTCGCAGTAGCTGTCTTTTCGCATATTTTGGTGACATCGTATCCTTGTCTTTTTAATATTGGTGTGATAAGTTCTGCATCGTTTGAGCCATGAATCGCTCCCCAGGTGTTCTCGCCAGATGATGGATATACGGAAATGCCCACCACCAATGCCCGCTTTGTCTGGGCCAACAGCGGAGACATGGTGAAAAGAGACACTGCCATCAGAAGAAGAATGGCAAATATTCTGAATTGATTGTCGTATATGTTCATCAAGTATATGATTTGGAAGCAAAAGTAATGTTTTTTTCTCATACCACCGCATTCCACCTCCTTTTTTTTCATTTCTTCATGCTGGTTTGCTCGAAAAAACGTAACTTTGCATATCGTTTTTACTTGCCTAATTATTCTTATGGCTACAGTCAATGTCTATCAACAGTTTTTTGCCGCAGAGTGTGTTTATGATAATGTGGTGCGCCGTGCCGCATCGGTGCTGCTGATTGTCACGTCCGAGGAGGGGCACATCAGCTACGAAGTGGCGGTGAGTTTCTTCCCGCACGTCGATGACGAGGACTTCGCCGTCTCTTACGACGCCTATTTCAGCAAGATACTTTATCAGTCGCCCGGCAGAAGGTCGAAGAAAAGGGAAGAGCACCTTATGGCGCTCTTACGCGATGAAGCCAACCTGTTGGCCAACGAAGCGCAGGCAAAGATTTTCTGGGACTGTCCGCTCCGGGATGCTCGGATGGGGTAAGTTTTTTTGTTGTTTCTCACGAAGTCACCATTTTTTTTGATTACAAAATGAAAGAAAAGACCAAAAAAAGCGATTTGAAGTCGCTCATACAACTTGTCACCTTGGGTGATTTGCAATCATTCTCCATCAGTTATGCCGCTTCCGACAGTAAGTTTCGTGAGGCATTGACACGGTTTCTCGCTGAGAAATACCTCGAAAAAGATAGGGGTGAGGAACTGATCGCCAAGCTCGAACATGCTTTTCACCATACAAAGAATGTAGGCAACCGATGGCATCCTTATGATGTGTCCGATTGGGAAAGAATAACCGAAGATGCCGAGATAGTGCTTAAAGAGGCCAGTCGCTTGTGTGATGCAGGCAATGCTACGGCAGCCTTGAGAGTGGTTTGCCATTTTTTTGAACTGGTTGATGCAGAGGATTTGGAAATGGTGGACCCATACGATGAGGATCTGCAGTATGACATTTCCTGTTTGTTGAATCATGGCGAGGAATTGCTGTTGAAGAGCATCGCCAAAGATGACGTCGCGCAGGAAGAGAAAGTCAGAGCGGTCAATATGCTGAGAAAAATGGTTCGTTCAGAAATCGACAATTTGTTTTATCTTGATATGGATGAACTCCTGGAAAAAGTATCCGATTTTTGCCTGACTGATGAGGAAAAGTTGAAACTCATTGACAAGTTGATAGAAGAGAATGCCAATAACTACGGATTGGAGACATATGTCAAGCAAAAGATTGAAATGTTGAGAAAGATGGGCAGGAAGGAAGAAACTGATGCCATGGTCAAAAAATATCTCTATATTCAGGCAATCCGGAAAAATGAGATCAAATGGGCTGTAGAGAACAAGGATTATGAGGCAGCGCTCAGACTGGTGAAAGAGGGTAGGGAAGCTGCTGAAAAGGATAAAAACCCCCGCTTGGAAACTGAATGGATGAGAGAAGAGCTCGGCATCTATTGCCACATGCAGGATATTGAGCAGCAGATAGCCCTTGCACGCCAGCTCTTCATTCGCGCAGGTGGTGACATGGACGATTATGAGTTGCTCAAGAAAATAACTCCTCAAGCCCAATGGAAAGACTTTCTTTCCCAGATGCTTGCCGAAACAACATTCAATGTCTCTTACGGCACCAGCATAGAGGCCGACATCTACGTGGAGGAAAAGGATGGTGAGAACCTCTTCCGTCTGCTTCAGAGCAAAAAGTATCATGACATCGATTATTATGATAAATATGCTTGCTACGTGAGTGATGAGCATGCACCAACTGTTCTCATGGAATTTGTGGCTTTGACGAAAGAATATGCTGCGCAAAACATGGGCGCTAAGTATTATGAGCGCATCAGATGCGTCATGGAGACAATGACCAAGATGAAAGGTGGAAAGACCGCCGTAAAGCAGTTAGCCAAATATTTCCGTGACACCTATCCCCGCCGTTCTTCATTCATGGCGGCTATCAAGAAATACTAAGATGGCCTTTTAGGGAAGGGACCCGAAACATTCTACAAAACAAACCTACAAACTATTTATAACTACCATGCAACTTAACATCCTACCCACCTTTCGGCGTTCTTGCCGAACCATCGCAGTCGTTCTGCTCCTCGTTTTTTGTCATCTTTCACTAAGTGCGCAGCGGCTGCAGCAGCCGCTGGACCGTGGCGTGGTGGCCGTCTTTCGTTCCGGTGGCCGCAGCGTCACCTCATCGGGAGGGACGGGCTACCTCATTTCATGGCGGAAGCTGGCACAGGAACCCGAAGGCACGACCTATAATGTTTACAAGCGTGCGGCCGGGGCGTCTGACTTTACGAAAATGAACCCCACGCCCCTCAAAGTGACCAACTACAAGCCGTCGGCGCTCAATGCGAATACGGAGTATGCCGTCACAGCCATCAGTCCTGAAGGCGTGGAGGGCACGATGAGCAAACCTTTCCTCTACAAGTCACAACCCTGGCCCAACGTGTGGCTGAACATTGATTTCGACAACACCGTACTCCGTCGCAATGATTACCGAACGAAGTTTTGCTGGCCCATGGACACCGATGGCGACGGTGAGTATGACGCCGTGGTCATCGACCGCCTCTATGCCAGCGGCGTGTCGGATGACGCCGAGAACACAGAGAACACCGCCACCACCACCCACAAAATCCAGGCTTACCGCTTCACAGGCGAACTGCTCTGGACGGTGGACATGGGACCCAACGTGAATATCTGCGGCGGGCAGAACGACATGGTCGTGGCATGGGACATCAACTGCGATGGGCGCTGCGAGGTGATGGTCCGTAGCAGCGACGGCACCCGGTTCTGGGACAAGGCCAACAACACATGGGGCAAATATGCCATGGGCAGCGATGTGCCCGACGTCGATGGCGACGGCATCGTGGACTACCGCACACAGACGGTGCGCAACCGTCCTTTCTACATCAGTGTCATCGACGGTCTGACGGGCGAGGAAATCGCTGCCAGCGAGTTGAAATACGACGAGGTCCACGACGGCAAAGACCACTACACACGCACCTCGCGCTCCAACTACATGAGCGATGGCTATTCCGCCATGGACGGCCATTTCGCCATTTGCTACCTCGATGGCATACATCCCTCGCTGGTGATGGAGTGCCTCGACCGCGACAACAACAAGACGCATCACAACTACGTGTTCACCTGGGACTACGACTGGAGCAGTGGCAGACCGACAAACTGGCATCACTCCCACACCTGGAGCCGTAACGACAAGACACCTTGGCCTGCCGAATTCCACCAACTGCGTGTCGCCGACGTCGATGGCGACGGCACCGACGAGATGATACAGGGCGGCTACTCGGTGAACCCGCACACAGGATGGTTCGCCAGTCCCGGCATCGGCCACGGCGACCGCTTCATCCTCTCCGATATCGACCCCGACCGCCCCGGACTGGAGGTCTATGCCATACAGCAGAGTTCGCTGCTCGGTCAGGTGCTCTACGACGCCCGCACCACAGAGCGCATCAAGGAGTGGTATCTGCCCAGCGTGTACGATGTGGGCCGAGGCACCTGTCTCGACATGGATGCCTCGCACAAAGGCTATGAGATACTGAGTTATGTCGACGACTATGTGTACGACTGCAAGGGCGAGCGTACAGGCCAGACCCGCTCAGGGTCGATGTTCGAGGGCTGCTGGTGGGATGGCGACCTGCTGCGTGAGTGGCTCAACTCGCCCGGCGGCAGTGGTTGGGGCACGAACCTGATGGTGTCGAAGGTGCTGGGCGACCGGCTGGCAGAGTTCTCGCAGGAGAGCAACTGGGCCACTCATGCCGCCACCGGCACACGCCCCGCTTTCATAGGCGACATCATGGGCGACTGGCGCGAGGAGGTCATCCTGGCCAAGCAGAACGATGAGGGAAGCACTGGCCTCGTGGGCTATACCACGGCCATGCCCACCAATTATAGTATCTACTGTCTGCAGCAGGACCCTCACTACCGAGGCGACTGCACCACGCGCGGCTATTACCAGCATCCCAATACCGGCTTCTATCTTGGTGGCGGCATGCCCTTGCCACCACTGCCCCCCGTGTTCCAAGCCGACCTGCGATGGAAACGCGGTTCTGCAGCGTCAACCGGTATGGGCGTCCTCCTCGACGACGGCTTTGTCACCTTCGACATGACGAATACGGCACCCTATGCCGACGGCAAGAGCATCCTGTTCGACATCTATGGCGACAATAGTTCCAGAATAGTGGTGGACAAACCAATGAATGCCCCGGTCATCTATTTGATGACTCCACGGGGCCACGACTACGAATTCGTGAGTCAGCATCTGGGAGCCACGAACGGCATCCTCACCACTGGCTCCGGCTCACTCATCAAGTCAATGCAAGGAAAGGTCTTTCTCGCGGGTTGGCTGCGCCACACAGGTCCCACCATCATCAGCGAGGGGACGCTGCAGGTGAATGGCGACGTTGCCGGACCTGTGGAACTGCGCGCCAGAGGCACCCTCTCGGGCAGTGTTACGCTGAAAGACACACTTATCTTCGAAGGTGCATTGAACCACGAGGGATGCCGCCTGATGCCGGGAACCGACGAAGCCCTCGAGGGTGTGATACATTCCATGAAGAGCGTCACGCTGCCCGGCAACGTCTATCTGGAAGTGACGGCAGGCTTCATAGGCAATTCCAATGGCACTATGCCCGTCTGCGGCAGCCTCCAGGTGGAGGGCGACCTCACTTTCAAAGGCACCAATTACCTCACCGTGAACCTGCTGTCCAAGGATGAGGCAGAATATGTCGTCGCATCTTGTACCGGAACGATGACCTGCGAACCGGCGAAGTTGAAAACCCAGGGCTTGGAAGGGGTCAATTACGATTTGGAGGTGGTCGACGGCAAAAAGTTGGTGCTGAAAATTCACAGCACCCGTGCCGCTCAGCAGGATGTGGTCTGGACGGGCAGCGAGAGCAATGTGTGGAACTATAAGAGCGTGAACTTCAGCATCGGGCAGCCTACTGCTTTCGTGCCCGGCGACGCTGTGGTGTTCAATGGCCAAAGTGAACAAACCAACATCATTGTGCCTGAGATGATGGTCACCAACGGCGTCATCTTCGATGCCGGCACCTACACCCTCTCCGGCGAAGGCGGCATCAGTGGCGGGGGCGGTGTCACCGTCAACCGCGATGCCAATGTGACGCTCAACATGAAATACAGCGACTATACGGGCAAGACCATCGTCAACGGAGGAACGCTCACTGTGCCCAACTTCTATGATGGCGGAAACAAAAGCGCCCTCGGCGCAGCAACGGCAGCCAAGGACAACCTTCAGCTCAACGGCGGTACACTGGTGCTGAGCAAGGAAAACATGGGCACCGACCGCCAGGTCACCGTCACCGACACCGCTACCATACGCATCAGCCAAAGCAACAGCTCTCTCTCACTGAAAGGTGCTGTCAGCGGTACGGGATATTTGGTCAAAGACGGTGCCGGACAGCTGAACCTCACCTATGGCGGTGCCAACAACTTCGCAGGTCTGATAGTGAAGAAAGGTGTGGTGGCACAAGGTGCATGGAATGCCACCTTCGGCCGCAGCGGTTCACCTATGCTGTTGGCGGGCGGTGAGGTGCACCAGTTGGACGTGAACAGCACTTCGACCGTGCCCACTTTCAACCATGTGGTCACCGTGGAGGAAGGCACAACCAACAAGATTGTTGGCTCCTCGCGCGGCAAACTGAACGGACGCGTCAAGGGAAAGGGAGCGCTGACCGTCGTATCGAAATATGTGCGCTGCGACATCGGGCTTGACTTCAAGGATTATGAAGGCACGCTGACCGCCTCGGGCAGTCAGTGGCGACTGATGAGCAACGTCACCGACATGTCGAAGGCCACGCTGAAGGTCGATGCCGCCACCAACATCGCCCACTACGCCAGTGGCAGCGGCAACCAACAGAGCGGTATGCTGAAAATAGGGGCCATCGCCGGAACGGCTGCCGATGGGGTGCTGGAAGGACAGACCACCTACCGCATAGGCTATCTCGACAAGGACATGACGTTCTCAGGACTCTTCAAGGGCACATCGGTCATTAAGGAGGGCAAGGGGCGCCTCACGCTCAAGACTGCCGGCAGCACATCGCCCATCACCGTGAACGGCGGTATTTTGGAACTGAACAATGCTTCCTCTGCTGCCATCACCACAGGCCAGATTACCGTGTCGGCCACGGCTGTCATCACGGGTACGGCCACCGTACAGAACCTGACGCTGAGGAAGGGTGCCACCACAATCTGCCAGTTGGGCTCTTCTGGCAATACGTGTCTTACGGTGAAGGGCACTCTCAGGCATGATGGCGATACCATTCTTGTGGTCGTGCCCACTACACGGCAATTGCAGATAGGCGACGAAATCACCGTGTTCAAAGCCAGCGGAACGCATACGGGCAACTTCATCGTGAAAGTGGATGACGGCGGGGCAGGATATGAGTTCGACGGTTCGACGCTGCTCGACGATGGAAAACTGCGTGTCGCAGCCATAACCAATGCTGTTGATGCCGTCATCGCAGCCGACGACTTGGTCGATGTCTACACTACAAGTGGCATCTGCCTCTTCCTCCGTCAACCATATGCCGCAGTTCGCACATCGTTAAGCCCCGGCATCTATGTCATCTTACGAGGCAACGTATCACGCAAAATAAGAATTGAATAGAAAGCCTTTGCATCAGAATGCCGAGTGCAACGGTGGCACAAAATCGCGTGCGCTCGGCATTCATGATGTGTTAATAGGCGGCCAGATAACCATGGTAAGCACCTTAAATTGTTAATAAAACTAAAAAATATTCCCTAATTCATTGCTTTTTCAAAAAATTTATTTAACTTCGCCACCAAATCGGCTTTACCAAGTGATTCGCTGAATCACCTACGCTCTTAGACCAAATTTAGTGATGCATGCTTTGATTGATAATTAAGATTAGGAAATGGAATAGATGGCAGTTATAGTGAAAAATGCTTGAGAGAACGCCGAGGCAAAATCCAAAAAATAGTCGGAAGGCTACTGCTAACAACTACTGCACCCATCATTCAGAACGATAGACGATCAGCTGCATATCATCAACGTGTTGATGAGATATCTACTAAGCAACTCGAACCAATAGTAACTAAAATTTTTTAACTTAAAAGAAATATCTTTGCCATTTTGCGCTTAGCGCGTCGCGGACTATGCCCATCTCGGTTGCCAGTATTGGCATGTGAGTAACTGTCTCATAACCAGGTGGTAATCATTCTTCCTTCTCGACCGGCTGACATCTGATGATGTGGTTCGGATAATCCTCCATCTACTTACTAAAATTTTGCCTTATGAAAAATCCTGACGAATTTAAAGATAAGAACAATTCAATTGAGTCGATGTTCCGCATGCTCAAGAATGATGAGCGCTATTGCAAAAAAGCGTTCTACACCGATGACAATGACATCATTGTCAAAGTGAGATCTCGAGTCACGAAGAAGGTCATGAAGTACTATCAGTATGAACTTGATCGCGATGACTTCGGTACCGTTCTCTATGAGACGCTCTGGAAGGATGGGAGCTGGGCGCCGCTCGACAAGTATTCCAGTCTCGGCTCTGTGACGAGCTGGCTCACCACGACGGCTTTCAGGGCCGTGCAGAAGTACCTCTATGAAGTCGGAGTCATCAAGGAGTTGAAGGCAAGAACTCCAGAAAACACCGAGACTACGCTCTCGAATCATACGCCAGAGGCCTGCCGTACCTTCATCAATGATGTGATGCATGGGGGATTTGAGCATGAGCTCCTCATCAAGATCTATGTCAACCAGCTCCCCGTGGAGCAGATCATGGAGTGCTATGGCATGGATGTCAAAGAGTTCAAGCGTGCCCAAAAGAATGCTGAATACGCTTTCCGCAGCATGGTTCTTAGCCAGTGCTATATTTATGAGGACCAAGTTCTTACCGACAAGCAGGAGTGTCGTGGGTTCTGCCGTGGCGATGAGATTTGGGACAAGCTCTCGTGTGCCGATAACTCCATCGATGAGTTTCTCGGCGACATGATTGGCATCAACCTTAAAAAAGCCGAGGTGCAACAGCAGATTGTCGATTTCCTCATCAGCTTCACCCGCAAACTGAAGTGGAAAGAGAAGCATATCTACATCTTCATCCAGCGCTATCAGGAGGTTCCAGCTAAGAAAGTGGCTGAGGACGTCGGCGACAAGCCACAGAACATCGATACGACATACCATCGCCTTCAGGAGAGGTTTAAGATAGCCTTCAAGAGGTGGTATGACTACAATTCATGATATTGTACTTATCCTAAAGGGCGGGCTCCCTCTTGTGTGTCAAGGCACACAACAGGAGAGCCCGCCTCCTTTTTGCTGCAAACGTTAACGTCGAAAAAATGGTGGAAAAGTGGTCAATCATGATGAAAACACTGTACCTTTGCTCTCGTAAATTTTCAACCCAACCTAAAAAGCAAGACAATGGAACGTATTTTTGTAATCGGCGACAGAGAGAAGAACGAGTGGGTGTCGGTATTCGACAAAGACGAGAAGCAGATGTCATTCTGCAACGACATTGCAAAGGCAAAGGTGTTCGCTGAGCCCGAACAGGCACTTGAGCAACTTCAGCAGATGCAACTCACTGGGTATTTCATGGACCTTGGCGTGTATCTCGTACAGGACGGCAAAGCCTATATTGCAGGCGAGCGCGACAACTATCACCCTGTTGAGTAAGCTACGGGGCTAATGCCTGCCCCACCTTAATGAAAAAGCAATCCGCCACATCCCTCAAAAAAAGGATGGGGCGGATTGCTTTTCAGATGAATTATCGGTTGTGTTCTTGATCAGTTTTTTCCCGATTTTATTTAGGTGGGTTCTATTAATTATGTCGAGGCGATTTTCGACTTTTAGTCGAGGGCAAAGTGTAAGCTGAAGAGGGAGTGTAGCGGGCTACACGACCGATGAGGCTTGACACTTTGCACCGAATAAAAGCGAAAAGTGACCGAAATGTAATGTATAGAAATGCCACCTCATAAAAATCAGAATTAATAGAACACACCTTATGCAGAACTTATCCGAAGAGTTCTTGGGCTTCTTTGTAGCTGTCGAGCGAACCGATGTCGTAGCGGCTTCCCGGCATGGGCCAGGCATGGATGGTTGTGACATCCACCAAGTAATGGGCAAGGTTGCCTGGGGCATCGAAGCCACAGCCATGGGCAAGGCAGTCTTTGATAAGCGGCAGGTCGCTCCGGCGGTAGATGTAGAAGGGCGGGACAGCCAGTTCCGACACGGGCACCTGTGGCTTCTCCTGCATTTCGAGGACGCGCATGGTGTCGTCCACGGCTATCACTCCAGTACGCTGGAGGCGTTTCAGTTCGGGCTCATGATAGCACATGATGACCGACGACCCCTTTTTGTGGAAGAAATCGACGAAGCCCTGGAAGGAGAAGTCGAGAATGTTGTCGGCTGCAAGCACCATGATGTCATCGTCGACCTGGCATTGGCTGATGGCCAGCAACAAGTCGCGAACGGCACCCAGGCGGGTATCGTTGCTCGATGTGCCGTCGTCGATGATGCGGATGGGTTTCTTGTAGGCAACGCCTGCGAGCCATTCTTCGAAGATGGGAGCGAACTTGTGATTGGTGACGATGATATGTTCGTCGATGTCGTCGATGAGGTCGATGTCGTCGAGCATACGCTCCAGTATCGAGCGCTGCCCGATTTTCAACAGCGGTTTGGGAAAATTCTCTGTCAGCGGGTAGAGGCGGGTGGCATAGCCCGCGGCGATGATGATATTCTTCATTACTTATAGGTGTTTTGTGATTTTGCTTTCTTCACGTTTTTTGAAATAGCGGTCATAGGCATCAAGGAGTGTCTTGCTGGTGTGCTCCCAGCTGAGTTCTTCGACGATACGCTGTCGGCCGAAGACAGACATTCGATGGCGCAGAGGCTCGTCGTCGAGAAGTTGCGTTATTTTTCGTGCCATGTCCTCTGCATCGTTGGGGCGTGCATAGAGCGAGGCCTCCTGGGCGGAATAGCGGCCCTCGGTGAGGTCGAACTGAACGATGGGTTTTCCCAGTGCCATGTATTCCAGTATCTTGTTCATCGTGCTCTTGTCGTTCATGGTATTGTATTCGTCGGAATTAACACACACATCGGCTGTGTTGAGGTAGTCGAGCAGCACCTCGTCGCTGACACGACCCGTGAACTCCACGATGTTGTCGAGCCCCATGTCGTGGCATTTGTGGCGCAGCGCCTCCAGATGAGGGCCACCGCCGACGATACCCCAGAAGATGTCGTCGCGGCCCATCACGTCGCGGATGTGACGAGCCGCCTCGAGCAGGTACTCGATGCCTTCCTGCTGTCCGATGACGCCTACATAGCCCACCATGAAACGCCGTCCGCGCTTGATTTCGGGTTTGGGGGGCGTGATGCGCATGCGTTCCAGCCTGGGACCGCTGCGGAGCACGATGACATCCTCCTCCTTCATGCCTCCTCGCTCGATGGCGATGCGTTTGTAGCTCTCGTTGGTGACGAAGGCGAAGGTACAGTGGCGGTAGGTCTGGCGCTCAAGCCACAGCTGGCTGCGGTAGAGCAGGCCCGATGTCTTGCCGAATTTGGCCTCGAATAGTTCTGGGCAGATGTCGTGATGGTCGAACACATAGTCCACCCCCTTGTTCTCGAACCACCTCGCCACCATGTAGATGTCGTCGGGAGGGTTGCAGCCATGGATGACGTCGAAACCGCGCTCCTTGAAAATGCGTCGGGCAAGGCGGAACTCGGAAAGCAGGGCGCAGAAGTACTCACGGGCGTAGCCGATGGCTCCATTGCCCTCGGGCGGCAAGTCATGACGGTGGATGTGCACCCCCTGCAGTTGCTCGTAGTCTTTTTCATAGCCTTTGCCCTTGGGACAGATGACCGACACCTCGTAGCCATGGCCTGCCAAAGTGGTGGCTTCCTGCCACACACGCGTGTCGAACGGCACGGGCAGGTTCTCCACGATAATCAGTATTCTGCGTTTCATGTTCAGGTGGTGGCTCAGTAGTCGGGGAGCAGGAAGTCGGGGATGACGGGCTGGTGCTGCGCCTCGCTGTTGAGGTTGATGTCGCCCCACGACAGTCCCTCGTAATAGCCGTCGTAGTTCACCTCGCTCCACTGCCTCACCAAGTCGATGATGACTTTCTGAGGATACTGGGTGAGCAGGTCGTCGAATTCCCTCTCTTTGTTGGCTACAACAAGCAAGTCCGACTGGCTGCACACCGCTGCGAGGTCGGAGGTCAGAAAGTGCTGAAGGTGGGGAATCTTCGCCATGATGAAGTCCTTGTTCGTGCCGGTGAGTTCACTGACAATCACGTTCTTGTCGTAGATGCGTATCTCGCAGCCTTTGCCCAGGAGCCGCTCCACCACATCGACGATGGGCGAGAAGCGCAGGTCGTCGGTGCCCGCTTTGAAACTGAGGCCGAGGATGCCGATTTTCCGTTTCCCTTTCGAGAGGATGGTCTCCAGCGCATGTTCTTTCTGCCGCTCGTTGCTGGGATGGATGCTCTCTATCACCGGGACGTCCACGTCGAGTGAGTGTGCCAGTGTCCGCAGGGCTTTCATGTCCTTCGGCAGACAGGAACCGCCGTAGGCAAAACCTGGTTTGAAATAGTAGGGGGAGATGTTGAGCTGGTGGTCTTTGCAGAAAATCTCCATCACTTGGTGACTGTCGATGTCCAGCTGCTTGCAGATGTTGCCCACCTCGTTGGCGAAGACGATTTTCAGCGCATGGTAGGTGTTGTTGATGTATTTCATGATTTCCGCCACCTTGATGTCGGCGACGATGAACTCTGCTTCAATGTCCTTGTACAGTTCGCGCATCATGTTTTCGGCACGCTTGTTGTCGGTGCCTACGAGGGTGAGGGGAGGATGGAAGAAGTCGCGCACACTCGTCCCCTCGCGCAGGAACTCGGGATTGCTGACCACGGCGAAGTCGGTGCCGCGTCGTTTGCCGCTCTCCTGTTCTATGATTTGGCACACGCGCTCGTTGGTGCCCGGGAGCACGGTGGAGCGGATGGCCACCACATGAAATTGCTCCTTGTCTCTCAGTGCCCTGCCGATGCGTCCGGCTACCGTGAAGATGTAGCTGAGGTCGAGGTGCCCGTCCTTGCTCGATGGCGTGCCTACGACGATGAGCGACAGTTCCGATGCCGCCACGGCTTCGGCGGCATTGGTGGTGGCGCGCATGCGGCCCGAGGCATGAGCCTCGGCACATAGTTCTGCGATGTCCTCCTCGATGATGGTGGGCTTGCCCTCGTTGATGAGGCGCACCTTGTTCTCGTTGATGTCCACGCCTACGACGGTGTGGCCCAGTTTCGAGAGACAGGCAGCACCCACGCAGCCCACATATCCTAATCCGAAAATGCTGACCTTCATCGTTTCTTGTTTGTTGATTGGTAAACCTGCGACACCTGGCGGGCAATGACATCCCAGTCGTATTTCGACATGTCGTAGTCCACATGATGATACTCGCCGCTGATGTTGGCGGCCAAACGTGCTGCGAGAGCGTCGATGTCGCCTAAAGGAAAATAACACTCAGCCGGCAGCCCCACTTCGAGGTTGGCTGGTATGTCGCTGACAATGGCGGGCAAGCCATAGCCCATGGCTTCGAGAAGGGCGATGGGCAGGCCCTCATGCGAGGAGGGCAGCACGAAGCAGCGTGCTCCGGTGAGCAATGCCTGCAGTTTCCTGCCTTTCACAAAACCTGTGAGCACCGCACCACAGGCACGGGCCTCTGATTTCAGGCGTCTGGAGTAACTGTCCTCGAAATCGGCGTCGCCGGCAAGAACTAATCTGATGCCTTGTGTCTCGCCTTTCGAGAGAAGCTGTTGGTATGCTGCTACCAGATGGTCCAGTTTCTTCTCGGGCACGAAACGGCACATGGCCAGGATATAGCTGCCCTTTTCTATGCCCAACTCCTTGAAATACTCGGGATAGTCTGTCGCATTGGGTGTCGGCACACCATTATATATAAGATGTGTGTCGGTGCGGTGATATTTCTCTGCCAGGATGTTCTTGATGACATCGGATATCACAATCACCTCGTTGGCATAGCGTGCACCCAGGCGCTCACCCAGTTTCAGCATCGTCTTGGCGGCATATCCCCACTTGTCGCGGTCGTAGTCGGGCCCATGATGCGTAAACACCACTTTCAATCCCAGCAGACGTGCCAGTGGCGTGAGCAACGCAGGGCCTATGGCATGGATATGGATGATGTCGGCGTGGTGTCTTCTGGCATTCAAGACGGCCTTGAACGTATGGACGATGGCCTCGAAACTCTTCTTCTTCGGGGCACTGAGGTCAACCAGTTTCACGCCTTTCCATTCTTTCAGGCCGTCGTGGGCATACCAGTTGCGGCGTATCACGGTGACGTCGTAGCCCATCTTGGCAAGACGGGGAAACAATTCCTCGCAATGGGTCTCCACGCCACCCATGATCTGGGGTATGCCTCGTGTGCCGGTGACAACGATTTTCATCATTAATCGAGTTCTATTTTGAGTGCATGGGTCTCTATCTTGTCCAAGTCGGGCACTTGCATGTAGTCGCCGTAGAACAACCTGAGGTAGCGGTCGGGGTCGGCTGGACCGAGGAACCGCTTGCCCTCGAACATGATGTCCTTGACAGGGAAGACACTGTCTTCGGGTATGTCGGTGTATTTGTTATGGGTTCCATAGGTGTTCAGCACGCCTTTGCTGTGCCTGAGCTTTTCTATCTTGCTGAAGACACCGTAGATGAAACCGACGATGTGGTAGACGCCGATGAGTAGGGTGTGAAACCACTTCCAGGGAAAGTATTTGGCGGGACGGATCAGGCAGTTGAGCTGTAGAAACCACGCTATGGCGTAGAGGGTCTTGCTGCTGTAGGAACCACAGGGGAAGATATCGACAAAGGCTCCTCGGTATTTGTAGAACTTGTCCACTCGCGTCAGTTCAATGATTTTTGAACGGGTGTCTCTCACCTTGCCAAACCTGAAAAAGTAGTATTTGTCGCTGTCGTGATTCTGGATGACGAGGTGGGGAGGGAGGTGCTTGGGGGCAATCTCCAGAAACTTCTTGTATCCCTCCCAGGTCATCTTGATGTCGATGTCATCATCCCATGGGATGAAACCGCCGTGCCGGATGGCACCGATGAGGGTGCCGCCGGTCAACCAGTAGTCGATGTTGTTGGCGCGGCAGATTTTGTCGATTTCCTCCAGGATGGAGAGCATCCGCAGCTGGAGTTTCCGGAGGTCGGAGCCATCAGGATTGAATTTGGCTCTCAGTTCATCGTTGGTCATGGATGGATGATGGTGGTGAGGTGCGGTCAGTTCTCCTTCGTGGCTATGTGTGCCATTCCCCAGTCGAAGATTTTCTGCGTCACGGGGATGGGATGGCCATGCTTCTGGGCGGTTTCTACGATGAAGCGCATCCCATAGGGGATATCCTCTGTGAAATAGCGGTTGGTGAAATCGGGCACGAAGGCTCCGCCCCTTTCTGTCATGGGAGCCTTGATGCCTTTGAATGCCTTGATGCTCCTGATTTTTTCCGTCAGCGACCGGGCGTCGTGACTCTCGTAGTAGTCAAGTATGGTTGGTATGCTTCCTTTGGCTACGGGGAGAAGGTCGAGAAGTTGCTGGAGCTCGTCATCCATAGCGATGAGCAGTTCGGAGGCGGTGTCGCTCCACTCTTCATAAAACAGTATCTCTTTCTCATAGCTGACGCCGGGCTCCCAGTCTTTCCAGAGCGAGTAGAGGCGTGAGGGATGGAGCAGGGGATTGCTGTTCGACAGGCTCACCTCGTAGTAGCTTCCCAGTAACTTGACGGGGGTGCAGAGTGCCTTCTCCCAGAATGCCTTCACTTGTGCTTTGTCGTCCATGTGCTCCACTGCCATGCTCAGGCTGTCTTTGTAGCCTTTCAGTTCGGCTTTGTGCCCATATTCTGAAATCCTGCTGATGAAGGGTACGCGCTGGAAGCCAAACAGAGGTTGTGACGGGGGGAGCAGGCTCATGGCTTCGAAGAAGAAACCAGTGCTCGACACCGCTGTCCCGACCCATGCCGTGGGGCTCAGCCAGGGACAGATGCCTTGCAGCACGTCGTGTATGGCGAACCCCGGCAGGCACAGCATCACCACGTCGGCATGGCTCACAGCCTCACGGGGAGAGGAGGTGATGAGGGCGGGGCGACCGAGGAAAATGTGGCCATGGCAGTCGGTCACCTCAATCTCTTCCGACCATCTTTCGGGCCGGGTGGTGAGTAGGCAGATTTCATGGTCGTTTTTTGCGGCGAGAAATCCTGCCATCACATGACCGATGTTGCCGCCGCCGCAGATGCAGATTCTCATGGTTTCAGCGTTTTGTCCAATTCTCTGAGGGCATTGGCCAGTCGGGTGTTGTCCTCATGGCTTCTTATGGCGATGCGCATGTATTGCTTCCCATCAAGGCCTTTCTTGTCGCTGCAGTCGCGTGTGAGTATGTTGTGCTTTCTCAGCAGCGTGAGCACCACGGCCCTTGCAGTGAGTGGGGGGCGTATCTCACAGAGGAAGTAGTTGGCTTGCGATGGCATCACCCGCATGAAACTGATGCTGCTGAGTGCCTCGTAAAAGTCTCGGCGCTCCTCAATGAACCTCTCGCATGCCCTGTGGTAGTCGGCTTCATATTTGGTGAATATCTGCATGAAATATTCAGCGAAAGAGTTGAGGTTCCAGATGGAGACCGTCTTTTTGATGTCGGCTATGAGCGAGGTGTCGGCAGAGGCAAGCACGCCGAGCCTGATGCCCGGGATGCCGTATGACTTTGATATGCTCTTCATCACCACAAGGTGTGGATAGGCCTCGAGCAGGTCGTCATGCAGGAGGCTGCTGTGGCGATAGTCATCGCTGAAGTCCACAAAACTCTCGTCAACCACAAGGCGGGTGCCCTGCTGCTCGCACCAGCCGGCCAGTGTCCGTATGTCGTCAATGGGGATGTAGTTTCCTGATGGGTTGTCGGGATTGATGAGGACAAGTGTGCTTACGGGATGCTTGCCGAAAAAGGCCATGAGGTCGGCAGCGCTGTAGCGGTATTCGTCGTTGTCGGGCACGTAGCATACCTCAAGGTCGGAGGCATATCTGTTGGGGTATTCCTCGAACGTGGGTCGCACTATGCCCAGTTTCTTATCCGTCTTTTCGAGAAGGACTTTGATGAGTTCGGCAGCCCCGTTGCCTGGCACGATATACTCCTCGCTCACTCCGAAACACTTGCTGGCGAGCAGGGTGTTGACCTTCATGCCCGAAGGATACTGCGTGAGCAGGGTGTTGAAATTGGCGCTCATCTCTTCCATCAGTCTCGGACTGGGGAAATAGGGGTTGACCAGGTAACAGTAGTCGAGCATTTTCGGGAAGCGCCAGTAACCGCCATAGCGTCCGTAGTATTTCTTGAGAAGGTCTTTCTCGTCGGCAAAGAGGGCCTCGGCGATGTCAAGGTCCTGCTTGTCGTCTATTTCATACCATTTCTCGTCGCCGATGGGCAGGGCTTTCAGCACATGGCTGTTGAGGTAGGAGAGGATGCTGAGCACATTCTCGTAGTATTCGTTGTTGCCCATGGCCTTGCAGTAGGCTTCAAGAAAGGGGATGTACTTGTCGCGTGAGAATTCCTTGCTGAATTTGTAGATGTTGACCGTCTTGTAATAAGTGCTTATTTCCTTGTATTTGAAAGCACTCTTGGGGATGAAGCTGACGATGTTGTTGTCGTCGTCGAGTCTCACCATCGTGCCGTCCATCCAACTTTCATATTTTGCCACAAGGGCGATGTTGCGCATCGGCGAAGAGGAGATGAGTTCGAAGAGATGGTCGTTGAGTATGAGGTCGCTTTCCAGCAGGAGGGTGTCGTCGCTTTCCAGCGCGTCCTTGGCCAGTGCAAGGGAGTAGATGTTGTTGGTCTTGTCGAAGACGGGGTTGTTCACATACTCTATGCGGAGTTTCCCTTCATACCGGTTTCCTATGTGCTGGATGAGTTTCTCGCCCTGATAGCCCACAACGATGATTACTTTGTTGAGGTTGAGCGATGCCAGTTGGCCCAGCATTCTGTCAATGAGTTTGGTGCCATTGACTTCCACCATGCATTTAGTGTTGTCTTTGGTGTATTCGCCCAGCCGGCGGCCCATGCCTGCTGCTAAGATAATGGCTTGCATAATGTATAGTATAAGTTGGTTCTTTTATTATTGATAGGAGTTTGGGAGTTGGCTTTTGGGGGAGTTTAGGAGATTGGGAGTTTAGGAGAATTGGAGATTTGGAGGGAGTTTAGGAGTTTAGTAGTTTAGGAGTTTAGACGTATGCTTTATGGCTTTGGGGGAATTGGATTTTTTGGGAGTTTGGGAGTTTAGGAGTTTCTTTTTGGGGAGTTTAGGAGTTTCTTTTTGGGGAGTTTAGGAGTTTAGGAGTTTGGGAGTTTAGACATTTGCTTTGTGGACTCAGGGCGATGGCTTTGTCTAAAGTCTAGTGTCTAAAGTCTAGTGTCTAAAGTCTAGTGTCTAAAGTCTAGTGTCTAAAGTCTA